>NZ_JBVAYY010000001.1:289-335792 GCF_055412885.1 Pseudarthrobacter leeuwenhoeki | reverse complement strand
GACGCCGGCGCCACCAGCGGCGGTCGTGACAGCGCCCGCACCGCCGGCGGCAGCCGGGACGGCAGCCGCGACACCCGCCGCAGCGGCGGCTCCACCGCCGGCAAGGACAGCGGACGCTCCGGCGACCGCCGTCGTCGTCCGGCCGAGGCGGAAGCCAGCACCGGCCCCGCCGCCGAGGCACCCGCCAGGTCCGCCGCTAGCGCACCGACCGAGGTTGACCGCGCCACCCGCGCACGCCGACGCACCCGCACCCGCCGGCACAACGGCGAAGTGGTCGCGGGCGAAGCACAGGCCGGGGCTCCGGCGCGCAGCACCGAGGCCTAAACCCCCTCATGACTGACACCGTCTGGGCGCCGGACGGCAGCAACCTGGTGGTACACGCGGACAACGCGGCGTACCTCCCGACGCTGCCGGACGGCGCCTTCACACTCATTTACGTGGACCCTCCCTTCAACACCGGCCGGGTCCAGAAGCGCCAGGAAACCAGGATGGTGCTCAACACCGGCGGCGACGGTGACCGGGTCGGGTTCAAGGGCCGCTCCTACGACACAATCAAGGGCGCGCTGCACAAGTACGACGACGCGTTCAGCGACTACTGGACGTTCCTGGAACCGCGCCTCGTCGAGGCCTGGCGGCTGCTCGCCGACGACGGCACCCTCTACCTGCACCTGGACTACCGTGAGGTGCACTACGCCAAGGTCATGCTCGACGCGATCTTCGGCCGCGAGTGCTTCCTGAACGAGATCATCTGGGCCTACGACTACGGCGCCCGCGCCAAGTACCGCTGGCCCACGAAGCACGACAACATCCTCGTGTACGTCAAGAACCCGGCGAAATACCACTTCGACAGCGCCGAAGTGGACCGGGAGCCCTACATGGCGCCCGGACTCGTGACACCGGCCAAACGCGAGCTCGGCAAGCTGCCCACGGACGTCTGGTGGCACACCATCGTCTCCCCTACCGGCAAGGAAAAAACCGGCTACCCCACGCAGAAGCCCGAAGGGCTGATCCGCCGCGTGGTGGCAGCCTCCAGCCGCCCCGGCGACTGGTGCCTGGACTTTTTCGCCGGCTCAGGCACCCTTGGCGCCGTCGCCGCGAAGCTGGACCGCAGATTCGTCTGCGTGGACCAGAACCAGCCGGCCATCGACGTCATGGCCAAGCGGCTCGCCCCGCACACCGCCTTCACCGTTTTTCCAAGTTAGCCCCGTTGCGCTATCACTTGTGGTGGCCATTCCGGCCCGGTGGGGACCAGGACTGATAGCTCAACGGGCCGGGCCGGGCAGCCGACAGGGGATCCGCCGTGTCAGCGCACCACCGGCGTTCCGGTTCCCTGTTCCTCGATCCGGGTAAATACTTCGGGTGAGGTCAGGTTCTCGCCCAGCCGGTTCGGTTTCCCGGTGCCGTGGTAGTCGGAGGACCCCGTCACCAGCAGCCCGTGCCGGTCCGCGAGTTTGCGCAGGAACACCCTGCCCTCCTCGGGATTGTCGCGGTGGTAGATTTCCAGCCCGGCCAGCCCGGCGTCGATCATTTCCTGGTAGATGCGCTCCCCCACGATCCGCCCGCGGGCGGACGCCACCGGGTGGGCGAACACCGGCACGCCGCCGGCCGCACGGACCAGTTCGACGGCGAATGCCGGGTCCGGCGCGTAGTGCTGCACAAAGTAGCGTGAGTGTGAGGTCAGGATGGAATCGAACGCCTCGGTGCGGTCCGCCACTACGCCCGCGGCGACGAGGGCGTCGGCGATGTGCGGCCGGCCCAGCGTGGCACCGGGCGCCACGTGGTGGATTACATCATCCCAGCTCAGCGGATAGTCCTCCGCGAGGAGGCTGACCATCCGCTCGGCCCGGGTGAAGCGGGCATCCTTGGCCTTGGTGATTTCCTCCAGCAGCCCGGGGTGCGCCGGGTCGTGCAGGTAGCTGAGGAGGTGCACGCTGATCCCCTCCCTCGTCCGGCAGGAAATCTCCATCCCGGGAACCATCGCCACGCCGAGCCCGCGGGCGGCGAGGGCGGCCTCGGCCCAGCCGTCGGTGGAGTCATGGTCGGTCAGGGCGACGACGTCGAGCCCCGCCTCCGCCGCCGAGGCCATCACCGCGCCGGGCGCTTGGGTGCCGTCGGATACGTTCGAGTGTGCATGCAGGTCGATCCTCACCTCACCAGCCTAGTAGATCGCCGCCGCGGCACCCGGATGGACGCCGCCGGCCTGTTGGCCTAAGCCGCTCCGCTGGTGAGACTATGGGACGGTGAAAGATGCAGACAGCACCCAAGTTTCCGCTTCCCAGCCCCTCGATGAGCGCGTCAACAACCGCTCCCTGCGGCCCAGCTCCAACGCCTTCAAGGCTTTTATGGCCAGCAACTGGGCCCCGTCCCGCGAGCAGCTCCCCGAACGCGACGCCGTCGCCGGCCACGCCGCCACCCGCCGGCGCGCCATCTCAGAGCAGTTCAAAGGCGAACGCCTGGTCATCCCCGCCGGTCCGCTGAAAGTCCGCTCCAACGACTGCGACTACCGCTTCCGGCCGCACTCCGGCTTCGCGCACCTCACCGGCCTGGGCCTGGACCACGAGCCCGATGCCGTGCTCATCCTTGAACCGGTGGAGTCGGGCAAGGGCGACGACGGCGGCCACCACCACGCGATGCTGTACTTCCGCCCGCTGGCCGGCCGCGACACCGAGCAGTTCTACGCCGACTCCCGCTCCGGCGAATTCTGGATCGGCGCCCGTCCCACCCTGGCCGAGTTCAAGGCCCGGCTTGGCCTGGACACCGCGGACATCAGCGAACTCGAACTGGGCATCACCAAGAACGTGGGCGCCCCCGAAATCGGCGGGATCTCCATCCGGCTGGTGCGGAAGGTGGACGAGAACATCGACGCCCTCGTGGACACCGCCCGCTACAACACCGCCAAGGACCCGGAGAACCTGGACCTGGGCATCCTCGACGCCCTCGACGAGAAGCTCTCCGAGGCCCTCTCCGAACTGCGCCTGCTCAAGGATGAGTGGGAAATCGAGCAGATGAAAACCGCCGTCGCCGCCACGGTGCAGGGTTTCACCGAGGTCGTCAAGGTCCTGCCCCGGGCACTCACCCACCCGCGCGGCGAGCGTGTCGTCGAAGGGGCGTTCTTCGCGCGGGCCCGGGAGGAAGGCAACGAACTCGGCTACGACACCATCGCGGCCTCCGGCAACAACGCCACGGTGCTGCACTGGACCCGCAACACCGGCGAGGTCAATGCCGGCGAACTGCTGCTGCTCGACGCCGGGGTCGAGGCGGACTCGCTCTACACAGCGGACATCACCCGCACCCTGCCGGCCAACGGCACCTTCTCCGCGATCCAGCGCAAAGTCTACGAGGCTGTGCTGGACGCCGCCGACGCCGGTTTCGCCGCCGCCCAGCCCGGCACCCGGTTCCGCGACATCCACACCGCCGCGACCACCGTGCTGGCGGAACGGCTGGCCGCCTGGGGCCTGCTCCCGGTCTCCGTGGAGGAAGCCATCAGCGCCGAGGGCCAGCAGCACCGCCGCTGGATGCCGCACGGCACCAGCCACCACCTCGGCCTCGACGTGCACGACTGCGCCCAGGCCAAGCGCGAACTGTACCTCGACGGCGTCCTCACCCCCGGCATGGTCTTCACGATCGAACCCGGGCTGTATTTCAAGGACGAGGACCTCGCGATCCCGGAGGAGTACCGCGGCATCGGCGTCCGCATCGAGGACGACATCCTCATGACCGCCGACGGCCCGGTCAACCTCAGCGCGGCCCTGCCCCGCAAGGCCGACGACGTCGAATCCTGGATGGCGGGAATCTACCAGGAAGCTGACAGCCAGACGGCGTAATTCCGCGCCGGCCGGGCTTCGCCGGCGCTGACACGCTGTCGCTGACACGCAGAAGGCCTCCGCCCGGATCACTCCGGGCGGAGGCCTTCTGCGTTGCCGGTCAGTGCTGCGAACCGCCCTCGTCGGGACCCTGCTTGGGCGGATCGGTGACGCGGACCCCGTACTGCGGGCGGCCATCCGGCAGGTCCGGGTAGGCGAACCCGGCCGGATTGGCGACCTCTTCCGTCTCTGCCGCGGTATCGGCAGACCCTGCCGGTCGGAGGTGGGGTTCTGCCTGCTGGCCTTCGGCCGGCTGGTGGCCGGGCTGCTGGCCTTCGGCCGGCTGGTGGACGGGCTGCTGGCCGCCTGGCTCCTGGCCTTCGGCGTCGGGGGTGCGCTGGCCGTAGGGGTCGTTCCAGGCCGCGGGGCGCTGCGGGGCGTGGCCCTGCTGGCCCGGCGACTGGGCGCCCTGCCCGGGACCGGGCTGGTACGGCTGGTGCTGGTAGTCGCGCTGGGAGTATCCGGCGGATCCGGCTGACGCCGAGGCGTCATGCTGGGTCATCGGAAGCTGGTGGAGCAGGCGCCGCGCCTCGTTTGCCGCCTCAAAGGAGACCACAACGTCGTAGTTCGTCGCCACCACTTGGTTCGTGGACGTGAAATCGCGTTTGCCCTTCTGCATGGCGTAGGTGACGATCCCGAACAGCATAAAGAACGCGGCACCCATCAGCACCGACGTCATGATCGAGAAGGCGCCGTCGGTCGTGGAGAAGAAGGACAGCATGATGCCGACGAACAGGCCGAACCACATGCCGCTCAGTGCACCCGACAGGGCAACCCGGGGGTAGGTCAGCCGGCCGGTGACCCGCTCCACCATCTTCAGGTCATTGCCGACAATCGAGACCATCTGGACCGGGAACTGCTGGTCCGCCAGGTAGTCCACCGCCTTCTGGGCATCCAGGTAGGAGTTGTAGGAACCGACAGTCTCGCCCTTGGGGACACTGCGGGCCTCGTCGGGGCCGTTGGGGGCGCCAGCCCTGGGAGCACCAAAAATGTTTGACATACGCCTATTCTTACCTATCCGGCTGTGCACCGGCTGCAAATTCAGCTAAAAGAGAGCGGACTCGGTAGCCTGTACAGGTGAGCACAAATCTTTCGCGGGTGTTTGTTGCGCGCCTCCTCGGACTTGACGTCTTTGACCCACTGGGCGACCGTCTGGGCAGGCTGCGCGACGTCGTCGTGCTCTCCCGTGGAACCCGGGGCGCCCCGCACGTGGTGGGCATCGTCGTCGAGGTCCCCGGGAAGAAGCGCGTTTTCGTGCCGATGACCCGGATCACCTCGATCGACCAGACCCAGATCATCTGCACCGGGCTGGTGAACCTGCGGCGCTTCGAACAGCGCGGCGCGGAAACCCTCGTGGTGGCCGAGATGTTCGACCGCCGCGTTACGCTCGCCGACGGCAGCGGGGACGCCACGATCGAGGACATCGCGATGGACAAGCACCGCTCCGGCGACTGGTTCGTCAGCAAACTCTTTGTCCGCCGAGGCCATTCCCTCTCCCCGCTGAGCCGGCTGCGCCGCAACGAGACCCTGATCATTGACTGGGCCGATGCGCAGCCGGACGCGCGCACCGAGCCCCAGGCCGCCACCCAGTTCGTCGCGACCCACGAGGACCTCAATCCTGCGGACTTCGCCGAAGCCCTGCACGAGATGAGTGACAAGCGCCGCTTCGAGGTCGCGAGCGAGCTGCAGGACGAACGCCTCGCCGACGTCCTGCAGGAGATGCCCGAAGACGACCAGGTGGAGATCCTCTCCGCCCTCGACGTGAACCGTGCCGCGGACGTGCTGGAGGAAATGGACCCGGACGACGCCGCCGACCTCCTCGCTGAACTGCCCAGCGCCCAGGCGGAGGAACTGCTCCAGCTGATGGAACCCGAAGGCGCCGACGACGTCCGCCGGCTGCTCGAATACGACGAGGACACCGCAGGCGGCCTGATGACCCCGGTCCCGGTCATCCTGCCCCCGGAAGCCACCGTCGCCGAAGCCCTGGCCCATGTCCGCCGCGAAGAGCTCTCCCCCGCCCTGGCGTCGTCGATCTTCATTGCCCGGCCGCCGCTGGAGACACCCACGGGCCGGTTCCTCGGCGTCGTCCACATCCAGCAGCTGCTGCGCTACCCGCCGCCCGAACCGCTGGGCAACCTGGTGGACAAGACCCTGGAACCGGTGTCGGACCTGGCCCACATCAGCGAGGTGGCCCGCACGCTGGCGACCTACAACCTCAACTCGCTCCCCGTCGTCAACAGCGACGGTCGGCTTGTGGGGGCGGTGACTGTTGACGATGTGCTGGACCATCTGCTGCCCGATGACTGGCGCGCCCACGAGGACGATGTCCCGATAAGGAAGCTTGGAGGCCGCATTGGCTGATAACAGCACACCACGGAACCCCCAGGCCCGCCCGGGCAGCAAATCGGACAAAGGCGGCCTCGACACACCCCTAAGCGGCCGCCAGCGGATCCTGCCGAAGTTCTCACCCAACCCGGACGCCTTCGGCCAGACCACGGAGGGCTTTGCCCGCTTTATGGGCACGCCGCAGTTCCTGGTCTACATGACGGTGTTTGTCGTCCTCTGGCTGGTCTGGAACACCTTCGCCCCGTTGGAGTGGCAGTTCGACTCCCGGGCCCTCGGCTACACCCTGCTGACCCTGATGCTCTCGCTGCAGGCCTCCTACGCCGCGCCGCTGCTGCTCCTTGCCCAGAACCGGCAGGACGACCGTGACAGGGTTTCCCTCCAGCAGGACCGCCAGCGCGCCGAACGCAACCTCTCCGACACCGAATACCTGACCCGGGAACTCGCCTCGCTGCGGATCGCCCTGCGGGAAGTCGCCACCCGCGACTACGTCCGGGCCGAACTGCGCAGCCTGCTCGAGGACATGCTGGAGGCCCAGGAGGAAGCGCGCACCCATGATCCTTCCACCGGCGTCCTCGAGACGCCGCGGGACAAGGGCAAGGACAAGCTGAAGGACCGCCGCGACAAGCAGCGCAGCCCCCGGACCCAGCAAACGCCCCGGGTCAAGTCCGACAGCAGGACCGGCCAGAAACCCACCAGGAAAACCGACACCGGGCCGGACACGCTGCAAGGTGCCGGGCCGGACACGCTGCAAGGTGCCGGGCCGGACAACGCCGGCGCACCGGTGCACCCCGCTTCCCCCGAGAACTGAGCCGTCACCGCATGAACCCCAGCCAGGACAGCACCCAGGGCATCCCCGCCCAAGGCATCCCCGCCGCCTCACCCCGGGACGGGGCCGTGCATGCCGCCCTCGCCACCGTCATCGATCCCGAGCTCCGCCGTCCCATCACCGAGCTCGGCATGGTGGCCGAAGTGGAGGTTTCCGACGCCGGCCGGGTGCGTGTCACGGTGCTCCTGACCATTGCCGGCTGCCCGCTGCGCGGAACCATCACCGCCGACTGCGAGGCGGCGCTGTCCGCCGTGCCCGGGGTCACCGGCGTCGAGGTCGAGCTGAAAGTCATGACGCAGGTGCAGCGTGACGCCCTCAAGGAGCAGTTGCGCGGCGCCGGCGGCCAGCGGAGGATCCCGTTCAACGACCCCGGCTCGTTGACCAAGGTCTACGCCGTCGCGAGCGGCAAGGGCGGCGTGGGCAAGTCTTCCGTGACGGTGAACCTCGCCTGCGCGCTGGCCGCCCAGGGGCTGCGCGTGGGGATCGTGGACGCGGACGTCTACGGCTTCTCCGTACCGGCGCTGATGGGCATCACCCAGGCCCCCACCCGGGTGGATGACATGATCCTGCCGCCGGTGGCGTACGGGGTCAAAGTCATCTCGATCGGCATGTTCGTCCCCGGCAACCAGCCGGTCGCGTGGCGCGGGCCGATGCTGCACCGGGCCCTGGAGCAGTTCCTCACCGACGTCTACTTCGGTGATCTCGACGTTCTGTTCCTGGACCTTCCGCCGGGTACCGGCGACATCGCCATCTCGGTGGCCCAGCTGCTGCCCCAATCCCGGATCCTCGTCGTGACCACCCCCCAGGCTGCTGCCGCGGATGTGGCCGAGCGGGCGGGCGCCATCGCCACCCAGACCGGCCAGGGCGTCGCCGGCGTCGTGGAAAACATGTCGTACCTGGAAATGCCCGACGGCGGCCGGATGGAGCTGTTCGGAAGTGGCGGCGGCGCTGTGCTCGCCGCGCGGCTGTCCGCCACAGTGGGCTCGGACGTTCCGTTGCTGGGACAGATCCCGCTGGACATCCTGCTGCGGGAGGGCGGCGACGCCGGGCTTCCCCTGGTGCTGGGCCGTCCCGAAACACCGGCGGCGGTAGCACTGCTGGACATCGCAGGGAGGCTCGCCCTGGTCCCCCGCGGGCTGAGCGGAAAGCCGCTGGGCCTGCAGCCGCGTTAGGTCGCTTCGGAATCGAAGGGCGCCGGTTCGCCGTCCGGGAGCCGCTCCAGACTCCGGGCCGGCGGGCGTTCCGCAGCGGCCGCGGCGGCCGCGGCCACGGTGGCTACCGCCGGGGCACCGGCGCTGACCGGCTTGGTGTCATCGTCCAGCAGCGCTTCCTTGATGATCCGGCGCGGATCGTACTGCCGGGGGTCATATTTCTTCCAGTCGACGTCATCGATGTCGATGCCGACTTCTTCTTTGATCTGCTCCCGGGCGCCCGACGCCATCCGGCGCACTTCCTTGACGATGTTGGCAAGTTTCTGGGTGTATTCGGGCAGCCTGCTGGGACCAATCACCAGAAGGCCGATGATCAGCAGAAGTAAAAACTCCGGTCCATTGATTCCAAGCACTGTAGGAAGATTACCCTCTTAAGCGGTGCCGGGACGATTCGGCCGCGGCACACGGCGCGTGCCACTCGCAGAGCCGCCCGTCATGGGTCCAGCAGCTCCAGAATCCTGCCCAGGCCGCGCTCCAGCCGCGCGGCGACATTGGCCCCGGCGCCGTCGGCGCTCTGGTCCTGCCCGGGTCCGCCGTTTCCGGCCGGCCCCGTTGCCGCGGCTTGGGCCCGCACGAGGGCGGCCACGCCGTCGTCGGCCTGCTCCGCCGGCTGGTCCGAGACGTACGTGAAGGTGACGTCGCCCGTCTGGTAGATCGCGGCGAAGGGTGCAGCTGGGTTGACCCACAGCGTCCCGGGGCCGGCCCCTGCCCCGTCGCCGGCCGCATCAGTTGCTGCCGGCACCGCTGCGGCGGTGAAGCCGTCCGACGTCGCCGGACGGCCCGTGAGCACGTTGACCGGTGCGGGCGGGACGGCTTGCGGCCCGCCGCCCGGACTGCCGGACTGCCCGGGCACGCCGCTGTGCCGTGCGGCACGGAGCGGTTCGCCACTGTGCTGTTCCAGGACGGTGACGAAATTCCGGCCGTCGGTGAGGCGCAGTTCCAGGATGTTGCCGCCGGCGAGAACCCCGGCCCTGGCCCAGACGAGGTGGTAGCCGAGGTCGCGCAGCTCAGGACAGGTCCAGCCTTCGGAACGCAGGGCGGTCAGTTGCGCCCCTGTGAGTGCTCCGGCTGGTGTGAAATCGGGTTCGCCGGTGAGGCTCCACCCTGTCGGCGCCCCGGCCCCGGCCTCGATGGCGGCAGAAGACCCGCCGGCGGCAAGGCCACGCTGCAGAAAGACGGGGGCGGGCGCTCCGGAAGCCGTCGGGGCGCGGTCCCCGCCCATCAGGTAGGCGGATCCGCCGAGCAGTGCGGTGGCGGCTGCCACAGTCCCGGCGAAGAGCGCCGCTGCCCGAAGGGAAGGCCGGAAGTCGCGGGCCGCCGCTGGCGGGGCGGCCGGCGGTTCATTGCGGGCCAGTTCCGCGGTGCGCGCCAGCAACCGTGCGGTCAGGTCATCGCTGGCCGCGGGCACTTCCGCGCCATGCAGCCGCTCCAGGTACTGGCGTTCGCGGCGCTGGCGGAGCCGGCATTCCCCGCACGAGTCCAGGTGCCGGGGCCGCCTTTCGTGGGGGCTACCGAACAGTCGTTTCAGCAGACGCATAGCCTGGTTCAGAGGAGACCGGCGATGCGCGGCAGCGTCAGCCGCGGCTTCAGCGAGGCCTTGGCGGGCTGCGGCGGCCGCGGATCGCGGTGCGCAAGCTTCTCCCGCAGCATGGTGCGGCCGCGGTGGATCCTGGACCGGACCGTGCCGAGCTTGATGCCAAGCGCCACGGCGACCTCGTCGTAGGACAGGCCTTCAAGGTCGCAGAGGACGACGGCGGCGCGGAAATCCGGGGGAAGCTCCTCCAGGGCGGCCTGCACGTCGACGTCAAGGTTGTTGAACTCGAAGCTCAGCTCCGGACCGGGCTCGCGTCCGGGCAAACGGGATTCGGCGTCGTCGGCCAGTGCGTCGAAACGGATCCGGCTTTTGCGCCGCGCCTGGTCAAGAAAGAGATTCGTGGTGATGCGGTGCAGCCACCCGTCGAGCGTTCCCGGCTTGAAATTCTCCAGCGAACGGAAGACGCGGACGAACACCTCCTGGGTGAGGTCCTCGGCGTCGTACTTGTTGCCGGTGAGCCGGTACGCGAGGCGGTAGACCTTCGCGGAGTGGTTGGTCACCACTTCCTCCCAGGTGGGCCGGACCCACTCGGCCTCCGCCGCGGGCTGGGACTCTTCAGTTACAGGGACATCTGCCACTACCGACATTGTCCGCTCCCCTCGTGGATGGTGCTTACGCCGTGGACGGTGCTTGCGGCTGCAAGCTCCTGCAACCTTGATTCGGCGCCGATCACCTCGCGGATGAGCGGATATCCATCATTTCAATACAAGCTGGGAATTGCCTGACGCCTGCGGGCCGCATCTGACCGCCGCGGCGGGGGCGCCTCCCGGAGGTGCAGCACCTGACCGCGGCGCGGCACCTGACACAGTACGATGGAGGGAACAATCCCCCCCTGCCGCCCAGAAAGCGAAATCCATGAGCGCCGATAAGTCCACGAGCTGGTCCTACGCAGAAGATCTGCCTGCCGAGGATGAGGTCCTGTTGCACGCGCGCGAACGGTCCTTTGAACTGGGCGTCACCCCGGTGGGTCCGGGGGTCGGCGCGGTACTGACCGTCCTGGCCGCCGCGTCAAAGGCCCAGACCGCTGTCGAAATCGGCACCGGCGCGGGCGTCTCCGGCGTCTGCATCCTGCGTGGCCTGGGTCCGCAGGCCGTGCTGACCACGATCGACGTCGACGTCGAACACCTCAAAGCCGCACGGGAAGCGTTCCAGGAGGACGGCAGCCCGGCCAACCGCACGCGGACCATTTCCGGCCGCGCCCGCGACGTCCTCCCCCGGCTGACGGACGCCGCCTACGACCTGGTCTTCATCGACGCCGACAAGCCGAGCTACCCCGGCTACGTGGAGCAAGCCATCCGCCTGCTCAAGTCCGGCGGCCTGCTGATCGTCAACGATGCGCTGGACAAGGACCGCGTCGCCAACCCGGCCGCGCGGGAGGCCACCACCGTGGTCCTGCGCCAGGTGGGCAGGGCCATCCGCGACGACGACCGCCTCGCATCGGCCATGCTGCCCACCGGCGACGGCCTGCTGGTCGCCGTCAAAAAGTAGCTGTCAAGAAGCAGCCGTCAAGAAGCAGCTGTCAAGAAGTAGCCGTGCGAGAGTCGCCGCCGGACCTCGCGGTCGGGGGCAGCGGGCAACTCCGCCGTAGGTCAGCAAAAAAGCGGGCGGTGTCCGCAGCCATCGGGCTGCGGACACCGCCCGCTGTCGAGCGTCCGGTGAAGCTATTCGGTAACGCCGACGAGGCATTCCTTCAAGTTGGCAGCCTCGGCGGAGTTGAGTTCGACGACGAGCCGTCCGCCGCCTTCGAGCGGAACGCGCATGATCAAGCTTCGTCCTTCTTTGGTAACTTCCATCGGGCCGTCGCCGGTGCGTGGTTTCATTGCCGCCATAAGGAATATCCCCTCCATTAGTCCAGTGACATACCAGCCCGGCCGGGCTGCGTCCGCTTAGTCAATCAAGCTGCCCGGCGGCCGTGATGGGTGAGATCAGGGCCATATACTCAGTTTGCTTCTTGTCCTTGCTTACCAACTATTATCGCGTAACAACGCGGCTGTAGCTAATCAATGGACTTTCCGACGCGCCGCGTCGCGCCGGTCCGCCAGTGAAAAAAGGTGCCGCGCGTCACGGCGGATAGTCCCCTCCGCCGGGCAGCGGAGCCCAGGCCCACAGCCACACGATCCAGACAATCTGCAGCAGCACGAACATGACCACCACCGTGCCGCGGTAGGCGCGGGACCGGGAGATGAGGGCCGCGCTGAGGGCCAGCGGGAACAGCGGAAACAGCATCCGGAAAGTGCTCGTCTGAGGGTGCAGGAAAAGCAGCAGGTATCCCATGTAGCAGGCGCACCACAGCTGCAGTTCTGTGCCCAGTGCCCGCACCGGGCGGCTGATCAGGAGCCGGCTGAACAGTGCCACGAAAACGAAAGGCGCCAGCACACCCAGCACCGGCCCGAAGAGCAGGATGCCGGTGTCGAACCAAGGTTTGAACGGCACGAGGTCGTGGCCGCGCCAGACGGTTTCGGTCTTGGTGTAGGCCTGGATATCCCCGGTGACAGCCCAGGCGATCCCCGGCCACATCAGGGCGGCCAATCCGCTGATTGCCGTCAGTCCGGCGAGGGACCAAAGCTGGGGGCGGGTGTGCTGCACTGTGCCGGGCTGCCCGCCGCCCGCCGTGTGCGGGTCTTTCCCGCGCGCGAGGCGGCGGGACGCCGAGGTGTGCTGCCACCCCCGGTAGAGGAACAGCAGCCCCACCATCGCCGCGAACGGCACGCCCGTCGGCCGGGACAGACACATCAGCACGACCACGGGCGACGCCCACAGGTAGCGGCGTGTCACCACCAGCAGCAGGGCCGAGGCCAGCAGGAGCAGGTTCAGCGACTCTGCGTAGGGGACCTGGAGCACCGGGGACACGGGAAAGGTGGACACGAACACCGTTCCCCAGAGCGCGGTCTGGTGCGATGCCTTGAGCCGGAACAGTCTATAGATGACCAGTGCCGCGCCCAGGCCGCAGACCATGGCGATGAGCGTCAGGCTGAGCGCCGGGTGCAGTCCGGTCAGCCCCGCGACCACCCGGCCCAGTACGGGAAAGAGCGCATAGAAGGCCCAGGCGTTCTCCCGGACGTTGCCGGCATCGTCGGTCGGGAGGACTTCCGGGTAGCCGTTCTGCAGGACCTCGCCGTACCAGCGGGCATCCCAGATATTGACGAAGGACCAATAGTCCGGCTTGGCCGGAAACCAGGGGTTCACGCCCTGGTGCAGGGCGGCGGCCATGAAGATGCTGGCACTGACGAACCGGGCGGCGACATAGAGTCCGCCCACCTGGACCCACCAGGGCCAGTGCGCCGCCCGGGCCGCCGCTGCTGCGACGCCGCTCCGGGCCGCGGCGGTAGTGGTGTCACGCCGCCCGGAACTGCCGGTTCCGTCCGCCGCATCCTCGCGGCTGTGCCGCTGCACCCCCGCCGGGAGCTGCGCCTTTGGGGGGTCGGTGCTCACGGGGCCCGCTCCGGTTCGTGCCGCTTTCGTCCCAGTTGCGCCCCGTTTCGTCCCAGTTGCGCCCCGAGGTCGGCGATTTTCCGGTCCTTGGTGGCGAGCTGGTCCCGCAGGTCATCCAGCACCTGGTCCACCTGGTCCATCCGGTAGCCCCGCAGGCCCACGGCGAACCGGAGACGGTCGACGTCGGCCGGCTCCGCCTCGGCAGGCAGCAGCACCGGCGGGAGGTTGGCGACCGGCTGGTCGAAGCCGTCATCCAGGGCACGCAGCTCACTGGCACCCGTTCGGCGGCGGGCGCGGAAACTGGACGCCCGGCCGGTGCCGAGGAGGAACGCGGCGCCGACAAGCGCAATCGCGAGGAAGACCAGGAAGAAGCTCACTCCCCCATCGTGCCAGACGCCGGCAGGTCCGAGGGATGGCTGGTCAGACCCGCGTGCCGCCGCCGTCCCCGGCGCCGTTCCCGTTGGGGTTCCGGTGCCGGGCGGCACCTTCCACCACGAGTTCCACGGCGAGCGCCGGATCATCCACCACCTGCAGCAGGTCCAGGTCCTCCTCGGACATCATTCCCTCAGCCACCAGGGTGGTCTGGATCCACTCCACCATGGGGCTCCAGAACGCTGTTCCGATCAGGACAATCGGGAAGGAGGTGACCTTCCTGGTCTGGACCAGCACCATCGCTTCGAAGAGTTCGTCCAGCGTGCCGAGGCCGCCCGGCAGCACGATGAACCCCTGGGCGTACTTCACGAACATGGTCTTGCGCGCGAAGAAATAGCGGAAGTTGATGCCCAGGTCCACCCACTGGTTCATCCCCTGCTCGAAGGGCAGCTCGATGCCGAGTCCCACGGACACCCCGTTGCCCTGCACGGCGCCCTTGTTGGCGGCCTCCATGGAGCCGGGGCCTCCGCCGGTGATCACTGCCAGCCCGGCTTCAGCCAGCTGGCGCCCCACCTCGACGGCGAGTTCATAGTTCAGGCTGCCGGGCACGGTCCGCGCCGAGCCGAAGACGCTGACCGCCGGGCCCAGGTCGGCCAGCGCGCCGAACCCTTCCACGAACTCGCTCTGGATCCTCAGAACGCGCCACGGGTCAGTGTGGACGAACTGGCCAGGTCCCTTCGTGTCCAGCAGCGTCCGGTCGGACATCGTGACCTTGGCGGCTTTGCGCCGCAGCTCCAGCGGGCCCTTGTGCCGGATCCCGGCCGGGGCCGGAATGTCGCGGGTTTCGCCGGCGGTCATTCCGGCGGCGCCCCCGGCTGTCTTCGCGGCTGGCTTGCCGGCTGACTTTCCGGCTGACTTTCCGGCTGTCTTTCCGGCTGTGGCCGGCTCTCGCTGGTGCTGCGGATCGGTACTCATGCCCACAGGTTAGCGCGGATGCCCGTCCGCGCCGGTCCGGCACGGCACGGACGTGCGCGGATGCCCGTGCCGGTCCGGTCCGGCACGGCACGGCACGGCACGGACCCCGAAGAATACCCGAGGACGCCGCCGGCAGGCTGACCTGCAGGTATCTCTTGAATCACGATCTGTCGGAAGTAGCAGTGATTGCGGTCATAATCCGCAGATGTTCGCTAGATTCTTCTTATGACTACTCAAGTGCCCGGCGATGCCCTCGTCTCCCTGAATGCCGTCAATAAGCACTACGGCCAGTTGCACGTCCTGAAGGACATCAACCTCAATGTCCGCAAGGGCGAGGTTGTTGTCGTCATCGGACCGTCGGGTTCCGGCAAGTCAACGCTGTGCCGTGCCATCAACCGCCTCGAGACGATCGACGACGGCGTGATCAAGATCGACGGCAAGGTGCTGCCCGAAGAAGGCAAGGAACTCGCCAGGCTGCGCGCCGACGTCGGGATGGTCTTCCAGTCCTTCAACCTCTTCGCCCACAAGACAATTCTTGAGAACGTCACGCTGGGCCCGATCAAGGTCAAGGGCCTGAAGAAGGCCGAGGCCGACAAGGACGCATTGGCCCTGCTGGAGCGCGTCGGCGTCGGACACCAGGCGCCGAAACTTCCGGCCCAGCTCTCCGGCGGCCAGCAGCAGCGCGTCGCGATCGCCCGCGCCCTGGCCATGAAGCCGAAGGTCATGCTCTTCGATGAGCCCACCTCCGCGCTGGACCCGGAAATGATCAACGAAGTCCTCGACGTCATGATCCAGCTGGCCAAGGAGGGGATGACCATGATCGTGGTCACCCACGAGATGGGCTTCGCCCGCAAGGCCGCGGACCGCGTGGTGTTCATGGACGGCGGCCAGATCGTCGAGGACGCCACCCCCGAAGAGTTCTTCACCAACCCCAAGAGCAGCCGCGCCAAAGACTTCCTCTCCAAACTGCTCACCCACTGATCCCTTAAGAGTTCGCACCCTGGCCGCCGCAAGGCGGCCGTTCAATGAAAGGAATGTCATGATGGCATTTTTGACCCGAAGGAAATCACTTCTGGTTGCCGCGTCCGCAGCTCTGGCCCTCAGCCTGAGCGCGTGCGGCGGCGGCAGCACCTCCTCTTCCAACCCGCCCGTGGCCGAGAAGCCGAGCTTCGCTGCCGACAGCACCATGGCCAAGCTTTCATCCGCCGACAAGATCAAAATCGGCACCAAGTTCGACCAGCCGCTGTTCGGCCAGAAGGGCCTCGACGGCAAGCCGATCGGGTTCGACGTCGAAATGGGCAAGCTCATCGCCGGCAAGCTCGGCATCGCCGCGGACAAGATCGAGTGGGTCGAGACGGTCTCCGCCAACCGCGAGCAGTTCATCAAGCAGGACAAGGTCGACCTCATCGTCGCCACCTACACGATCAACGACAAGCGCAAAACCGAAGTCGACTTCGCCGGCCCGTACTACGAGGCCGGCCAGGCACTGATGGTCAACAAGGACAACACGTCCATCACCAAGCCCGAAGACGTCGCGGGCAAGAACGTCTGCTCGGTCACCGGTTCCACTCCGGCCGCCACGATCGTCGAAAAGTACGGAGCAGTCCTCGTCCCGGCTGCCACCTACTCCGCCTGCCTTGAGCCGCTGCGCAACAAGCAGGTTGAAGCGATCACCACCGACAACGTCATCCTGGCCGGTTTCGTGGCCAAGGAACCTGAGGCCTTCAAGCTGGCCTCGGACGAGACCTTCACCAAGGAGCCCTACGGCATCGGCCTGAAGAAGGACGACACCGCCTTCCGCATGTGGATCAACGACCAGCTGGAAGCCTTCGAGAAGGACGGTTCCTACAAGAAGGCCTGGGAAGCCACCGCCGGAACGGTCATCAAGACCGCACCTGCCCTTCCCACGATCGACCGCTACTAGCCTGGTGTGGCGGTTGCCGGTGCACGCGCCCGACGCGGCTCCGGTAACCGCCATTCCCGTTTCCCGCTCCACTTCCCTCAAGGCAGCCTAAGGAACCTATGGACGTCATCATTGAAAACCTTCCCGCATATGTGGACGGTTTTCTCAGAACCCTCTTCCTGTCCGTGGTCTCGGGGATCTTCGCACTGATTTTCGGCACCCTGCTCGCAGCAGCCCGTGTCTCGCCCATCGCCGCCCTGCGCGGCTTCAGCATGACGTACGTGGAGATCGTCCGGAACACCCCGCTGACCATCGCGTTCTTCTTCGCCGCCGTGGTCCTTCCCCGGCTTGGGGTGACGTTCCAGCAGTTCGAGGTCGCCGCCATCATCGCCCTGAGCGCCTACACCGCGGCCTTTATCGCCGAAGCGGTGCGCTCCGGCGTCAACAGCGTCCCGGTCGGCCAGGCCGAAGCCGCCCGCAGCATCGGCATGAAGTTCAGCCAGGTCCTCACCCTGATCATCCTGCCGCAGGCCCTGCGAACGGTGATCCCGCCCATGATCAACATCCTCATCGCACTGGTGAAGAACTCCTCGGTGGCCGGCGCCTTCTACGTCCTGGAGCTCTTCGGCTACGGCCGTCAGCTCGCCAACGCCAACGGCGACGCCGTGCTGTGGGTCCTCGTGGGCGTCGCCTTCTTCTACCTGCTGATAACCGTCCCGCTTGGCTACCTCGCCAACCTGGTTGAACGAAAGGTGGCGATCGCCCGATGAGTTCGGTCCTTTACGACGTCCCCGGCCCCAAGGCCCGCCGTGTCTCCCTGATCGGCTCCATCGTCGGCGTCGTCGCCATTGCCGGCCTGCTCTGGTGGGCCATCTCGATCCTCTCCCAGCAGGGAATTTTCGATCCCGCTCGCTGGGCCGTCTTCCAGATTCCCGAGGTCTGGGTGCTGATCGGCAACGGCATCCTCGCCACCCTCACCGCCGCCGCGGTCGCCGCGGTCATCGCGTTCCCGCTGGGGCTCCTGCTGTGCCTCATGCGCATCTCCGACGTCGCCTGGATCCGCATCCCCACCCGGATCGTGCTGGAATTCCTGCGCGGCATGCCCGTGGTCCTGATGATGTTCTTCGTGCTGCTGGTGTTCGCGACCAGTTCCTTCACCGCCGTCGTCGCCGGCCTGGTGCTGTACAACTCGGCGATCTTCGCAGAGATCATCCGCGCCGGCATCCAGTCCCTGCCGAAGGGCCAGCGTGAAGCCGGCCTCGCGATCGGCCTCACCAGCTTCGCCTCCCGGCGCAACATCGAACTGCCCCAGGCGATCCGGCGCATGCTGCCGTCCCTCGTGGCGCAGCTTGTGGTGCTGCTGAAGGACACCTCGCTCGGCTACATCGTGTCCTACGAGGAACTGCTGCGCAAAGTGCAGATCATGGCCGACTTCCTCGGCCCGGACTACCTGTTCCCGGTGTTCTTCGTGGCGGCGGCGATCTACATCGCCATCAACTTCTCCGTCTCCCGGCTCGCGATCTGGATCGAGAAACGCGGTTCCAAGAAGGCCGCCGGCGGCGTTGTGCACGTTCCGGTCGCAGGGATCCCGGCCAAGTAGGTCCCCTGCCCCGCAGCCCGTCCCGCACCCGGGCCGCGCCGCACGCACAAAGGTCCGGAGTCCCGCGAGGGGCTCCGGACCTTTTGTGTTGGCGGCTGTATACCTGTGGTGCTGCCTGCGGCGCTACTCCGTGAGCCAGCTCCGCAGCGCCCGCAGGCATTCGCGGATCGCGTCGGCCTCGACGTGTTCGTTGTCCTTATGCGCCAGCAGCGCGTCGCCGGGTCCGAAGTTCACCGCCGGGATGCCCAGCTCACTGAATCGCGCGACGTCGGTCCAGCCGTATTTGGGCTTGGGCGCGGCCCCCACAGCGGCGACAAAAGACGCCGCGGCGGGGTGGTTGAGCCCCGGCCGGGCGCCGGCGGCGCTGTCGGTGCGGACGACGTCGAATCCCTGCAGCAGGTCCCGGACATGCTGCTCCGCCTCGTCCGGGGTTTTGTCCGGGGCGAACCGGTAGTTGATTTCCACGACGCACCGGTCCGGAATGACGTTGCCGGCGGTCCCGCCGTTGACCTTCACGGCGTTGAGGCTTTCCCTGTAGTCCAGTCCGTCCACGGTGATCGTCCGGGGCTCGTAGGCCGCGAGCCGGGCGAGGATCGGCGCGGCGGCGTGGATCGCGTTGCTGCCCATCCAGGCCCGGGCGGAATGCGCGGCTTCCCCGGCCGTGGTCGCTTCGAAGCGGATGGTGCCGTTGCACCCGCCCTCCACGGTCCCGTCCGTGGGCTCGAGCAGGATCGCGAAGTCCCCGCCCAGCAGGTGGCCGTGGTTCCGTACCAGCCGGCCGAGCCCGCTCTTGACTGCTTCGACTTCCTCATGGTCGTAGAAGACAAAGGTGACGTCCTTGTCCGGCTCCGCGCCGCCGTCGAACAAACCGGCGGCCAGCGCCAGCTGGACGGCGACCCCGCCCTTCATGTCCGTGGCACCGCGGCCGTAGAGGATGCCCTCGCCGGGCGATCCCGAGGGCCAGTAGGACGGGACGGTCCCCAGGGATCCCTCCGTGGTCGGCAGGGGCACCGTGTCCAGGTGCCCGGCCAGGATGACCCGTTCGGCGCGGCCGAAATTGGTGCGGGCAATGATCGAGTCGCCGTCGCGGACCAGCTCCAGCTGCGGGACGGAGCGCAGGGCATGCTCCACGGCGTCGGCCAGTTCCGTCTCCGCACCGGAGACGCTGTAGATGTCGATGAGGCTGGCGGTCAGCAGCGCCACGTCCTGGCGCAGGTCCAGTCGGGCGGCGGCGTGGGGGCGGGAATTCGGGTGTGGGTTCAGGTCCGGGGCAGTCACCGTCCCACTTTATCCGCTCGGCTGCCCCGGTACCCCGCCCATCTGGCCCGCAGACGGGGCGCTTTGAGGCGGCGTTGCCAGGGGGTGCGTGCCGGATGGGCTGTCACGGGTTTAGGGGAGGGCATGCGCCGTCTATAGACTTGAGGGCATGACTGAAAACGCTTCTCCCGCTGTGCCCGCAGACGCCCGCTCCGCCTATGGTTACGGCGTCGCCACGATCGCCACCGGCAACGGTGACGCCACTGTGCTGGACGTCTGGTTCCCGGCACCGGCCCTCGGCACCGCCACGGAGAGCCTCCGCGACGTCGCGAACGCGGACCCGTCTCTGCTCGAGATCGCCGCGACCGGCGCCGACGCCGACCGCGGCACCGAGCAGAAGGTCGTGTTCGCCCAGATCCACCTCGACGAGGCCCCCGCCGACACCGCCGACGCGTACCTGCGCCTGCACCTGCTCTCGCACCGCCTGGTGAAGCCGAACAGCATCAACCTGGACGGCATCTTCGGCAAGCTCCCCAACGTGGTGTGGACCAACTTCGGGCCCGCCGCCGTCGAAGGCTTCGAACTGACCCGCGCCCGGCTGCGCCGACGCGGTGCCGTCACCGTCTACGGCGTGGACAAGTTCCCCCGCATGGTCGACTACGTCATCCCCGCCGGCGTGCGCATCGCCGACGCCGACCGGGTCCGCCTCGGCGCGCACCTGGCCGAGGGCACCACGGTCATGCACGAGGGCTTCGTCAACTTCAACGCCGGCACCCTGGGCGCGTCAATGGTGGAAGGCCGCATCTCCGCCGGTGTGGTCGCCGGTGACGGGTCCGACGTCGGCGGTGGCGCCTCGATCATGGGGACCCTGTCCGGCGGCGGCAAGGAAAAGATCGCCCTGGGCGAGCGTGTGCTGCTGGGCGCCAACTCCGGCGTGGGCATCAGCATCGGCGACGACTCCGTCGTCGAGGCCGGCCTCTATGTCACGGCCGGAACCCGCGTCAGCGTGGTCGGGGCCAAAGGCGCCGACGGCGAGGACACCAGCCGGATCGTTAAGGCCGTGGAGCTCTCCGGCGTCCCCAACCTGCTCTTCCGCCGCAACTCCTCCACCGGTGAGGTGGAGGTCCTCCCGCGCAAGGGCCAGACCGTCGAACTCAATGAGGCCCTGCACGCCAACTAAGGTTGGGTGCGGAAAGCCAACCGTCAGCAGCATGGACCGGCCCCGGACGGGCCTGAGGGAGTAGTTTCGTGGCACGCAGACGCAGCTTGCGCCGTTGGGTTGTGCTGCTGCTGACCCTTGTCATGGTGGCGGGCGGGGTGTACACGGCCGTGGCATTCGTGCAGCGCTCAGAGGTCCTCATCACCGAGCGCTGCACGGCCACGGGCGGCGGCAGCGCCCAGCTTGCCACCGACCAGGCGGCCAATGCCAGCCTCATAGCGGCCGTCGCCGTCCGCCGGGGGCTCCCGGCCCGGGCCGCCAGTATTGCGCTGGCCACGGCCATGCAGGAATCCAAGATCCGGAACATCGGCCACGGGGACCAGGCCGGCCCTGACTCCCGGGGGCTCTTCCAGCAGCGGCCCTCGCAGGGCTGGGGCACCACGGAGCAGGTGATGGACCCGTACCACGCGAGCAACGCGTTCTACGATGCCCTGGTGAAGGTCCCGGGCTACCAGACGCTGGAAATCACCGACGCCGCACAGCGGGTCCAGCGCTCCGCCTACCCGGACGCCTACGCCCAGCACCAGGTGATGGCCCGCGCCTTCGCTTCGTCGCTGACCGGGCAGACCGCCGCGGGTCTCGACTGCTCGCTGCGCGACCCCGACGCAGCCGGGGATCCGGCCGCGGTGCAGGAACGCCTCACCTCGGACTTTGGCGCGGTCCCGGCATCCACGGAGGGCGGCACCCTTGTCCTGGAGGCCGAGGGCGACCGGGAGTGGGCTGTGGCGCAGTGGGCGGTTGCCAACGCCAAGGCCCTCTCCATCACGGAAGTCCAGGCGGACGGCCGCAGCTGGACGCGGCAGGACCGCAACGGCTGGCAGGCCTCCGAGGTTCCGGCGGGACAGGTCAGGGTCACCGTCGCCGGGGCGCCGGCGCAGTAGGGGCACTTCCCCGGGTGCGTCAGGGCGTCCGGGTGCGTCCGGGCGGACTCAGACCAGCAGGTCCACTACCGGCTGCACGTAGCTGCGGAACAGTTCCGGCTGGGACAGCAGATCCGAGCTCATGATGATCTTGTCCGGCTCCAGGTACCAGGCCCGCGGCTCGGCCAGCGGCAACTCGATGATGGTCAGGTTGAAATCATTGGCGGCGCGGCCCACCTCCAGCAGCCGGTCGTCCACCATGTCCTGCAGCTGCTGCACCCCGCCGGCGGCGTCACGCTCCGCCTCCAGGGCCAGGTACTCAGCGCGGCGTTCCCGGCCCCAGGACAGCGCCGCACCGAAATGCGCCTGCAGGACACGCCGGAGGGCCGGGGAATTGCTGAAAGCCCGGAAGCCGGGCGGGCCCAGTTCGGGCGACATCTCGGGATGCGCCTTCAGGAGCTGCTCCCACCAGGCTTCCCACTCCGTCTTGAGCGCACTGATTCCGCCCACCTCCGCCATGAGGTGCGTGTGGTCCGCGGGCCGGATCTTCGGTTCCGCATGGCAGAGCGCCGGGTGCCCCGCGCTGTCCAGGCCGGCTGCGTCGCGAACGTACAGGGCAATGAGCAGAGGACCCGAAGTGTCCAGGGTGATCCGCCAGCCCGGCCCGCCTGTATGGTGCATCCCATTGCCTCCTTGGCAAGACGTACGTTTCAAGTGTATTCCTCAAGCTAACGCACGTTAATGGCTGCCAGCATAGCTGCCCAGTCCGTTGAGGTGGGACTCCAACACGTCGGTGCACATCTGCGCGGTCATCCATTCGGGTTGCAGCAGGGCGTGCATGGTAAGCCCATCCAGGGTGGCCAGCAGCCGCTCCGCCTCGGTGACCAGACGCTGCTGCTCCCCTGCCGCGTCGGTGCCTGCCGCGTCGGTGCCTGCCGCGTCGGTGCCTGCGGAGTCGGGCCCGGCCGCGGAGGACAGCTCCATCACGAGCCGCCCGACGATTGCGGCCACGGCGCGGTGGCTACGGTCTGCTTCCGGGGCGAGGAACGGCTTGGTCCTGGCCGCGGCCTTGAACGCCATCCAGACGCAGGCGTCGACGGCGCGCTCCTCATCCAGCGGAAGAAATTCACCCAGCACGGTTAACACACCCTCGTGGTGCTCCCGGGTACCGGGCTGCGCCTCCGCGAGGCGCTCATCGGCTGCCGTCAGCCGGCGGACGATCCGGTCCACGACCACCCCAAAGGAGTGGGCCAGGAGCTCGTCGCTGCTGGCGAAGTAGTGCCGGACCGATCCGACCGCCAGTTCCGCCTCATCCGCGACTTCGCGGAGCGACGCCCTTTCGAGTCCGTCTGCTGCGATGATCCGGAAGACCGCTTGGACCACTTCCTGGCGCCGCACAGCGGCGTCGACAAATTTGGGCATGAGTCTTTTTAGCACGGATGTGCCCGCAGGGCGCCGGGCCACACCGGCGGGCAGTCCCCGGCCGCGCAGGATGGACAGGCTGCCTGTCCGGAAGCGGGCCCCAGGTGCAAACAAAGCCGGCCGCGCACCCCGTGGGGTGAGCGGCCGGCGTCGCACTCTTATTGCTGCTTTTGTTTGCTGCGGGGACTACACGGAGGGGTAGTTGCGCTCCGGCTCGCCGATGTAGAGCTGCCGCGGGCGCCCGATCTTGGTGTTGGGGTCGTTGATCATCTCGCGCCACTGCGCGATCCAGCCCGGAAGGCGGCCGATCGCGAAGAGCACGGTGAACATCTTCTCCGGGAAGCCCATGGCCTTGTAGATCAGGCCGGTGTAGAAGTCCACGTTCGGGTAGAGCTTGCGCTGGATGAAGTAGTCATCATTCAGGGCCTTCTCTTCGAGGCGCAAAGCGATTTCCAGGAGTTCGTCGTTGCCGCCGAGCTTCGTGAGGATCTCGTGGGCCGTGGCCTTGACGATCTTGGCGCGCGGGTCGTAATTCTTGTAGACACGGTGTCCGAAGCCCATGAGCCGGACGCCGTCCTCCTTGTTCTTGACCTTCTCCATGTAGTCCTCGGGCTTGGTGCCGTCGGCCTGGATCTGGCGCAGCATCTTCAGCACGGCCTCGTTGGCGCCGCCGTGGGCGGGGCCGAAGAGGGCGTTGATGCCGGCGGACACGGAGGCGAAGAGGTTCGCGTTGGAGGAGCCAACCAGCCGGACCGTGGAGGTCGAGCAGTTCTGCTCGTGGTCGGCGTGCAGGATGAGGAGCAGGTCCAGCGCCTTGGCGACGACCGGGTCCACCTCGTACTGCTCGGCCGGAAGCCCGAAGCTCAGGCGCAGGAAGTTCTCCACGAGGTTGTGGGAGTTGTCCGGGTAGAGCATGGGCTGGCCGATGCTCTTCTTCAGGGCGTACGCGGCGATGACCGGCATCTTGGCCAGCAGCCGGTAGGTGGAGACTTCCACCTGCTCGGCGTTGAACGGATCCAGCGAGTCCTGGTAGAACGTGGACAGCGCGGATACGGCCGAGGACAGCACCGGCATCGGGTGGGCGTCGCGCGGGAAGCCGCTGAAGAAGCCCTTGAGCTCTTCGTGCAGCAGGGTGTGGTGCCGGATCCGCTGGTCGAACGCTTCCAGCTCCGTGGCGGTCGGCAGGTTGCCATAGATCAGCAGGTAGGAGACTTCCAGGAAGCTCGAGTGCTGGGCGAGCTGCTCGATCGGGTAGCCGCGGTAGCGCAGGATCCCGGCGTCGCCGTCGATGTAGGTAATGGCGGAGGTGGTTGCTGCGGTGTTCATAAAGCCGGGGTCAAAGGCAACGGCACCGGTCTGGTTCAGCAGCTTGGAAACGTCGTAACCTTCGTTTCCTTCTACAACCTGGATGCGCGGGAGTATGAGCTCCCCGCCGGCATGGCGCAGGGTTGCGCTGGTGGTCTCAGTCATGGAGTCTCCTCTGAGGCATCGGGGCCTCTGTAGAAAGCTGGTCCAACTTCTGGTGAAGCTGCCCACGGAACCTGTTTTAGCCACGGATTCCAACGGCTGCGCTGCCTTCTTGTGGAAAGCCACCATTGATAGTCAGTTAAAAACTACCGCCAGTTTCCTAGTGGCACTAATCCAAGGCCGCCCGGTACTACCCAAACGCACCTGTTATGGCGTGTGTCACAGCTTTGTTACGCGCCTGAGGCCAGTCGGGAGGCGGCTGCGTCGATACGTTCATCGCTGGCCGTGAGCGCGACGCGGATAAATCCGTTGCCCGCGTCGCCGTAGAACACGCCCGGGCCGACGACGATCCCGCGGTCCGCCAGCCGGCCGACCGTGTCCCAGGTTGGCTCGCCCGCGGTGGCCCAGAGGTAGAGTCCGGCCCGGGATTCGTGGATGGTCAGTCCGAAGCGCTCCAGGGCCGGCATGATCCGTTCCCGGCGTCCGCGGTACAGGTCCTTCTGCGCCTGGACATGGGCGTCATCGCCGAGGGCCACCCGCATGGCTTCCTGGACCGGGTACGGAACGATCATGCCCGCGTGTTTGCGGCTGTTGACCAGGTTCGCCATGATGGCGGGGTCACCGGCCACGAAGGCGGCGCGGTAACCGGCCAGGTTGGACTGTTTGCTGAGCGAGTACACGGCCAGGAGGCCCTCATGTGAGCCCTCCGCGACCAGCGGGTCCAGGATGCTGGGCACCGGGGAGCCGCCGCGCTGGACGTCCCATTCGCCCCAGCCGAGTTCGGCGTAGCACTCGTCGGAGGCCACGACGGCGCCGATTTCGCGGGCCTGCCGGACGATCCGGCGCAGGGATTCGGCGTCGCGCACGCTGCCGGTGGGGTTTGCCGGGGAGTTGACCCAGACCAGGCGCACCCGGGCGCGGGTGCCGGCGTCGAGCTCGTCCAGGTCGTCCGCGGCGACGTGGCCGGCACCGGCGAACGTGGCACCGATGTCGTAGGTGGGGTAGGCGACCGTCGGGCGGACGACGACGTCGCCCGGTTTGAGGCCGAGCAGGAACGGGAGCCAGGCCACGAGTTCCTTGGAGCCCACGGTGGGCATGATGTCCTGCGGATCCAGCCCGGGCACACCGCGGCGGCGCTCAAACCACGCCGCGATGGCTTCCCGGAGCCCGGCCGTGCCGTGGACCGTAGGGTAGCCGGGGGCGTTGGCCGCTGCGCGCAGGGCCTCCTGCACCACAGCGGGGGTGGCGTCCACCGGTGTGCCGATGGACAGGTTCGCGACTCCGCCGGGGTGTTTTCCAGCCCGGGCGATGTACGGCGCCAGGGCCTCCCACGGGTAGTCGGGCAGGCTCAGGCCGAAGCTGCGCAGCGCAGAAGTCACCGGTGCCCCGCCCTAGTTCTCTTGGTTCTGCGGGGGCAGGGCGGCAATCATCGGGTGGTCGGTGTGGGTGTTGCCGACCTTCGCGGCCCCGCCCGGGGACCCCAGGTCATCGAAGAACTCCACGTTGGCCTTGTAGTAATCGGCCCATTCCTCGGGGGTGTCATCCTCGTAGTAGATGGCCTCGACGGGGCAGACAGGCTCGCAGGCCCCGCAGTCCACGCACTCGTCGGGGTGGATGTACAGGGAACGCTCACCCTCATAGATGCAATCGACGGGGCACTCTTCAATACATGCCTTGTCCTTGACATCTACACACGGCTGCGCGATTACGTACGTCACGTCCCTGGCCTCTCCACTCTGGTTCCGGCGAGTGCCGGATAACTGCCCCCGGCCTGAGCGCCGGACTGCTGACTTCTGAGCCTATTATCTCCCGGCCGGTTCCCGCGAACCTAGCGGGGCGTCACACGGGTCCGCACGCAGGAATCCAACCGACCTGGTATGACGGACCTAGGATGAACGGGTGAGTTCCTCGAAGCCGTCGCCCCAAGAGTTCCTGGCCGCCGCCGATCCCGGCACCCGGGTGGTGGTCAGGTACCGGATTGAGGGCGGGCTGACGGACGCCCTGGGCGAGCTGGTGGCTCGCACCGGGGAGAGCTGCACCATCCGCACCCGGCGCTCCGAGGTCGTGATCCCGCTTCCGCTGGTGGTGGCCGCCAAGCAGGTCCCGCCCCCGCCGCCCCGCCGCGCCCCTCCCCCTCCCGGTGGACATGCCCTCCCCTGGCCTCCGCCAATGGACATATAGCCACTATGTCCATTCGCGGCCGTACCCGCTGGACATGCCCCCGCTGTCCGGTCGGCGAACGGAGGACATGTCCAGCCGCAGCGGTGAACGCTGGACTGGTGCAGAGCGTGAACCGCGGCCCCGGAGGACATGTCCAGTGCTAGGCCGCAGCGGAGATGCTGTTGAGCGCTTCGCGGACCATCGCGATGAACTCATCGGGCCGGTTCAGGAGCAGGGGGTAGCTGACCACAAGCGTCGGGATGCCGAGCCGGGTTGTGACGTTCCAGCGGCGCCGGTCCTCCTCGAAGCTTGTCCGGTCCATGTGGAAGGCCGCCCCGTCAGTCTCAACGCCGAGCCGGCCGTCGACCATGAGATCAAGGTGGCCCATCCCAGGGATGTTGACCTGGGACTCCACATGGAACCCGGCGCGCCGCAGCCAGTACCGGGCCACGCACTCCATGATGGACTGCGACTGCGGGACGATCCTGTCCACCAGCCGGCGCTCCCTCGCGTCGTTGCGCCCGGCCAGCCGCTGCCGCAGCCCCGAGAGGCCTAAGCCTTTGACGACGACGGCGGATTCGGCAATGACAAGGCCGTCGAGTTCCGGCAGGCATCGCAGGCTTTGAACAACGGTGTCCAGCAGGGTGGGCGGCGCGACGGAACGGTGGCAAATGAACCCCGGATAGGGGCGGCTGTGGGCGATCGCTATATGAGGTTGCCGGGGCGGTTCGAGCACCCAGAGTCCCTGGAATTGCGCAGCTGTGACGCAGGCGGGCTCGGCCGGAAGAGACCGGATGGCGATGAGCTGGGCGTCGGCGCCGCGGACAGCGTACACGCCGCGGGCCACCCGGGAGACGGCGCCTCGGGCCAGGGCAGCCTTGAGCTGGAAGTCCGAGACACCCGCGGCAGCGAGGTGTTTGGCGCGGGCGACGCCGTCGTAGTTCGAGAGTATTTCCGTGACATTGACCATGCGGACAGCGTGGCGCGGAATCCCCGGGCCGGAACAGGGCCGGGTCCCGCTATGTGCAAAAAGGGCATGCTTCGCGGACCGGGCCGGGAGGGGACATGTTCCGCGTCCGGGATGGTGCACGTCCCTGGTCAGCGGTGGGCATGTCCGCGGACCGCATGCGGGGAATGGACATGTCCCCGCATGCGGGCGGAGCGAAGATGGGGCATGTCCCGAGGCGCGTGCAGCAGATGGACATAGTGCTGCTATGCCCACCCCTGGCCGCGAAAAATGGGCATGTCCCCCGGGGCGGAGGGCGAAAAATGGGCATGTCCCTCGAGGCGGGGAGATGGCTCTGAGGGCGGGGGCGGAGGCTGTGTGCCTACGCCCTGGCCGGCCGGTAGCGCCCGCCCCAGGCCAGCATGCCTATGGTGACCACCACGATGCCGTAGATCCAAAGGTTACCGGCCAGGTCGCCGATGATCAGGCGCTTTCCGCTCGCCAGGGTGGACCACCAGCCCGCCAGCGCATAGCAGAGCGCGCCGCAGACCGCCGTCGGGAGCGCGGAAAGGAACGCGGCGCCGAGCCACAGCTCGACGGCGCCCAACAGCACCAGCGCGGCGGCGGCACCCCACGGCACCTCAACGCCTGCGACGAGGATGTCCTGCCGGTGCAGCATCGTGCCTGCGAGGGCAGCAAAAAGAGCTGCCGGCACAGCGGCGGCAATACCGCCTGCCGTACCGGCAGCTCTCTTATTCACAAACGATCCGTTGTTTCAGCGCAGAACGCGGAAACTAAACCTTCGCGCGGGCCCGGTTGGACTTGGCGCGCTGGTTGACGTCCAGGATGAGCTTCCGGATTCGGATGGATTCCGGGGTGACCTCAACGCACTCGTCTTCGCGGGCGAATTCGAGCGACTCTTCGAGGGTCAAGTCGCGCGGGGGCGTCAGGTTCTCGAAGGTGTCGGAGGAAGCGGCACGCATGTTGGTGAGCTTCTTTTCCTTGGTGATGTTGACGTCCATGTCGTCGGCGCGGGAGTTCTCGCCGACGATCTGGCCCTCGTAAACCTCGGAGGTGGGGCGGACGAAGAAGGATCCGCGTTCCTGCAGGTTGATCATGGCGAACGGCGTCACAACACCGGCGCGGTCGGCGATCATCGAACCGTTGGTGCGGTACTCGATCGGGCCGGCCCAGGGCTCGTAGCCCTCGGAGATGGAGGCTGCGATGCCGGCGCCGCGGGTGTCCGTGAGGAACTTGGTGCGGAAACCGATCAGGCCACGCGCCGGAACGATGAACTCCATGCGGCACCAGCCGGTGCCGTGGTTCGCCATGTTGGTCATGCGGCCCTTGCGGGCGGCCATGAGCTGCGTGACGGCGCCGAGGTACTCTTCCGGCACGTCGATGGTCATGTGCTCCATCGGCTCGTGAACCTTGCCGTCGACGAGCCTGGTGACAACCTGCGGCTTGCCTACGGTCAGCTCGAAGCCTTCGCGGCGCATCTGCTCGACCAGGATGGCCAGCGCGAGCTCGCCACGTCCCTGGACTTCCCAGGCATCCGGGCGCTCGGTCGGGAGCACCTTGATGGAGACGTTACCGATCAGTTCCTTGTCCAGGCGGTCCTTGACCTGGCGGGCCGTGACCTTGGCACCCTTGACCCGGCCGGCCAGCGGCGAGGTGTTGATACCGATGGTCATGGAGATGGCCGGATCGTCAACGGTGATCAGCGGCAGCGGCTGCGGGTTGTCAACATCGGTCAGGGTCTCACCGATGGTGATTTCCTCGATGCCGGCGACGGCGACGATCTCGCCGGGGCCGGCGGACTCGGTCGGGACGCGGTCCAGCGCCTTGGTGGCCAGCAGTTCGGTGATCTTGACGTTCTTCAGTTCGCCGTTGGCGCGCGCCCAGGCAACGGTCTGGCCCTTACGCAGGGTGCCGTTGTAGATACGCAGCAGCGCCAGGCGGCCGAGGAACGGGGAGGCGTCCAGGTTGGTGACGTGCGCCTGGAGGACACCGTTCGGGTTGTAGGTCGGCGCCGGGATGTGCTCGATGATGGCCTGGAACAGCGGCTCGAGGTCCTCGTTCTCGGGAGCGGAACCGTCGGCGGGCTGCTCGAGGGACGCACGGCCGACCTTGGCGGCGGCGTAGACGACCGGGACGTTGAGGATCTTGTCCAGGTCGAGGTCCGGAACTTCGTCGGCGAGGTCGGAGGCCAGGCCCAGGAGCAGGTCCATGGACTCGTGCACAACTTCTTCGATCCGGGCGTCAGGACGGTCGGTCTTGTTGACCAGGAGGATCACCGGCAGGTGCGCGGCGAGGGCCTTGCGGAGGACGAAGCGGGTCTGGGGCAGCGGGCCCTCAGAGGCGTCAACGAGGAGGACGACGCCGTCGACCATGGACAGGCCGCGCTCGACCTCGCCACCGAAGTCGGCGTGGCCGGGGGTGTCGATGACGTTGATGGTGATGGTCTCGCCCTTGGAGGACGGTCCGTTGTAGGCCACCGTGGTGTTCTTGGCCAGGATGGTGATGCCCTTTTCACGCTCAAGGTCACCGGAGTCCATGACCCGGTCTTCGAGGTGGTTGTGGGCGGCAAAGGAGTTGGTCTGCTTGAGCATGGCGTCGACCAGGGTGGTCTTGCCGTGGTCAACGTGGGCCACGATCGCGACGTTGCGCAGGTCACTGCGCGATGCAGTGGCTACCGCGGTGTTGGTGGTGGTTTCAGACATGCGTTATTGCTCGATTCAGTGGTGAAGTCAGCTGTTGTATCGCGACATTTCCAACCGGAACGCACGATGGATGCGCCCCTTTGGCACAGGGCACCTTCATCCATTCTAAGCGCTAAGGCATTTATTGGCCTAAAAACCTTCATTCCCGGCAGCCCGGCCGGGCAGTCAGGACGGTAAATCGGCGCGACGGGTGTGAGTAAAATCACTGGATATTCCGGCGTCCATGCCCCATTATTGCTCAGACACCCCCACCCGCACCGCCGACGTCGGCGCGACGGCGCCGGGCAGCATGCCGGCGGGCAGTATTTACCGGAATCCTGCCAATGGCCGCAACGAGGTGGTCGTGGAGGACATCGCCCGGACCGCCGTGCTGATCGGCGATTCCCAGTCGGAACCCCGTTCTTCCTGGCCTCGGAGGGCACTGGCACGACTGGGCTACAACGTCCACTTCTGCGGCCGGGGCGGCACCGGATTTGTCACATCCAACGGCACGACCGGCAACTACATCGACGCCCTGCAGCGCGGCGACTGGCTGCTCCCCTACGGCTCGCCGCCCCTCGTTGTCATTGAAGGCGGCGGAAACGACGCCTCCCGCGGCGCCACCGACCAGCAGATCTCAGCCAACGCCGAGCGGCTGATCGCCAGCGTCCGGCAGCGCTACCCCGAGGCCCGGCTGGCCATGGTCGGGACCCTCGCCCGCGGTACCGCCAACGGCGGCGGGCGCCGCACCGAGGTGGACGCGCTGCTGGGCACGGTCGCCGCCAGGCAGTCGATTCCCTTCGTGGGTGTGGGTGACTGGCTGACGCGCCATCACCTCACGGCGCTGATGTCCGACAGCGTGCATATGGGTCCCGAGGGGCATGCCGCCCTTGGCGTGCTCCTGGCCCGGCGGCTGGACGGGTTCGGCTTCCGGGCCCCGGCCAGTGAACCGGCGGAGTCCGCGGCAAACCGATGAGGGCAGCGCACGCTTCCGCCGCGACAGGAGCCGGTCTGCACCGGCAGACGCCGGTCCTCGGCAAGGCTAACTCGGTCCGGAGGCCAGCAACTGGGCCCGCAACTCGCGGCGCTCCCGCTGTTTTTCCGGATCCGGCAGCGGCACGGCTGCCAGGAGCCGCTGGGTGTAGGGCTCCTGCGGATTGCGCAGGATCTGGTCCCGGGTGCCCTGCTCGACGATGCGGCCGCGCTGCATCACGCAGATCCGGTCCGCCAGCACGTCGACGACGGCGAGGTCGTGGGTGACGAAGAGGCAGGCAAACCCGAGTTCCTTCTGCAGGTTCTGGAACAGGTCGAGCACCTTGGCCTGCACGGACACGTCCAGCGCCGAGGTGGGCTCATCGGCGACCATCAGCTTCGGCTTGAGCGAGAGCGCCCGGGCGATGCCGACGCGTTGCTTCTGCCCGCCGGAAAGCTCGTGCGGGTAGCGGTTGCGGTAGTTGCGTGGGAGCTCCACCTGGTCCAGCAGCGCCTCGATGAGTTGCTGCAGCTCCGCGCCTTTCGCCACCCCGGCCAGGAACATCGGCTCACCGATGCTCTCGCCGATCGGAAGCCTCGGGTTCAGCGACGATGACGGGTCCTGGAACACCATGCCAACGTGGCGGCGCATCTCGTGAAGCTGCCGGCCGTTCCTCTTGGCGGCGGAAATGTCCTGGCCGACAACCTTCATGGTGCCGGCCGCAACCGGCAGCAGCCCGACGGCGGCGCGGCCGACGGTTGTCTTGCCGGAACCGGACTCCCCCACCAGCCCGACAACCTGCCCCGGATAGATCACCAGGTTGGCGCCCTCCACGGCGCGGAACGCAGGCACGCGGCCCTGCTTGGGGTACTCGATCGCCACGTCCGTCAGCTCCAGCACCGGCTCTCCCAGCGGCTTGGCGGCCGCCGCGGCTGCCAGGGCCGCGGCGTTTTCACGCTCGCGCCGGAGCAGCTGCTCTTCCGGGACGGACCTCAGTTCGGCGTTGGTGGCGGCGGCGAGGGCTGCGGTGACGTCCACCTCCTCGGCGGCATCCGAACCGCCCTGGCCGAGGTGCGGAACAGCGGCCAGCAGGGCTTTGGTGTATTCGTGCTGGGGGTTGTGGAAAATCTCGGCGGCGGTCCCCGTTTCCACGATCACGCCACGGCGCATCACGGCGATCCGGTCCGCCAGGTCGGCAACGACGCCCATGTCGTGGGTGATCAGGACAATCGCGCTGTCCAGCTTGTTCCGCAGGTGGCGCATGAGGTCCAGGATTTCGGCCTGGACTGTCACGTCGAGGGCCGTTGTGGGCTCATCGGCAATCAGGAGCTTGGGGTCGCAGGACAGCGACTGGGCGATCATGGCACGCTGGCGCTGTCCGCCGGAAAGCTGGTGGGGGTAGGACCGGAAGGCCTTCTCCGGGTCCGGCAGTTCCACAAGCTCGAGCATGCGCAGGGCGCGCAGCCGGGCCTCGTCGGGAGAGACCTCGCCGTGCAGCCGGACGGTCTCCACGATCTGGGCGCCCACGGTGTACACCGGGTTCAGTGCGGTCATGGGCTCCTGGAAAATCACGGCCACTTCCTTGCCGCGGACGGCGCGGATGTTCGCTTCGTCCGCACCCAGCAGCTCCTTTCCGGCAAGCTTGACACTCCCGGTCACCCGGCTGTTGCTCGGCAGCAGCCCCAGCAGGGCCATCGAGCTGGCGCTCTTGCCCGAGCCGGACTCCCCCACGATCGCGAGCACCTCACCGGCGCGCACCTCATAGTTCAGGCCGATGGCGGCAGGCACCCACTTTTTGTCCACGCCGAAGTCGACGCTGAGGCCGCGGACCTCCAGCACGGGTTCGCTCTTGCCGGGAGCCGGAGTGACGGCCGGATCGAGGGTGATGAAGTCAGTCATGATGGGGCTTTCCTTCCACCCGGGCCGCCGGTCCACCGGGGATTAGTGCTGCGGCTCGGAATACTGAATTATTGGGGGCATGAGCTCTGCGCCGCATGCCGGTACCGTTGAAATCTTCAAGGCCCGAACGAACGCCTGGTTCGCCTGGCTGAGCTGGACGGTCGCCGCTCTCGGCATCGCCGTCACGGCGGTCACCGCCGGCCCGGCGGCGCTGGCCGGAACGGCACCGCTGCTGCTGGTCGCATTCCTGGGCTGGCAACTGTTCTGGATGCCCGCCGTTGTGGTTCACGACGGCGGGGTCACCCTGGAGAACCCGTTCCGGTCGATCCTGGTGCCCTGGGAGGCCCTGGTGCATGTCGACACCCGCTTCGCCCTCACCCTGGTCACGGCCCGCAGGAGCTACGTGGCCTGGGCCGCACCGGCGCCAGGCCTCTGGGGCGGGCGCAATGCCCGCCCGGAGGACCTCCGGGGCCTGCCGGCAACAACCTACGGTCCAGGCCAGTCCGTGCGCCCCGGGGACCTGAAGTCCACGGATTCCGGCCAGGCAGCCCGGCTGGTGCGGGAGCGCTGGCATGAGCTGGTGGAAAGCGGTGAACTGGCCGCCGGCGATGCCGCCACCACACCGGTGAAAGTGACCTACCGCTGGGCGGCGGCCGCCGTCGTCGTCCTGTTGCTGGCGGCCAGCTACTGGACGGTCGCCGCCCGGTAGCTCAGCCGTGCGGGGACTGCGGGGAGCAGGCATCTATGCGCCCTTGGTTCCGTCGAACGCGGTGACGGGTGTCGCTTCGAGGGGATGCTTCCCGGTGTCCTTGGCTTTCTTGGCGTTGAACTTCTTCTGCCGCGGATCGAACGCATCCCGCAGGCCGTCACCAATGAAGTTGATGCTCAGGCAGATCAGCACGATGAAGAGGCCGGGGAACCAGAACAGCCACGGCCGGGTGGCAAAAGCTTCCTGGTTCTGCGAAATCAGCAGCCCGAGCGACGTGTCCGGAGCCTTGACTCCGACGCCGAGGTAGCTCAGGGCGGTTTCGGTGAGGATCGCGGCGGACATCGTCAGCGTGACGTTGACGATCAGCACACCGACGGCGTTCGGCAGGATGTGCTTGAAGATGATCCGGGCGTTGCTGGCCCCGGAAATCCGGGCGGCGTCGACGAATTCGCGTTCGCGCAGCGAGAGGAACTCCCCGCGCATCAACCGGGCGAGTCCCACCCAGGTGATCAGGCCGAGGAAGATACCGAGGGCCAGGATGCCGTTGCTGCTGGCAAAGGTGGCAAACCAGCTGCCGGAGTCCCGCCGGCCGGCCATCTGCGCCATCACGGCGGCGAGCAGCAGCCCCGGAATGATGATGATGACGTCGGTGAGGCGCATCAGCACCGCTTCCGTCCAGCCGCGGAAGTACCCGGAGAGTGCACCGACGACAACGCCGACCAGGCCGGCGATCAGGCCGATCACCAACATGACGGTGATGGACTGCTGGGCGCCGCGCATGGTCATGGCGAAGAGGTCTCGGCCGATCCGGTCCTGGCCGAAGGGGTGTTCGCCCCAGGCCAGCGGCAACAGCGAGGCGGTGGGCACGCCTTCGTTGACCAGGGGGGTGACCTGGTCGTGGGTGTATTTCCACCAGCCGGGAATGCCCCAGTAGCCGACGGAGGTGAAGGCCGTGACAAAGATGACGGCGAAAACGACGAGCCCGATGATGGCGCCGGAGTGGCCCAGGAACCGTTTCCGGACGATCTGTCCCTGGCTCAGGCCCTTGGCTTCGAGGACGGGCTCGATGCCGACCGGCGGCAGTCCGGCCCCTTCGGCCATGATTTCGTCCTGCTGACTTGGCTGGCTCATGCTTTTACCCTTACGCGCGGATCAAGTGCGGAGTACGCAAGGTCCGCAATGAGGTTGAAAACCATGGCTGTGATGGCGACACAGATGAAGACGCCCATCACGGGGTTGGGATCGACGTGAGAGATGCCGTCCAGGAACAGGTAGCCCATCCCCCGGACCGAGAAGACCGTTTCGGTGATGACGGCGCCGCCGATCAGCCCGCCGATGTCGAAGGCCACGATGGTGGCGATCGGGATCAGCGCGTTGCGGAAGGCATGGCGCATGACGACGGTCCGTTCGGACAGGCCCTTGGCCCGGGCGGTCCGGATGTAGTCCATGTTCATGATTTCCAGCATCGAGGCCCGGGTGAAGCGTGTGTAGCCGGCCAGCGAAATCAGGATCAGCGCCATGGTCGGCAGGATCAGGTGCGTGAAGGAGTCCAGGCTCAGGATCCAGAAATCGCCCTCGATGTTCGGGGTGCTGGCGCCGATGGTGGCGATGGGGCGGCCCCGTACCCGGCTGTTGTTGAAGTACGTGGGCCACGCCTGCATGTAGCGGTCCAGCAGGATCAGGAATCCGACCAGGAACGAGGTGAGCGCGGCGGCCCGCATGGACTGCCCGCGGTCGTAGCCGCCCATCAGGAATCCGATGCCCAGCCCGACAAGGACCGCGGCGACCGCGAGGAGCACGATCATCAGGACGGTTGCGTCGTTGAGCAGCGGCTGGATGACGAAGTAGACCACCAGTCCGACACCGACGGCGATCAGCGCCGACTGCAGCGCCTTGCGGTTCTTGAGCCCGGCCGAGAGCAGGGTTACGGCGAACGCGATGCCGACGCCGGCAATCGCGATGACCACCGGGCCCAGCCCCGGGGTCTTGAACCACTCGGTGGCGGAGAAATACATCAGCACGGCGGCAGCGAACAGGAAGGCGACGCCGCCGATGAGCAGCCGGCGTTTCATCTCGCCGCCGACGGTGACGGCCGTCAGGACGCCGAGGACGGCGCCGATGGCGAGGGCTGCCGGTATGGGTATCTCGGGATTCCGAAGGAAATTGTTGAACCCGATGGCGCCGTACTCCTTCAGGAGCACCGCGACCCAGAAGATCGGGAGGGAGAAGAACAGGAAGGCCATGAAGGTCACGCCGTAGTCCAGCGTGCTGTACTGGCGCAGGGCGGTGATGATGCCGAGCGTGATGCCGATCAGAATCGCCAGCACGGTGGCCCCGGTGACCAGGGTCAGGGTCTGGACCAGTGCGTGTCCCAGGGCATCGGTGATGGGCTGGCCCGCGATGTTCTTGCCCAGATCGCAGGAGTTGGCGAACGGGATGAGGCACTGTGCCGCGCCGCCGAGCCAGTGAAAATACCGGATGGGGGCCGGTGTGTCCAGTTGGAGCAGCTCAGTGCGTGCGTCCATGAGCTGTTCTTTGTTGGGGGCGCTGCTGGCGCGGAATTCCTCCAGAGGATCGCCTGACGCCGCTGTCAGGAGATACACCAGGAAGGATGCGCCGAGAAGTATGAGGGCGGCAGTGATGAGCCGCCGGACTATGTAGGTCACCATGGGATAGAACCTCGGTATTCGGGGCCGGGGGTTGCCCGGTCCGGTTGCAGAGTTTGGCTTTTTTCCCCGCGGATGGTGGGGCGGGGCCCGCCATCGTTAGGGGGTGTCGCTAGAAAGGCGCCGGGACCATATTGCCCGGTCCCGACGCCTTTAGCTAGCAAGTGTCACTTGCGGTCGTCGGCTACTTCTGTGCCCACTCCCAGAAGTTCCACCATACGCCGGTCTGGTTCGGCATGTACTTCACGCCGGTGATGCGGTCGCTATACGCGTCCACGCCAACTGACTGGAACAGCGGCAGGCCGTAGGCCGAGGCCCAGATCTTCTGGTCGACCTGCTTGATCAGCTCATCCTGCTTGCCCTTGTCGGTGGTGACAATCAGTTCGTCCATGAGCTTGTCGGCTTCCGGATCGCTGAACTGGTTGAAGTTGGAGTCGTTGCCCGTCTTGAAGATCTGCGGAACGCCGGAGACGCCAACACCCGAGTTGATCCAGCCGAAGATGGTGGCATCGTAGCTGCCGTCGCCGAGGGCCTTGCCCCAGTCCGACTTGCCGAGGCCGCCGTCGACGATCTTGAAGCCTGCCTTGGTGGCCGACTCGCTGATCAGGGCGAACATGTCCGCACGGTTGGGGTTGTCCTTGTTGTACATGATGCGGACTTCAGGCGTGGCACCGGCGAGGAGCGACTTTGCACCTTCGATGTCGACATCCTGGTAGGCGGAGGATCCGTTTGCCTTGGCGGAGTCGGCGTAGAGGGCCTGGTCCGGCACGAACAGCTGCGAGTCAAGCGGCTTAGCCTCGGGGTCCAGCTTCTTGACGATCTTGTCGACGATGTCCTTGCGCGGGACGCTCTTCATGAACGCTTCGCGGACATTCTTCTCGGCAAAGACGCCGCTGAAGTTGAGGTCGATGTGGTCGTAGGAAAGCTGGTTTCCGACCTCGACGGTGACGCCCTGGCTTTCGAGGGCCTTGAGCTGCTCCACCGTGTCAGCCGAAGCCTGGGGTGCGATGATGTCGGCTTCGCCGTTCTTAAGCGCCTGCACCTGGGCAGGAGCGGAACCGATGTAGCGGACGGTGATTTCGTCCAGTTTGGCTTCCGGACCCCAGTTGTAATCCTTGTTCTTGACCATGGTCAGGGACTGGTCCTGGTTGACGCCCTTGACAATGTAGGGGCCGTTGGAGAGGTACAGGTCCGGGTCAGCCGGCAGGGTCTTGGAGTCGAAGCCGGTGTTCCACATCTCCGCCATGGCCTGCAGCTGGGTGTTGGCCGGCTGGGGTGCTGTGGCGTCGCCGCGCGGCATTTCCTTGACCAGGTCCACGAATGCCTTGGCATCCGTCAGGCCCGCCTTCTTGGCCAGGACGTGGGCCGGGATGTCAACACCGGGGCCGCCAATGGCGATTTCCCAGTCAGCAAACGGCTTGGAGTACTTCAGGGTCATGGACCGGCCGTCTTCGCCGAGTTCCGGGAAGTCCGTCAGGGCGATGCCCGTGGGGTCACCGGCGTAGGAGAAGTAGGACGTCCCGGTCTTTGCCTCTGCGTCGGCATCGTTGTAGTAGCCGGAGAAAGCGGCCCACTGCAGGACGAGGTCGGCTGCGGTCACGGGAGTGCCGTCCGACCACTTCACGCCTTCGTTGATGGTGTACTTCACCGTCAGCGGGTCGTCCGAGACCTTTTCCATCTTGCCGAACTTCTCGTTGCGGACAACGTTCAGTTTGTTGTCGATGTGGAAGAAGCCCGAGTGGGTGGCGTAGCTGATCTTCGAGTTGATGTCGGTGTTGCCATCAGCGGTGTTGGGGTTGAACGTGTTGAACGCGTTCACCTCCACGACCGTTGCAGATCCCCCTGATTTGCTTGCTGCCGCAGCAGTGGTCGGGGTTGTCCCGCCGCTGTTGCTTGCGCAGGCGCTGAGGGCGAGAGCAGCTGCTGCTGCCACGCCCACTGCTTTGGAAATACGACCGAAGCGCATTCCGCCTCCTTGTTTCTGTGGTGTGGTTGAGACCGAGGCCGTAGGCACCGGGCAGACGTCCACACTCCCTAGCGGCAGTGTGGTGCGTCTCACATGGGATGTAGCGTAAGCCCGAAATTCAGTGCCGGGCGTCGAAAGTTGACCGGCTGTAAAGTTCGTTACAGAGCTGCAACATTGGGCACCGGTTCACCGGACGAATTTTTCTCGTGCTATTGACGTTCCGCACGGTCGGCGCTAATGTTCCCGGGCACAGGAGAAGCCTCGAAGCTTCCATCGGGGCTTCGCGAGTTAATCCTCAATTACTTGAGGAGATCATCAATCAGTCAGCAGTGTCGTTTTGAGCAGCGACGTTTCGTGCCCGGCGTCGAGAAGCGCCCTAGCGCGGCGTCGGTGGCCGTTCCGGGTGTCCGGGTCCATTTTGTCAAGCAGGGCGAGGACCATCCGCATGCGCGGGTTTGCGCCCAGGACCGCGCGGTGATCCTCGATGAACGTCCAGTACAGACCATCCCAATCAGGCATCCACTCTCCCGCAGGCAGGTCTGACATCTTCCGCAGGTAGTTGCTGCCCGACACATAGGGCTTGGTGGTGATCCCCTCCCCCGCAGCGAACTGGCTCATCGCGTAGACATTGGGGACCATCACCCAGTCGTACGCGTCGATGAACAGCTCCATGAACCATTCGTAGACCCGGTCGGGATGGATCCGCAGCAGGGACATTGCGTTGCCGAGCACCATCAGCCGCTCGATGTGGTGGGCATACCCGGTGGCGAGAACGCGGGAGATGACCATGTCCACGGGCGCCAATCCGGTGGTGGCGTCCCACCAGCCGTCCCCGAGTGCGTTCTGGTGGTCGAGCCGGTTGGAGGTACGCATCCGGCGGCCGCTTGTCCGGTAGGTGGCGCGCATGTATTCCCGCCAGCCGATTACCTGCCGCACAAACCCCTCTATGGAGGCGAGCGGGGTGTTGTGATCGGCACCGTCGAGGACCGCCTGTACGACGTCCCCCGGGTCCAGCAGTCCGATGTTCAGCGCGGCGGTCAGCAGGCCGTGGGCGATGAACGGATGCTTTGTGGAGATCGCGTCCTCGTAGGGCCCGAACTCGTTCAGGCGTTCGCGTACGAACTCCTGCAGATGCGCACGGGCTTCGTCGCCGCTCGTGGGCCAGGCGAACAGGTGGGGGTCACCCGGAGCGTCCGGGAACTCCGCACTGACCCATGCGATCGCGAGGTCGACCTCGCGAGGCACGTCGTCCCCAATCCCGTCGGCGTCCACCATCAGCGCGTCGATATCGAAGGTCCCCTCGCGCTGGAGGACGGGATGGCGCCCGAAACGGCCTACAACCTGGGGAGTGTAGCCGCGGGGAAGCTTCTTGCGGTTTTCGGCATCGAAGGACCACTTCCCGCCGAGGGGTCCCCCGTCGTCGAGAAGAATGTTGAGTCGGCGGCGTTGCCACACATAGAAGTCCTGCATGCGGGAGACATTGTGTGAAAACCAGTCATCGATCTGCTCACGGTCAGTGAGGAAGTTCGGCGTCTCCAGCACATCTTTCTGGCGCATCTGATAGCCGCCGTCGGCGAGCCCCGCGAACAGATCCTGCTCGAGCCAGTCATCGACCACGTCGAACCAGGTCACCTGCACCGGGTCGCGGTTCCGGACGAACTCGGCGAGCTGATCGTGGGAGCTATGGCCGGCATCGCTTCTAAGGACTTCAACCTCGTAGCCATGCTCGCTCAGGCGACGGGCGAAGCGGGCCAACGAAGCGCGATGCAGGACCAGCTTGTGGGAATGGAACGCGTACTGGCGAAAGAGAAGGTCATGCTCGATGAGCACGAACACGGTGTCGCCAGCCGCCTCGAGGTGCTGTTCGAAGAGCTGATGCGGCAAAACGAGGCGCACACACGGGCCGGAATTCATACCCTAAGGATAGAGGGGCCGCCCTGGACCGGGAGCATTCGCGCATCGTCGCGGTCTAGACGTTGAAGCGGAACACCACCACATTGCGCAGCTGAATAACCTCTGCGGTTGCTTCGCGACCAGTTCTTCGCTGCCGCTCTCAGATCCGTCGGCAGTCTATTCGCCGCGCTTCTCCGATTGAACAGCCCTGCGACGCTCCGCCGACCGAGTACGCGTCCATCAGCCACAGCCAGATTAGATTCAACGCTCCTTGGCTTGCTTCTCACGGGCGGCGGCTACAGCTGGTTTTTCGCGCTTCTGTGTTTGCGTCTGCTGCTTCGGCCGACGTTTCCGTCGCCGGCGCCGCCGTCCCGGGCCGTTGAAGGGCGGCCGGGGCTCGCCCAACCGGGGGCCGCTCCAGTACCGTCCGCCTATCAAAATGCCGGCGAGGGCGCCATAAGCCGACGCATGCGGAAGAGCCATCTGGTCGGTGGCACCACCCGCGAACGCCAAGGCAAACCACACAACGGGTAGGCCAGGGATAAGGAGGCCGTTTCTAATTTGCAGCGGCAGCGTGAAGCGGAACAACGCCCAGCCTGCGATAACAGCGACAACAAGCACTGCAACAGCAGGCGCCGTCGGTGACAGGAGGACCAATTGGGCTGTTCCGATGCCGAACAGCACCAGCGCGCACACTCCATTGATCAGTGCCAGGCGCCACCCGCCGGAGAACTTGCCGTCGGCGTCGGGCCGGCGCGGGCGGGTTTGCGTGCCCTCTGACCCGGCACCCGGTCCCGACCGGACGTATCCGCCGGCGATTCCGCCGACGATGAACCCTATGGACCACGGCCCTGCCGCGGGGATGTCCAAAGCACCACTGACGTCGAGCGAGATCAACGTCCAGTAGTTCAGGAGGAACGTCCAGAGCATCACCGTGAACGCCCGGAATGATCGTGAGACGACGCGAACCACGACAAATGCGTAGACCGCCCCTACCGAAAGGAACACTGATGCCTCAAGGAGACGGTCGCCGGCGAACCACACGAACGCCGCCAGCATCAGGGCAATCATCCCGGCGTAAAGGACCCGCACGTCCCACTGGTCAATTTTCTTCGGCACAGCAATACCCCCCATGGATATAAGGGTAGGGCAGGGCAAGCCGCATCCACGGCAGCCAAGATCGCCTCCGCGCGGTCGCGGCACCGTGCATCACCGCTGCGAGGCGGTGTCCACGGTGGACCTGAACTCTGCTGACAGCACGATCTACTCAGGCACTGTGACTGACACCCATGCGGCATGCAAGGAACTTCTGACGCCTCGGGTCGGTTCCGAGCAGGAGCAAGGTGGATTCGATGCCCCGGCCGTCAGCAATGAACCCACTTCGGAATCCATCCGACTCGTTAGCGCTGTATTCGAAAGGCCAGGCTCGCACTCTCGAGCCTGGCCTTTCGCAGACAGCGCTCAGTTTCATCAGCTCCGCCGAGCCTAGAAGGCGGTGCTGGGCAGATCCTTCTCGCCATCGACGATCGCGGTGATAATCCGCGCTGCAACCAGGTCTGGATCCAGCCCCGCTCCGAATCGCGGCGCGGACCCGGCGATCGGATGCTCGGACAGCGCGGTGCCAGTGTGGCCTGGGCGGGCGTCCACGAGTCGGATGCCCGCGCGGCGATACTCGCGCGCCGCTGCGACAACGAAGGCCGCGAGCCCAGCTTTCGACGCCGAGTATGCTGCCAGACCGGCGACGGGTGTCTCAGCGACAACGCCGCTCAGTGTGACCACGAAGGGCTCCCGGCCCTCACGTGCCGAGGCCGCGAGGTAGGGCTGGCTCAGGGTAATGAGCTGGATCGCACTGGTCGTGTTCACAGCGAACAGTTCGTCCACCGTGGCGGGTTCAAGGTCTGAAGCGGCGCCGAAGGCGACGACCCCGGACGCAACCACTAGCCCGTCGAGACGTCCGTGCTGCGCATTCGTGGCATCCAGCACCTCCCGAACCACAGAGGGTGCACGTAGATCGTGCCCAGCAGACTTTGACGACCGGGCAACAATGGCGCCGTTACTCTCCAGCTGATCGGCGATCCGCGAGCCGAGCCCGCCGGTGGCGCCGACTACCAGAACAACCGCACCCTGAAGATTCGTCATGGGCAGATCCTAAATCACGTGCGGCAGGTAGCCTAGCGCGAGTCGGTTCGCTGAGGTTGGACGGCTGCGGTATTCCCCGGGCAGTGAGGCAAGCTTCACGCGCTCACGGATGCTCCCATCGCACCAACAGAGACGGCCCCATATGCGGAAGCAGATGGGGCCGTCTCAAAATCCAGTGGCTAGAGACGTTGAAGCGGAACTCCACCACCACGTTACGTAGCCGAAAAGTGTCTGTGAAGAAGCGGGATGCCGCTGATTCAGGCGTTCACCGCAGTTGAGCCCATGGGGGCTGTCGGCGCCGCCTTCACTCCACGGATTGTTTGCGGACTGCTGGGTCACGGCGAGATCCCTCTGGCGAGGACGGCGTCGAACAGCGTTCGGGCGACCTGCTCGGCCTTCTCCGTCGCTGCGGCACCCACCGGCTTCGCCTCGTAGCGGCCTTGGTTGCGAGCACGTCGCAGACGGTCGAACTCTCGCGCCGCGGCAATTGGTTCAGGCGTTCTTCGGCCTGACGAAGAAACGAGGTCGCACGCGCGAAGTCCGCGGGCACGACATCGAGACTTCGCGCCTCGACCAACGCGAGAACCGTCGCCTGCTGGACGCGGGTGAGCGGATTCAGCGCCACGGCAGTTCCCCGATCACGGCGGCCACCGAGCCGCGGCGCACGTTGTCGAGGAAGACGGAGGGCGCGGCGAACTCCTCAGGAGTGAGGATCGTCGGGTTCACGGGACGGTGCACCGCGGCCTCGGTCCGGGCGCACGCCTCGTACACCGCTTCCACATTGGGCTCACCGAGCACCATGACGTCGATGTCGTGCGGTGCCGGACCGGTTTCTCCTCGCATCCGCGCGGCGAAAGAGCCATAGAGGAACGCTGACTCGATCCCATCGATACGGGAGAACTCCTCGGCCAGGATCACCACGGGGCCGGTCGCGACCATGAGGATCTTGCGCAAGGGGTCCACCAGCGGGCTCTCGTCGTTGGCGCGGATGAGCCTCGTGCGGCCCACATATCTCTCGCTCAGGATGCCTGCGTCCGCCAGCCGCGCGACCTCGCGGTGCGCGGTCGGGTAGGCCAGGCTGGCCCGATTGGCCAGATCGGTGACGCTCAGTTCGTCGCCGGTGAGCAACAAGGTGGAGAGCAGGCGCGCTTGTCCGTCCGACCGGAAGATCGGAGCGAGGAGCGGTGCCTCTGTTCTCATATAACTGATATTATCCTCCATTATATCGACAGTCACCGTCTCGGCGCGAAGTCTTCGTTCGGAACGCCGGCGCAGCCGTGCAGCGAGGGTTTTCCTCGCCGATTTGTCCGCTCGCCACGCACATGGGGTCGCGGGCGTCGTCCTGCTGCGAGCGCGCACCGCCGAGAACGCTTCCGACGCTGATCGAGAACAGCTCGCAATAGACGGGCCGAGCGATACCGACCACTTCCGCACCCTCGTCGCGAACGACGGCGGCGGGGTGGCGGATGGAATCCGCGGCGGCAGCCCGTGCGGGAACTCGTGAAGAATTCCATTCGGCAGCAGAACTGCGACGACATTGCTTGGCGGGAGAAGCGGTGGACTACACTCGCGCAGAGATCGCGCCGCCACACGCAGACGCGGGGTGCCTCAAAACCACTGGAGCAATCCCTTTGTCGTCGCTATTCACGCTTCGCATCTGACGGTGGGCCTTCGGGTGAAGTCATGACTATCCCGATTCTCCGTTGGGGGCTAGAGAGCGCAGTGCAGTTCGGTGTCGTTCAGCTCCGGTCTGGTGCAGCTCCTACCGAACGGACCATGATCCTTGAAGACGACGGCCAGAGTGTCCTCCTCCATGTCGCGCCCGATGATCTTGCCGCCCTCTGATTCCACGAACTCGACGATTTCCCGGTAGCGGTCACGGTCGAAGCAGAGCAGGGCGTCCGGCGATTCGACGCTGTCCGCGACAACTCGACATTCCTCAGGGCCGAAACAGTGATCGAGGCCATCCTCGGCGGACTGGCTGGTCAACCTCACCTGGCCCTCGTCGATGAGCTTCTCGACGTCCACGCCGCCGTACATTTCCTCGATGGCCTGAACGTAGGCCCTGTCGTCCTGCCGGTTTTGTTCAGCGCCGTTCCAGATCACGAATACGACGCTGGCTGCCAGCGCGCAGAGGGACGCAATGGACAGCGCGTACATCACCTTGTCGACAGGCGATTTCTCATCACCCTTCGAGCTCGCCCGCGTTGATTTTTGCTGAGCGTCGCTCACTTGCTACCTGCTCTCTGGCTCTGATGATGGAACTAGCGGTTGACGGCGGGGTCGCACTTCAGCGAGCGCGGTGTCTGATCGAGCAGGTCGTAGGTGCATCGACTTTGCTCGCCGTCGAATACGACATCGACGTATCCGTTGCCGCGACCCCTGGGACCCGGATGGACGATCTTGGTCACCTCGCCGCCCTGGGCTTCCACGAACTCAGCGATTCTGGCATCCCTCTTCGGTTCACCCAGCTCACTGCCGATGACTCCCGCGCATGTCGCCACGATGCAGACAACGCAGAATAGCGTGATCGCCGGGTTGAGGATTTTTCGTCGTCGCCTCCTGAGCGCGATTCTTTGTCGGCGTTGCGTGCGCCTCAGCTCCTGCTCGGCAGCCTCACGTGACGTCATCTGGATCCTGTTCTTCAGTGAAGTTGGCGGGGCGACCATGCGTGGGTGTTCCTCGACTGCCATTCCAGTGCGCACCAGCCCGCCATTCTTCCATAGCCCCCACACCCGTCGGCATCATTTCGACCGAGAGCGGGGCTTCGGCTTCCGGCTGGCAAGGGGCTGCGTATTCGAACCTAAGTTCTTATGGGACTCGGAGCGACAGACAGGCGCCCGGACGTTCACAGCAGGCGGCGACACCTTGCGGCGCCTGCACCAGCTGCTCCAGTTCGCTGGCCTCCGCAGCCCAAGTGGAGTCGCACGCGTCGCAGCCACAGGCCGGGAACTGAAAATCATTGAGCAGCCCAGCTTGCATGTAAATTCCCGGGTTAAGCGGTGAAGACGAAGGCCAGGGACGCGCAGGCCGGGTCAATTGGTCGAAGCCGTACGGCGCGAACCACAGCGGATGCCGGCCCTGGATCCATTCGTCATGCTGTTCGGCCAGCGCGGCGCAGTCGGGGAAAATTCCGACCTCGTCAGTGCGGCGGCGGATTTCCAGCTGCTGGTGACTCAGCCAGAACCCCAGAAGCCAGGCGCAGGTTCGTGTCCAGATGGAACCAAACGATCCGGGGCGCTCGATGGTCTGAGGCGCTCCCTCGAAGCAGCGGGATTCATGGCGTGGGGAGAGAGAACATGTTATTCGCGAACCATCGCGGTCCACTGACAACCGCCGCCACATTCCCTACAGACAGGAAAACGCTCCTCAGATAACAATCTGAGAAGCGTCATCCAAGCAGCCAAGCGGTGCTAAACGTTAAATCGGAACTCCACCACGTCGCCGTCGGCCATGACATATTCCTTGCCTTCGATGCGAACCTTGCCACGGGACTTCGCCTCCGCCATGGACCCGGCTTCGATGAGGTCGTCGAAGGAGACGACCTCGGCCTTGATGAAACCGCGCTGGAAATCGGAGTGGATGACGCCGGCCGCCTGCGGGGCCGTGTCACCCTGGTGGATGGTCCACGCCCGGGTTTCCTTGGGTCCTGCGGTGAGGTAGGTCTGCAGCCCGAGGGTGTGGAAGCCGACGCGGGCCAGCTGGTCCAGGCCGGATTCGTCCTGGCCGTTCATCTCCAGCATCTCGCGGGCCTCTTCCTCGTCCAGTTCGACGAGGTCCGATTCGAGCTTGGCGTCGAGGAAGATGGCGTCCGCCGGGGCTACCATGGCGCGCAGTTCATCCTGTTTCTCCGGGCTGCCCAGAATGCCCTCGTCCGCGTTGAAGACGTAGATGATGGGCTTGGCAGTCAGGAGGCTGAGCTCCCTGAGGTGCTCCATCTCCAGCTTGTCGCTCTTGACCGAGGCGAAGATGGTGTCGCCACGTTCGAGCACAGCCTGGGCGGACTTGATGGCAGCAAGCTCGGCGGCGTCCCGCTTCTTGATCTTGACTTCTTTTTCGATCCGGGGAATGGCGTTTTCGATGGTCTGCAGGTCGGCCAGGATCAGCTCGGTGTTGATGATCTCCATGTCCGAGCGGGGATCCACCTTGCCGTCGACGTGGATGACGTCGGGGTCATCGAATACGCGGACAACCTGGGCGATGGCCTCGGCTTCGCGGATGTTGGCGAGGAATTTGTTGCCCAGGCCTTCGCCCTCGGACGCACCCTTGACGATCCCTGCGATGTCGACGAACGACACCGGGGCGGGCAGCAGACGCTGAGATCCGAAGACGACGGCCAGCTTGGCGAGCCGCGGGTCGGGCAGGCTGACCACACCGACGTTGGGCTCGATCGTGGCGAACGGGTAGTTCGCTGCGAGCACCTGGTTGCGGGTCAGTGCGTTGAAAAGAGTTGATTTGCCGACGTTGGGCAGTCCGACGATGCCAATAGTAAGAGCCACGAGTAGTAATTCTACCCGCTGCGGCCCACACCGGTTGCTACGCCGCCGGCAGGGCGTCGGCGGGAAACTGTCGCAGGGGCATGCCAAAGTGAAGACATGGACGCTTTTGCACTGATTCTTGCCCTGCTTATGCTGCTCGTCGGCGCAGTCGCCGGCGCCGCCGTGGTTTTCCTGCTGATCCGGCGCCGCACCCTGGCTGTGGAGCAGGATTTCGACGCCGTCTCGGCCCGGCTCTCCGAGGTCAGCGCGCAGTTCGCCGCGGCCGACGCCGAAAGGCGCCTGCTGGCGGTCCAGAACCGGGACCTTGGCGAGTCCCGGAACCAGGACGGCAGCGTGCTGCGGGCCCTGGCACCGGTGGCGGAGAAGCTCACCGCGGTGCAGCATCAGGTGTCGCTGCTGGAGCGCGACCGGCTCGAGCAGTACGGACAGCTGGCCCAGCAGCTGCAGGAAGCCCGGCTGTCCGACGAACAGCTGCTGCGCTCAACCCATGCCCTGGAGTCCGCGCTGCGGTCCAACAGCGCCCGCGGCCAGTGGGGGGAAGTCCAGTTGCGCCGTGTGGTCGAGGCCGCGGGGATGCTGCGCCATGTTGACTTCCACGAGCAGGTTCACAGCGGTCAGCAGCACGGCTCCGCGACGGAGAGCAGTATCCGGCCCGACCTCGTCGTGCAGCTGCCCGGCCAGAAGCAGCTCGTGGTCGACGCCAAGGTGCCGCTCACGGCCTATCTTGCGGCGCAGGAACTCGGAACGTCCGCCTCCGGGCTGCAGCACGCGCAGTCCCTGGGCGGGCAGCAGGCGCATCTGCTGGCCCACGCCAAGGCCCTGAAGGCGCATGTGGACGCACTGAGCAACAAGAAGTACTGGGACATACCGGGCAACTCCCCGGAGCTTGTGGTCTGCTTCCTGCCGGCCGAGTCGATCCTGGCCGCCGCACTCTCGGCCGACCCGGCCCTGCTGGACTACGCCCTGTCCAGGAATGTGGTGCTGGCCTCGCCCTCCACCCTGCTGGCGGTCCTGAAGTCCGTCGCCTTCACCTGGCGCCAGGACGTCCTGACGGACAGCGCACGGGAGCTCTTCGAGCTGGCCCACCAGCTCTATGAGCGGATGGGCACCCTCGGCGATAACGTCACCAAGCTCGGCGCCTCACTCAAGACATCGGTGGACCGCTACAACTCCATGGTGGGCACCCTGGAAGCCCGGGTGTTGCCGACGGCGCGGAAGCTCAATGCCCTGGATGCGACCGGGCTGGCCACCCCCGCGGCTGTTGAGGTGACGCCGCGGTCGGTGGCTGCCCCGGAACTCCAGCCCGGAAGCGCGGCGGGGGAAGACCGGGAGTCCGCAGCCTAGGCGGTCTGGGCGGGGCGTGTCCCGCGGCCCCCGAGGGCGCGCGTGACATCGCCGGCCTGCTTCAGCGTGGCGCGGAGCTCCTTCGGCAGCGAGAAGAGCAGGTCCTCCTCGGCCGTGACAACTTCCTCGACCGCGCCGTAACCGTAGTCGGCGAGCAGGCGCAGGACGTCCTTGACCAGGACTTCCGGGACCGAGGCACCCGAGGTCACACCGACGGTGGCCACACCTTCGAACCAGGACTCGTCCACCTCGTTGGCGAAGTCCACGCGGTACGAGGCTTTCGCGCCGTACTCCAGCGCCACTTCCACGAGCCGGACGGAGTTCGAGGAGTTGGCCGATCCGACCACAATCACGAGCTCGGCCTGGGGTGAGATCTTCTTGATGGCCACCTGGCGGTTGGTGGTCGCGTAGCAGATGTCGTCGCTGGGCGGGTCCTGCAGGGTGGGGAACCGTTCCTTGAGCAGGCGGACGGTTTCCATGGTTTCGTCGACGCTGAGGGTGGTCTGGGAGAGCCAGATAACCTTCTCCGGGTCCCGGACCGTGACCTTGTCGACCTCGTGCGGGCCGTTGATGATCTGGATGTGCTCGGGGGCCTCGCCCGCGGTCCCTTCAACTTCCTCGTGGCCGTCATGGCCGATCAGCAGGATGTCGAAGTCGTCCTTAGCGAAGCGGACAGCTTCTTTGTGCACCTTGGTCACCAGGGGGCAGGTGGCGTCGATGGTCCGCAGCCCCCGGTCCTCGGCAGACTGGACCACGGCGGGTGAAACACCGTGGGCGGAGAAGATCACCAGGGCGCCCTCGGGGACCTCGTCGGTCTCGTCAACGAAGATGGCACCCTTTGCCTCCAGGGAGCTGACCACATGCACGTTGTGCACGATCTGCTTGCGAACGTAGACCGGCGGACCGTAGTGCTCCAGCGCTTTTTCCACCGCAATGACCGCACGGTCGACGCCGGCGCAGTAGCCGCGCGGGGCCGCGAGCAGGACCTTTTTCGGGCCGGCCACGGGGGCTGCAGCCAGGACTTCTTCCGGCGTACGCCGCCGGCGCGGAACGGTTGGCATCGGAATGGAAACAGCAGTGGAAGTCATGCCCCCAATGCTACCGGTGTTGGACGGGCAGCCGATCTGGCGGGTCCGGTCCATGCCAGCCAGGCGCCAGGCGCTCAAGCGCTCAGGCCCGGGGGCGCCCGCCGACGACCCGCACCACGAGTCCACCGGCCAGCAGGACGCCGCCGGCCACGGCAGCCACCAGGATCCACTGCCCGAAACTTGAGCTCGCGGCAGAGACGAACTCGCTCTTGAAGATCTCCGCGACCTCGTTGCCGCTGCTCGTTGCCGTCACGGCGGCCCCGACGGCGTCGGCGGCCAGCATCCAGGAGCCGGCCAGCACAAGGCCCCCGAGTCCAATGCCGGCCAGGACCGTCCAGCGCCGCCGGGCGGCCGCAAAGGCCAGCGCGAAGGCGACGAGGGCGCCGACGGCAAGGGCGTAGCCCATCGGAGCGAAAGCGGACACCCGGTCGAGGAGTTGCCGGTGCTCGGGCTGCCCGATTGTGATCAGCAGCTGCTCCGGGGCCTCCAGCGGCAGGGTGGTGGCGTCCGCCACCTGTTTCGCCACCAGACCGACGAGGGGAGCAAGGTCCAGGGTCAGCGACGTGGCGGTGACCTCTTCGGCTGGCGGTGCGCTGGGGTCGGTGAAGTTCAGCTGGTGGCTTTTGCGCAGCGTTTCGGTCCAGGCCTCGGGGTAGCCGGGCATACTCGTCAGCGACCGGGCCGCGCTTTCCAGGATCGGCGTGACCAGTCCGCCGAGCGCTGCCGGGATCCGCTCCGCGCCCAGACTGCCGACGGCGGCCGCGGCCAGCCGCTCTTGAAACACGGGGTCCTTGCCGAGCGGCGCGGCGAACGCCACGAAACCGTCCTGCTGGACGATGTTCCGGTCCACCCACATGGCCGGTACAGCGACAGCGGCCAGGACGAGCCCGATGAGTACCGCTACGGCCGAGACAAAAGTGCGCACGAGAATTCCTAGTCGATTGGTGGGTAGTGCCCATCCTACGGGTGGCGGCCTGCGGAACGATAAAGTCGGCCCCCGATGATAAAGCTATGGATAGAGTTGAAACCGACAAGTTCGAGTTGTCGGCCGGTGGCCCTTCCTGACGCGCAGGCGCCGGGGGACGCACCTGCCGACAGCCCCGCCCCGGCAAAGGACACCCACGCATATGCACCAGGCCAGCTCCGCCCCGGGACACCGGCATGTCTGAGGACGTCGCCGCAGCCACGACGGTTCCCGCCACGGCAGCGGAAACCAGCCCGGACAACCCCTGGCCGCTGCAGTTGCTGTCCCAGAAACTCAAAATGCACATCGACCGCGCCCCCTCCGCCTGGGTCGAAGGCCAGGTCATCGAACTGAACCGGCGCGGCACCAACGCTTACCTGACGCTGCGGGACATCGACGCTGAGATCTCCCTCCCTGCCTCCATCTGGACCAAGGTGCTGGACCGCCAGGAAGCCCCGCTGGAGCGCGGCTCCCGGGTGGTGGCCCTGCTCCAGGCGGAATTCTGGCTCAAGACCGGGCGGCTGAACATGTCCGTGAAGGACATCCGGCCGGTGGGACTCGGGGACCTGCTCGCCAGGATCGAGCGCCTGCGCCATGCCCTCGCCGCGGAAGGGCTGTTCTCCGACGCCCGCAAGAAGCGTCTGCCCCTGCTCCCCCACCGGATCGGCCTGATTACCGGCCGTGATTCGGATGCCAAGAAGGACGTGCTGCGCAACGCGGCGCTGCGCTGGCCCGCCGTCGAATTCGAAATCCGCGAAGTGGCCGTCCAGGGCAACACCGCCGTTGCGCAGGTCATCGCCGCGCTGCGCGAGCTGGATGCGCATCCCGGGGTGGACGTGATCGTGATCGCCCGCGGCGGCGGGGCCTTGGAGGATCTGCTGCCATTCAGCAACGAGGAACTCATCCGGGCGGTGTCGGACGCTTCCACACCGGTGGTCAGCGCGATCGGCCACGAGGCGGACCGGCCGATTCTTGATGATGTCGCGGATCTGCGCGCCTCCACACCGACCGACGCCGCCAAGCGGATCGTCCCGGACGTCGTCGAAGAGCTCGCCCGCGTCCGCCAGGCCCGTGACCAGCTCCGGCGTGGTGTTACCCGGTTGGTGGAACGGGAAACGGACCGCCTGGCCTCGCTGCGCTCCCGACCGGTGCTGGCCTCCCCCGATGTCATGGTCAGCATCCGCCACGACGACGTCGAACGGCTCAAGGGCCGCTCCCAGGCGGCGGTCACGGCCGCCGTCGTCCGGGCCGCCGACCAGCTGGTCCACCTCAAGGCCCAGGTCCGGGCACTCTCGCCGCAGAAGACCCTGGACCGGGGTTACGCCGTCGTGCAGCTTGCCGGCGGCGGCCCGGTTCCCGGAACCCGCCGGGACGTTGTCCGGCACCCTGACCAGGCACCGTCGGGCACCCCGCTGACCGTCCGTGTGGCCGGAGGCCGGTTCACCGCGGAGTCGACGGGCGGCCAGGAACCGGCCGAAGAGTAAGCCGCCCCGCCCTCCCACCCGAACCATCCGTCCTGCGGGACACAGCAAGGAGCAGCACACCATGACAGCAGAAACACAGCCCAACGCCGACATCGAGGGCCTCAGCTACGAGGAGGCCCGCGAGCAGCTCGTCGGCATCGTCACCAGGCTCGAAGCCGGAGGGGCGAGCCTTGAGGAGTCACTGGCGCTCTGGGAACGCGGCGAGGCGCTGGCCAAGCGTTGCGAACGGTGGCTCGAAGGTGCCCGCAAGCGCCTGGCCGCGGCACGCGACCAGCCGTCCCAGGCCGGCTAGGCGGCGCGGGCCGGTCAGGAACGCCCGACCAGTTCCCGTTCCAGCGCGACGTCCAGGTCCGGAACCGGCCACTTCAGCTTCAGTCCCTCCATCGCGTCCAGCAGCAACTGCTGGACGGCGATCCGGGCATACCACTTCTTGTTGGCCGGAACGACGTGCCATGGGGCAATCTCGGTGCCCGTCTTCTCGAAAGCCTTCTGGTACGCGTCCATGTAGTCGTTCCAGAACGCGCGCTCTTTCAGGTCAGTGCTGCTGTATTTCCAGAGCTTGGCCGGGTCGTCCAGCCGCGCGAGCAGCCGTTCCTTCTGCTCATCGCGGCCGATGTGGAGCATGACTTTGATGATCTTGGTGCCGGCGGACGTCTGCCTGGCCTCGAACTCGTTGATCGCGTTGTAGCGGCGCTCAAGTTCCTTCGGATCTGCCCAGCGGTGGACGCGGTGGATCAGGACGTCCTCGTAGTGGGACCGGTCAAAGACGCAGACCATGCCGGCGGCCGGCACTTCCTTCTCGACCCGCCACAGGAAGTCATAGGACTTCTCTTCCGGGGTGGGAGCCTTGAACGACTTCATCTGGACCCCGTGCGGGTTCATGGCGCCCATAACGTGGGTCACGATCCCGCCTTTGCCGGCCGTATCCATGGCCTGCAGGATCAGCAGGATGCGCTTGGTGCCACCGAAGCGGGATTCGGCAAAAAGCTGCTCCTGGAACAGGGCGAGGTTGTCATCCAGGTCGGCGAGCAGCACCTCCCCGTCGTTCTTGTCCCCCGGGTAGCCCGGAGTGGAGTCCGGGTCCGTGTCCAGCAGGTTGAAGCCTTTGCCCACCTTCAGGGTCTCAGAGGGGTGCTCCTTGAATCGGACGACGTCTGGCATCCTTTGCCTCTTTCCAGTTCGGGCAGCCTCCGTGAGGACCGCGGGACAACAGCCCGCGCTGAGCTGCTGAGCTCAGGCTAGTTCCCCTTGTACCGGCTCAGGAAGTCCGCCATGCGGTTGATTGCCTCTTCCAGGTCCTTCACGAGCGGAAGGGTGACCATCCGGAAGTGGTCCGGGCGGACCCAGTTAAAGGCCCGGCCGTGGGAGACCAGGATCTTCTGTTCGCGCAGCAGGTCCAGAACGAACTTTTCGTCGTCGCGGATGCGGTAAACCTCGGGATCGAGCTTCGGGAAGAGGTACATGGCGCCCCGGGCCTGTTGGGTGCTGACCCCGGGGATCGCGTTGAGCATGTCGTAGGCCTTGTTCCGCTGCTCGAGCAGGCGCCCGCCCGGCAGGATGAGGTCGTTGATGCTCTGGTACCCGCCGAGTGCCGTCTGGATCGCGTGCTGGGCAGGGACGTTGGCGCACAGGCGCATGTTCGCCAGCAGGCTGATGCCCTCGAGGTAGTCCGCAGCATCCTTCTTCGGCCCGGAAATGGCCATCCACCCGGCCCGGTAGCCGCACACGCGGTACGCCTTGGACAGGCCGCTGAAGGTCAGGCACAAAACGTCGTCGCCGGTCAGGCTGGCCATGTTCACGTGGACCGCGTCCTCGTAGAGGATCTTCTCGTAAATCTCGTCGGCGAAGAGGACCAGTCCGTGCTTCTCCGCCAGGGCGACGATCTTCTTGAGGGTCTCTTCCGGATAGACGGCGCCGGTGGGGTTGTTCGGGTTGATCACCACGATGCCCTTGGTGCGCGGTGTGATCTTCGCTTCGAGGTCCTCAAGGTCCGGCTGCCAGCCCGAGTCCTCGTCGCACAGGTAATGCACGGGCCGGCCGCCGGCCAGGGCAACGGAGGCGGTCCACAGCGGGTAATCGGGGGTGGGGATCAGGACTTCGTCGCCGTCATCCAGCAGCGCCATGAGGGACATCGTGATGAGCTCACTGACGCCGTTGCCCAGATAGATGTCATCCACGTGGATGTTCTGGATCCCGCGGGTCTGGTAATACTGCGAAACGGCGGTCCGGGCGGAGAAAATGCCGCGGGAATCGCTGTAGCCCTGGGCGTGCGGCAGGTGGCGGATCATGTCCACCAGAATCGCGTCCGGCGCTTCAAACCCGAACGGGGCCGGGTTTCCGATGTTCAGCTTGAGGATGCGGTGACCCTCTGCCTCCATCTGCTGGGCGGCCTGAAGGATCGGTCCACGGATGTCGTAAAGGACATTATGAAGCTTGGTGGACTGCTTGAATTCTGCCATTCATCAAATATGCCATATGCGGGATGTACTTCCGTCGAGGTCTGTCTCACAGGAGTGTCCCGCCGTCACAGGCGGGACACCCCTGCAGGACAGGTCTCTTACTTGACCAGTCCCTTGTCCTTGAGCCAGGCCGCCGCAGCGTCCTTGGGGTTCTGCTTCTGGCTGCCGCTGACCGCGCGGTTGAGGTTGATCAGGTCCTCGGTGGTGAGGACTTTGGAGACGGCGTTCAGGGTTTCCTTCGCCTTGTCCGTCATCTTGGCCGTGTTGTACAGCGGGAGGACCTGCTGGGCGATGAAGTTGTTCTTCGGGTCCTCAAGCACCACCAGGTCGTTGTCCGCGATGGACGGGGTGGTGGTGTAGATGTCGGCCACCTGGACCTGGTCCGCGAGCAGGGCCTTGAGCGTGACCGCCCCGCCGCCGTCGCTGAACGGCTCGAGCTTCTTCGGCACGCAGCCGTAATTCTTCTCCAGACCCGGAAGCCCGTAAGCGCGCTCGGCGAAGGTCGCCGGGGCGCCCACCACGATTTCGCTGCAGACCTTGGCGAGGTCCTCGATCGACTTCAGCTGGTACTTCTCCGCGGTGGCTCTGGTGACGACCATCGCGTCCTTATCCTCGGCCTTGGAGGCCTCCAGCACCGCCAGTCCCTCGGGCAGCTTGCCTGGCAGGGCCTGGTAGATGTCCTCGGCCGAGACCTCAGTGGCGTCCTTGCTGACGTGCAGCAGCAAGTTGCCGCTGTAGTCGGGGATGACATCCACCGACCCGTCCTGGACGGCCTTGAAGTAGACCTCGCGTGAACCGATGTTCGGCTTGGTGCTGGCTGTGACGCCGGCGCCGTTCAGTGCACCGGCGTAGAGCTCGGCGATAATCTGGCTCTCGGGGAAGTCGGCTGAACCGATGACGAGGGCCGAGCCCGAACCGGCGGTGGCTCCGCCGGTGGCGGGGGCCGTGGAGAGCGGATCGGATGAGCCTGCGCAGGCGGACAGTGCCATGGCCAGGCCGACGCTGGCGGCCAGGCCGCCGAATGCGCGTCTGCCGAGTGCTCGTTGGCGGGTTTCCTTCATGACGTACCTCCTTGAAGAACAGTCCCCGCGGGTACGGGGTCTGTGAGATCGACCGCAGCCTGCTGGCTCCGGTTTGGCTGGGAAGAGGTGCCCCGGGACAGGAACAGCCTCTGGATGAGGGCAAGGACAAGGTCGACGGCGATGGCCAGTCCGGCGATGAGCAGGGATCCGCCCAGCATCTGGGGGAAGTCGGAGAGCACGAGCCCGTCGAAGAGATACCGGCCGAGTCCGCCGAGGTTGATATAGGCAACCACCGAGACGGTGGCGATCGCCTGGAGCACACCGGTCCGGAACCCGCCGTACATAACGGGCAGGGCGTTGGGGAACTCGGCGCGGAACAGCACCCGGAGTTCCGTCATGCCCATGGCGCGCGCGGCGTCGACGACGTTCCGGTCCACGCTGGCGATGCCGGCATAGGTGCCCGCGAGCAGCGGAGGGACCGTCAGGATCACGAGCGCCCAGATCGGCGGCATGAGACCGATGCCGGCCAAGAGCACGAAGAGGGTGAGCAGGCCGAGCGTGGGCAGGGCCCGGAGGGCACCGGCAACGGCCACGGCGGCAACCCGCCCGCGGCCGGTGTGCCCCACGTAGAGGCCGATGGGGACGGCGATGGCCGTGGCGATCACCATCACCAGGCCGGTGTAGAGCAGATGCTCGGCCAGCCGTGTCGGGATTCCGGCACTGCCGGACCAGTTCGCCGGATCGGCGAGCCAGGCGAAGGTGTCAGTGACGACGTTGCTCATGCGGCGCCGCCCGCCGTCTGCGCGTCGGACAGCCGCAGCGCTGCGGCAGCGGTGCCCGTCTTGTCCTGGCCGGCGCCGGGATCCGTGCCGGTGGCCGCCGCGGCGCGGGTCCAGGGGGTCAGCAGCCGCTCAAGCAGGACCAGGACGGCGTCCATCAGCAGCGCGAGGATGAGGATGGCAATGATGCCCACCACCACTTCGGTGACGAAATCACGCTGCAGGCCCGAGGTGAACAGCATTCCGAGGTTGCCGATGCCGAGCAGCGCCGCGACGCTGACCAGCGAGATGTTGCTGACCGAGACCACACGCAGCCCGGCGAAAAGAACCGGCAGGGACAGCGGCAGGTCGATCTGCAGGAACCGTGCGAAGGGCTTGAACCCCATGGCGACGGCGGCCTGCCGGAGGTCCTCGTCCACGGAGTCGAAGGCGTCCAGGGTGGCGCGCACCAGGAGGGCGACGGCGTAGATGGTCAGGGCCACGACCACGTTGACGGGGTCCAGGATCCGGGTTCTGAGGACGGTCGGCAGGATGATGAACAGCGCCAGGGACGGGATGGTGTAAAGCAGGGACGAGGCTGTCAGGACCACGGAGCGGAGTCCGCGGTTCTGCCGGGCGAACTGGGCCAGCGGGACGGCAATGAGCACCCCGAACACCATCGGCAGGATGGACAAAACAAGGTGCTGGCCCGCGAGACTGAGGACCTGCCCGCTGTTGGCCAGGAACCACTCCATCAGCGCGCACCCTGGCGGACATGGCGGTCCGACGTTATGACGGCGAGGACTTCCTCGGCAGTGATGACCCCGGCGACGCGGCCGTCCTCATCCACGGCGACGCCGCGACCGGAGGGCGAGGACAGGGCCGCATCAAGGGCGCGGCGGAGCGTCTCGCCCTTGCGGAAGAGGGATCCTCCGGGAACAGTCGCGGTGCCCTTGCCCGGACCCGACCAGCCGAGCGGTCGCAGGTTTTCGTCGACCACCAGCTGCCACTCGCCGGAGGCGTGGCCAGCACGCGCAAGTTCATCGGGGGTGATTGTCGGGGCCGGGTGCACGGTGACGCCGTCGGACGGGCTGAATGCCAGGTGCCGGAAGCCACGGTCCCTGCCCACGAAGGACGCCACGAAGTCGTTGGCCGGGGCGCGCAGGATTTCCTCCGGAGCGGCGTATTGCGCCAGTTTGCCGCCGAGGCCGAAGACTGCCACCTTGTCCCCAAGCACTGTGGCCTCGTCAATGTCGTGGGTGACGAAGACGATGGTCTTGGCCAGGTCGCGCTGGAGCCGGAGGAGTTCCTGCTGCAGCTCCTCGCGGACCACGGGGTCCACGGCGCTGAAGGGTTCGTCCATGAGCAGCACGGGAGGGTCGGCGGCGAGCGCCCGGGCCACCCCGACACGCTGCTGCTGGCCGCCGGACAGCTGCGAGGGGTACCGCTTGCCCAGCGCGGATGCCAGCCCGACGACGTCGAGCAGTTCCTGCGCGCGCTTCCGGGCCTCGGCCTTGGACACACCGTTGAGCCGGGGAACGGTGGCGATGTTGTCCAGTACGGAACGGTGCGGCATCAGCCCTGAGGACTGCATCACGTAGCCCATGGACCGGCGCAGCTTTGCCGCCGGCACCGCGGTGATGTCCTGGCCGTCCACGGTGATGGTTCCGGACGTCGGCTCGACCATGCGGTTGATCATCCGCAGCGAGGTGGTTTTGCCGCAGCCCGAGGGTCCGACGAAGACCGTGACGGCGCCCTTGTCGATGGAGATGGTCAGGCAATCGACGGCGGCCTGGCCGCCCGGGTACTGCTTGGTGACGTTCTGGAACTCGATCATGGCTTCAGCCATTTCCGGGGCTTACCTTTTCTGTTGGCGGCAACATCGGACCCTCCAGCCAACTGATCATAGACACGCTGATTTTTGACTGTAAAGCAGGTAGAACTCAGCCTAACCAGCACGGCTGACAATGTCAGGGATATGTCGGGGTCGCTGTGGCCGACGTAGTGATTCGCAGGGCAGGCGATTTTGGATGGGTGCCGCGCGGAAAAACTTCCCGCAGCACCCCTCCAGTACCCTGCGGCGGACCCAACCATGCAACGCGGGGTCACTTCGCGCCCATTCGAGCGGGCGCAATGGGCGCGAAGTGACCCCGCGTTGCTCCTTGGCACTCCGCTTAGCGCTCAGCGACGGTCAGCGTGTCCGCCGGCCGCCCCCTGTGGACCCGCCCCGGCGCTGCCGGCCGCGCTGCGCGCCCTCGTTGGCAGCGGCCTCGTAGCTGTCCCGTTCTGCCGAGCGCTGGCTCTTGCCAGCAGCGGAAATCTGCTGGTGCCACTCCCGTGCGAAGGCGCGGCTGGCGGCAGCATCGTGCCGTCGGGCCAGGGCAGCGAGTTCGCGCTGGAGTTTCTGGTAGCTCTCCCAGCGGCGGCCCTCGAGGGACCCGTCCGCGAGCGCGGCCTGCACGGCACAGCCGGGCTCGCGGCCGTGGGCGCAGTCGGAAAACCGGCACTGCGCGAAGAGTTCCTCAAGGTCGCCGAACATCTCCGTCATCCCGCTCTCGGCGTCGAACAGCCCGAAGCCCCGGACCCCGGGAGTATCCATCAGGACGGCGCCCCCGGGGAGGGGCACGAGCTCGCGTGAGGTGGTGGTGTGTTTGCCCTTGCCGTCGCCGGCCCGGACTTCCCCCGTTGCCTGGACCTCCGCGCCGGCGAGGGCGTTGATGAGGGTGGATTTGCCGGACCCGGAGGGACCCAGCAGCACGAGGGTGCCGCCGCGCGGGAGGTGGCCCAGCAGTTCCTCGAGTCCGTCGCGGTGCTCCGCGGAGGTGGTGACCACCGCGACGCCGGCGGCCTGGAGAATCACCTTGCCGACGACGTCGTCCGCGAGGTCGGCAAGGTCAGCCTTGGTGACGATGACCAGCGGGGTGGCTCCCGAGTCCCAGGCGGCGACGAGGGTGCGTTCGAGCCGGTTGTGGGTGAGCGGCCGGTCCACGGGCACCACGACGCCGACGACGTCCATGTTGGCGCCGAGGACCTGCGTCTCCGAGGAGGCGTCAAAGGCCCGTTTGCGGCTCAGTTCCGAGTGCCGCGGCAGGATCCCCGCAATGGCGGGCTCCCCCGCGGTATTGGATCCCAGCCAGACCCAGTCGCCGGTGGCGGGCAGCTCCCCCCTGCCGGGATACGGCACATGGACGGTGGTGTCGTGCGTGGCGACCAGGACCAGGTTGCGGTCCACGCGGATGACCCGGCCCGCCCCGGTGCCGCCCGGTACGGGATGGGCCGCGAACCGTTCGGCGACGGCTGCGGTGAAGCCGTACCCGGCTGGACCCGCGGGGAGGTTGGTGGGGATGGGGTGGGTGGCGCCGGACGCGCCCGGACGTGCAGATGAACTAGTCAACGAAAACCCTTTGATGGGCCCCGGTGCACGTGCCGCGCTGCGGGTGGAATCTGGCAGCTGTGGCGGCTAGTGGGTGCTGATGGCCGGGGCAGGAATGATGGCCTGGCTGATGCTGGCGCGCAGTGCGCACCGGAGCGTTGCAGTCATCGTCTCCACCTCCCCGCTATCGCTTTCGGCTTTTCTGCCGGTTTCAGAATAGCTGGATCCGCGCTCAATGGCAGTGAAATTGTCCTGCCAATTGGCCCGGCGCTTCGGGTGCGATAAGAACCGTGACTAGCTGCAGCGCCGCCACTCACCGGGGTTAGTCGCAGCCGCCTCCGCCGTCGCCTCCGCCATCGCCGCATCCGCTGTCCCCGCCCGAGCCGGATCCGCCGTCGCCGTGGTGTCCGCTGGGTCCGGTGTTCGCGGTGCGCGGGGCCAGTGCGCCGAACAGCAGCACACTTGTGGCATTCGGGTCTCCTCCCGCTGCTGCGAACGCTGCCCGACGACTGCGACCCAGAAGCCAGATGATCCCGAGAAACAGGGCAAAGGACAGTCCCATGCCTCCGACCATTGCTGCTGTGGTCCCCGAACCTGACTCATCGGTGTTGAAGGCATTGATCAACTTCCCGCCGAAAAAGAATCCGACGGGGACGGCGAAGATCAGCCTGCGCGCCAGCGCCCAGCGGAGGCTTGAAACGGGAACTGGAAGCTTTTTGAACCGGCGGCTGCGCGTGCCCTTACCACGGCGCACCGCAATCTTCGACTTTGCCATGACCCCCACCTTACGGCCGGCGGTCCGGGACAAGGCTGCGGCTCGGATGCCCCGGCGCTGGCTAGGAAAGGGTCAGGAGAGTTGTCCGTTCAGCGGCCGCTCGCGGTGGAGCCGGAGTGCGGCGTCGACGAGCGAGACCTTGTTGAGCCTGGGAACGTCCTCCAGTGCGATCCAGTCCGCGTGCGTGGTGCTGCCGTTCACCTCGTGCCGCAGTTCCCCGCCGGTTATCGTTGCTTCGTAGATGAGCCGGAGGGACTGGAAGTCCCGTTCGCCGCCGTCGATCCGGATTTCGGCGGGCCAGTGGCCGACGTCGATCCCCAGCATGGCGCCGACCTCGGCGTGATAGCCGGTTTCCTCGTAAATTTCCCGGCGGCAGCCATCGACGGGGTGCTCGGCCAGGTCCAGCCCGCCGCCCGGCAGGGTCCAGCCTTCCTTGCCCCCCTGCTTCCAGTACGCCAGGAGGATGGCGCCGTCGCGGATGATGACCGCGTAGGCAGCGGGACGGGTGTCGAAGTTCAGGCTCATTCCTCCAGCGTAGTGTCCCGTCAGCGCAGGAGCCTGACCGGCCGGGTCAGCCCTGCTCAGCCACGAGCTGGAGCACACCAAAGACAGGGTCCCGCTCCAGGACGCGGACATCGGTGATCCCCTCGGCGGCCAGTGCGTTGCGGAAGGATTCCTGCAGGCGGGCGACGTTCATGCCCAGTCCGCTGCCCAGGATCACCGGGCCGTCGATGCCGAGCTTTCGGACCGTCTGCAGCGCCAGGGCTGCCAGGTCCCGTCCGGCCTGGTCCACGAGGTCCTGGCTGGCGGCGTGGCCGGCGGCGGCCGCGTCGACCACGAGCCGGGCCCTCTCGGCCCAGTACCGGCGTCCGGTGCCCGGTGAATGGAAGAGCGCGATCAGCTTATTCGGGTCATCCACACCGCAGGACCCCAGGAGGGCGGTGGTCAGCGCGTCGGGTTCCAACCCCTGGTTCATCCGCCGCAGGCTGTGGCGAACCGCCTCGCGGCCCAGCCAGTAGCCGCTTCCTTCGTCGCCGAGCAGATAGCCCCAGCCGCCGGCGCGGGCCTCCTCGCCCCGGCTGTTCCGGCCCCAGGCGGCCGAGCCCGTTCCGCCGATGACGGCGACGCCGGTGCTTGCGCCGCCGGCCGCCAGCAGGAGCCGTGAATCATGGACCACGGTGATCCGGGCGTCCGGCACGTGCGGCGCGATCAGGGCAGCGAGCGCGGCGGCGTCCTCGTCGGTATCGATGCCGCCCGCTCCCGCATAGACCTGGGCGACCGTTCCGCCGCCGATCCGGGCGAAGAGCTCCGCGAGGTGCAGGGCCGCCTCCTCGCGGCTGACGTTCTGGACGTTGGAGCTGCCCACCGATTCGTCGGCCACGGCGGTGCCGTCCTCGAAGCGGACGCCGCGGGTCTTGGTCCCGCCGATATCGAGGCCGATCACGGCGGCGGGTGCGGTCGGGGCAACGGGGTCCGCCGCCGGCGGGATGTCAGAATGAGTCACCGGAACAGCCTACTGAATCCTCTTCAAGGAGTGAGCCTTGCCACACGCGATCTTTGGTACCCGCATTGTTGCCGCCCCGATGGCCGGCGGGACCTCCACTCCAGCCTTCGTGCAGGCCGTGCATGACGCCGGCGGCCTGGGCTTCCTGGCCGCCGGCTACAAGAGCGTGGACGCCATGCAGGCGGACATCCGCAGCGCCCGGTCCTCCGGGACACGTTTCGGGATGAACGTCTTCGTTCCCGATCCCGCCCAGCTGCCACCGTCCGCAGACGTGCAGGCGCAGCTTGAGGACTACCGCGCCCTGCTGCGGGCGGATGCCCTGCGGCACGGCGTGGAGGTCCCGCCGCTTCGGCTCGACGACGACGACCACTGGCAGGGCAAGATCGACGCGCTGCTGGCCGATCCGGTGGAACTGGTCAGTTTTACCTTCGGGCTGCCCGGGTCCGATGTTGTCCGGGCGCTGCAGCGGTCCGGCTCCGCCGTGCTCGCCACCGTCACGACGGTGGCCGAGGCGCTCGAGGCCGCCGCGCAGGGCGTGGATGCGCTGGTGGTGCAGCATGGGAGCGCCGGCGGCCACAGCGCGGCGTTCTTGCCGGGCGCGGCAGAGCCCGACGCCTCGCCGGATGCCGGACGCGCTGAGGGCCAGCCGGGCACGACGGCGGAGCTGCTCGCCCGGGTGCGGGCCGCCGTCGGACTCCCGCTGCTGGCGGCCGGCGGCGTGATGGACCGGGCGGGGCTGGAGGAGGTGCTTGCCGCGGGGGCGCAGGCCGCCCAGCTGGGCACCGCGTTCCTCCGCACGCACGAAAGCGGCGCCCGGCAGCTGCACAAGGACGCCCTCGCCAGCCCGCACTTCACGCAGACCCGGCCGACGAGGGCTTTCACCGGTCGGCCCGCCCGGGCGCTGGTCAATGAGTTTGTCCGCGACCACCCCGACGCGCCGGAGTCATACCCCGCCGTGCACCACCTCACCGCTCCCCTGCGCGCGGCAGCGGCCGCCGCCGGGGACGCGGAACGGCTGAACCTCTGGGCCGGGACGGGCTGGCAGCGGGCGCGGGCCGGTTCCGTCGCGGAGGTCATGGCGGGACTGCTGGACTGACAGCCTGGCACGCCAGGCTGCCGCACGCCCCTGCACACCGCCGCGCTGCACACACCGGCACACCGCCGCACGCCGGGGTCAGGCGGCGGGGCCACGGGCCGGCTCAGGCGGCGGGGCCCCGGGCCGGCTCAGGTGCCGGAGCGTCCGCGGACGAACCCGGCCAGAAGGGCGGGACCTTCGCTGAGCACCAGCTCCCGGAACAGCCGCACCGGGTCCGGCTCGGTGTCCGTTCCGCCCCGGCGTTCGCGCCAGGCCAGGCCGATCTCCCGGAAGGCCAGGCCTGAATCCAGGGCAAGCTCCACCCAGCCAAGGTCACCGGACTGCCCCGGGGTGTGGCGTCCGGGGGCCGGCCCGCCGGGCGGGAGGATACTCACGCCGAGACCTGCCGAGACGAGTCCCCTGGCCGTGTGGGAATCCTGGCTCTCGAAGGCGATGCGGGGCCGGAAACCCGCCTCCCGGAACAGGGCGTCCGTCAGCGAGCGCATGCCGTAGCCGGCGCCCATCGCCACGAACGGGTCCTGCCGGATCTCCGCGAGCCCCGCGCTGCGGCGCTTCGCGAGGGGATGCCGGTGGTGGACCACAAGCCGCAGCGGTTCCCGGTAAAGGGCGGCGGAGGAGATCAGCCGGCTCGGCACCGCGACCGGGGCAGTCAGGGCCAGATCCGCATCGCCGGCGGCCAGTTCCGCCAGGCAGCCGTCCCGGGCACCCTGGCTGAGGTCGAAGGCCGGCTGGGGATGCCGGCTGCGGAAGGCGCTGATCAGCAGCGGCAGCATCGCCTCCCCGAAGGTGTGCTGGAACGTCACCGCGATCCGGCCGCGCACCACCTCCGACTCGTGCCGGACCAGGTCCAGTCCGGTCCGGAACTCTTCCAGCGCGGCCTCGATGTGGGGCAGGAGCGCCTTGGCGGCGGGCGTCAGCCGCACGCCCCGGCCATCACGGATCAGCAGTTCCGTTCCAATAATGCCGCTGGCCCGGGCGATGCCCCGGCTGACCGTCGACTGGGGCAGTCCCAGCACTTCGGCGGTAGCGGTGATGTGCTGGGTGCGTCCGAGTTCGGCCAGCAGGGGCATCAGCGGCAGCAGCTGGACCAGCTGTTTGTGTTCCACGTCCATGGCCCGTCCTCCAGATCGTTCCGAATTTGCTATTAATTCTATGAGAATCATGCATTGGATGCATGTCTTTCGACAGCCTATTCTGGGAAGATGCCCCGACTTTCACTGCTCCGCCGCCCCGCGGCCCCCGGCCCGGTGCGGCCGCTCCCTGCCGGCGGCAGCCGTGCTGCCTGGCCGGGACATCCGAAGGGGTCCGCGGCCTACCGGAAGATTCTCGCGGGGCTGGCGTTCGCCGGCGTCGCCACCTTTGCCCAGCTCTACTCCACCCAGGCCGTGCTGCCGATGATGGCGGCGGAGCTCCAGGTCACGGCGGCCGAGGCGGCGCTCACGATCTCCCTGGCGACAGTGGGGCTGGCCGTGACCGTGCTTCCGTGGTCCTTCCTGGCCGACCGCATCGGCCGGGTCCGGGCCATGATGTGGGGCATTTCTGCCGCCACGGTCCTGGGCCTGGCAGTCCCGCTCGCTTCGAGCTTCCCGATGCTGCTGGGCCTGCGGATGCTCGAAGGCATGGCACTGGGCGGCATCCCCGCCATCGCCATCGCCTACCTCAATGAGGAGGTCGACAAGGCCCACGCCGCGATGGCTGCCGGAACCTACGTCGCCGGCACCACCCTGGGCGGGCTCGCCGGCCGGCTGCTGGCCTGCTTTGTCGGCGAACTCTGGGGATGGCGGGCCGCAGCCCTCTCCGTATCAATCCTGGCCGCCGTGGCGGCAGCCCTCTTCCTGGTCCTGGTGCCGCAGGCCCGGGGCTTCACGGCCGCGGCGGCGGGCGGTTTCCGCGGGGCCTTCCGGACGCTGGCGGGCCACGGCCGGAATCCGCGGCTGCTGGCCCTCTACGTCCAGGCCTTCCTGCTGATGGGCGGCTTCGTGGCCGTCTACAACTACCTTGGCTTCCGGCTCACCGGCGAACCCTTCAGCCTTCCCGCCACCATGATCAGCCTGATCTTCCTGGCTTACCTCTCCGGAACGGTCTCGTCCCGCTGGGCCGGCGGACTGGCGGCGCGGTTCGGGCGGCGCACTGTGATGATCGCGGGGACGGTGCTGATGGTGGCGGGCCTGGCCCTGACGCTCACGCCGCTGCTGCCGCTCATCATGGCGGGCCTGCTGCTGTTTACCGGCGGCTTCTTCGCGGCGCACAGCATCGGCGCCGGCTGGACCGGCGTGATCGCCACGACCGGCCGGGCCCAGGCGGCGTCGCTCTACAACCTCGCCTACTACCTCGGATCCAGCGTCATCGGCTGGGCCGGCGGGCTGGTCTTCCAGACGCTCGGCTGGACGGCGCTGGCCCTGACCGTGATCGGGCTGGCCTGCACGACGGCGGTGATCACCGCCGTCGTGCATCCCGGCCGGCCGGCGCCGGCGGTTGGGGCTCCGGCAACGGGCGTCAGCGGGTAGTTTCGATGGCCTGCACGAGGTCGGCCACGACGTCGGCCGGGTCCTCGAGGCCCACCGACACACGCAGCAGGCTGGCATGCGGCCTGGCGTCGGCGGCAACGGGCCGGTGGGTCAGCCCGGCCGGGTGCTGGATCAGGGTGTCGATGCCGCCGAGTGAGACCGCATGGGTGATCATGCCGACGGCGGACGGGACCCGTTCGGCGTGCCCGGCGCTGCCCACCTCGAAGGCGAGCAGCGAGCCGGGACCGGACATTTGCGCCCCGATCAGCCCCTGCGGATCGCACTCGGGCAGCCCCGGGTAAAAGACGCGCCGGACGAGCCCGTGCCCGGCCAGGGCGGCGGCGACCTTCTGCGCGCTGGCCTGCTGCGCGCGCACCCGGACGGGGAGCGTGGCCAGGCCGCGGTGGAGCAGGTAGGCCGGCCAGGGCGTGAGGATGCCGCCGGTGACGGCCCGGATCTGGCGCAGCCTGGTGGTCCACTCGGGAGCCGCGGCCACCACCCCGCCCATGGCGTCGCCGTGTCCGCCGAGGAACTTGGTGGCACTATGCAGCACCATCGCGGCGCCGTGCAGATAGGGCCGCTGGAGGATTGGGCTGGCGAAGGTGTTGTCGACCAGGAGCGGCACGCCGTCGGCGGCGGCGGCCACGCGGGCGATGTCGACGAGCTCCAGGCTCGGGTTGGCCGGCGTCTCCAGGATCACCAGGCCGGTGTCGGGGCGGAGCGCCGCATGCACAGCCTCCGGGGTCGTGAACGTGACGTCGTTGCCGAGCACTCCCGAGGCCAGCAGGTAGTCGCTGCCGCCGTAGAGTGGCCGCACCGCGACCACGTGCTTCTTTCCGGTGGCGACGACGGCGAGCAGGACGGCGCTGAGCGCCGCCATTCCGGTGGCGAACGCCACGGCCTCCGGGGTGTCCTCGAGGACGGCGACGCCTTCCTCGAACCGTGCCACGGTGGGATTCCAGAGCCGCTGGTAGACGGTGCTCTGCCCCTCGACGTGGGTGCCGCCTGTGGCCATGTGCTCATAGGCGAGACCGCCGTCGTGCACGGAGGGCAGGGGCGCCGTGGTGGACAGGTCGATGGGCACTGCGTGCACACCCAGTTCAGTGAGTCCGTTGCGGCCGGCGTGGACGGCCAGCGAGTCTTGAGAAAGCACCTTGCTCCTTATGAATATTCACCGTTGAATGCCGCAAGTATCTGGCAATAATTCGGGGTTTTGTAGGGGCCGCGAATGGAAGTGTCGGTATGCGCCGTTTATGATGAACTGACAAACCATCAAGGAGGATCCGTGAGCAGCACTGCGAAGAATCTTCGGCCGGGAGCGGGTGCCGGCGAGCCGCTGGACGCTATCGACGAGCGCCTGCTCGCGGCACTCGTGGCCGATGCCCGCATCTCCAACAAGCAGCTGGCCGAGCTGGTCGGCATCGCGCCCTCCACGGCCCTGATGCGCACCCGGGCGCTCTCCGAGCGCGGGATCATCCAGGGCTTCGAGGCGAAGCTGAGCCTGTCCGCGATCGGCCGCTCCGTGCAGGCCCTCATCGCCGTCAGGCTCCGCGCCCACGACCGCGAACAGATCGACCGCTTCACGGCCCGGGTCCCGAAGCTTCCTGCCGTGCTCTCGACCTTCCATACCTCGGGCTCGGTGGACTATCTGCTGCACATCGCCGTCGCCACCACCGAGGACCTGCGCGACTGGGTGCTGGACAATCTGGCCACCGACCCGGTGGTGGGCCACACCGAGACCACCCTCGTGTTCGACCACATCCAGGGCAACCAGGGCCCGCTGCCCGACTAGCGGTTCAGCGGCGCTGTCGCGCCGTGGTGGGAGGGACGGGGCGGCCTCCGGGAGGGTGTGGCCCAGCCGGGCGGGGTCTGCGCGCACCTGGAGTCCGCGGGGGTTCCCGGGGTTCCGGATAACCCGAATTGCGCGGAATGCGTCCGGGAAGGTAGGACGCCGGTCCACCTCAGAATGTGCCTGGCCTGCGGCACCGCGGGGTGCTGCGATTCGTCGCCTGGAACCCATGCCTACAAGCATTTCGCCGCGACCGGCCATCCCGTCATGCGGAGCATCGAACCGGGCGAGCACTGGCGCTGGTGCTACGAGGACGACCTTCCGGGCTGACAGCGGCACGAAATATCCTGGGCCGGCCCGGCGTTGGCCGGACATGACAACAATAGGAATCATCGGTGCAGGACATATTGGCAGCCAGCTAGCTCGCAAGGCGGTGCAGCTCGGGTACGACGTCGTGATCAGCAACTCCCGCGGGCCGGAAACCCTCACGGAGCTCGTCGCGGAGCTGGGCCAGCACGCCCGGGCAGCGACGGCAGCCGAGGCGGCAGCGGCGGGCGACTTCGCCGTCGTCACCGTGCCGCTGAAGAGCATCGGCGCCGTCCCCGTGGAGCCACTGGCCGGCAAGATCGTGCTTGACACGAACAACTATTACTGGGAGCGGGACGGCCGGTTCCCGGCACTGGACAACGGCGAGACCACCACCTCGGAACTTCTGCAGGAACATCTGCCCGGGTCCAAGGTGGCCAAGGCATTTAACCACATCATGTCCACGCAGATCAGCACCGACGGGACACCCGCCGGCTCACCAAACCGCCGCGCGCTTGCCACCGCCAGCGATTTCCCGGAGGCTGCGGAACTCGTCACCAGGGTCTATGACGAGTTCGGCTTCGACACGGTCAACATCGGCCCGCTGTCCGAGAGCTGGCGTGTGGAGCGGGACCGCCCGGCCTATGGCGTGCGGCAGGGCGCGGCCGATCTCAAGGAGAACCTGGCCCGGGCGCCACGCACCATCTAGCCGTTCAGCGGCGCCGTCGCGCCGTGGGGGGAGGAAGTGCCCCGGCGGCGGTTCAGGCCCGCCGGGGACCCTCAGGCGCGGCGCAGCGCCGCGCGCAGCGTGATGGCGGCGAGGGTGGCCCCGGCGATCGAGCAGAGCACCACAAAGCCGGCCACCGCCGCCTGCAGGCCGACGACCCCCTCGGCGAACCCCAGCCCGATGACGGGGAAGGCGCTGCCGAGGTAGGTGATGACGTAGACGGTGCTGATGATCTGGGCGTGGCGGGCAGGTTCGACCTTCCCGGCCACATCGTTGAAGACGGTCCGGAAGGACACTCCCTGCCCCAGGCCCGCGGTGATGCTCGCGAGGATCAGCAGCCAGGGACTGCTCCAGGCGGCGGCCGCGGCGATCAGCAGCACCGACACGGCCAGCATGCCCAGTCCGATCGGCACGACGAAACGGCCCCGCACGGCGAGGAGCTGGCTGAGCGCGGAGGACCCGAGAGTCAGTCCCGCCAGCAGTCCGATCAGCGGCCGCGAGTCGGCGTGGACGATCTGGGCGAAATAGCCCGGCGCCAGGGACAGGCAGAAGCCGAAGACGGTGAAGCTGAGGAACCCCACGGAGGACGCCAGCCAGAAGGCGCCGCGCGCCTCACTGGACACCGACGGCCGGCGGGGCGCCAGTACACGCAACGGCTGCGGACCGGCGACCGATGTGATGGCCGGACGGGCCTTCAGCAGGTACAGCGGGACCAGCAGCGCGGCCAGGACCAGGGAATGCAGGTAATACGGCGTGGTGGTGGGTCCGGGCAGCAGCGAGAGCACTCCCCCGATGGCAGGGCCGGCCGCCACACCCCCGGCGGACGCCAGCAGGGTGAACCGCGAGGCCCACTCGGGGCGGCTGGGCAGCAGCTCCCGCAGGGCCGCCGAGCTGGCGCCGGTGGCGAGCGCCACGGCTATGCCCTGCAGCGCCCTGCCGGCACACAGCGCGAACAGGCTGTCCGCCATGGCGAAAACGGAGCCGCCGGCGAGTCCCGTGAGCACCGCGAGGACCAGCGCTGCCCGGCGGCCGATGTGGTCCGACCAGTGGCCCGCCAGGATCAGTGTGGCCACCAGCGCCAGGACATAGGCGGAGAAGGCCACGGTAATACCGAAGGCTGTGATGCCCAGTTTGGCCTGCAGCAGCGGGTACAGCGGCGTGGCGAGATTCGCGCCGACCAGCAGCGTGAAGATCACGACGCCGGCCATCACCAGCCGTGCCGTGGTGGAAGCATCCCAGCCCCAGCGCTCTGCCGTGGCGGGGCGCATGCGAAGCTCACTGTAGACCGTCATGACCTTTTGCCCTTGCGTGGAAGCGGGCCGCGTGTTCCCTGTGGTGGGGGAATCGCCAGCCCGTACTGATTCGATACTCCCAGAATGGCGCATGGCTGCCCGCTTCAGTCACATTCCATGGCAAAATTGATCAAAACAGTCAATCAGCTGCTGTCCAAGTGAACCGGAGTGACGATTTGAACAGCCTGGACCCCACCGACCTGAAAATCCTGCTGGAACTGATCCGGGACCCGCGGATCCAGATCGGCGATCTTAGCGAAAAACTGGGCATTGCCCGCAACACCGCACAGTCCCGCGTCCGGCGCATGCAGCGTTCGGGTTTGCTGCACGACGGCGGCCGCGAGATCGATCTTGAAGCGGTGGGCTACGACGTCGTCGCCTTTGTCACAATCGAGGTCACCCACCGGGAACTCGACGGTGTGGTGGGAGCCCTGCGCCTGATCGCCCAGGTCCTGGAAGTCCACGAGATCTCCGGTCGCGGCGACGTGTGGTGCCGGGTGGTGGCCACCGACACCCACAACCTGCAGGCCGCCCTGCGCTCCATTCTGCGGATCAAGGGCGTGATCCGGACCGAGACCGTCCTTGCCCTGCACACCCACATCCAGTACCGCACCGAACCGCTGATCAGCAGGCTGGCGCAGGGCAGTTCGCCGGCCCCCGCCAAGGCGAAGTGACCACTGCTGCCCGGCTGACCCGCGGAACGGCCGGCCCCGCGCGGCCACGGCCGCTGGAGACGGGATAATGGGCCCGTGACTATCATCGATAACGCCGTCTACGTCGACGGTGTCCGCAGCGCCGAGCCGCAGAGCCTCGAGCAGACCTTTGAGACCCTGAGCCGGCACGGCGGGATGGCGTGGATCGGCCTGTACCGGCCGACGGAGGACGAAATGTCCGCGGTCGCGGCGGAGTTCGGGCTGCACAGCCTCGCCGTGGAAGACGCCATTTCGGCCCACCAGCGCCCCAAACTCGAACGCTATGACGACATCCTCTTCACGGTGTTGCGGCCCGCGCGGTACCTGGATGCGACGGAAACCGTGGAATTCGGCGAACTCCATGTGTTCACCGGCAAGAACTTCGTCGTCACCGTCCGGCACGCCGAAACCGGCGGGGTGGCGCAGGTACGGCAAAAACTGGAGCAGCGGCCCGACCTCCTCTCCCACGGCCCGGAGGCTGTGCTTTACGCCGTGATGGACCAGGTGGTGGACGACTACGTCCCCGTCGTGGCCGGCCTGGAGAACGACATCGATGAGATCGAGGACCAGCTGTTCAGCGGGGACTCCGCGGTCTCGCGGCGGATCTACGAACTGGCCCGCGAGGTCATCCAGTTCCAGCGCGCCATCCACCCGCTCCCCGCCATGATGCAGCTGCTGCGGCGCGGCTTCGAGAAGTACGAGGTGAAAGCCGAGCTGCAGCACAACCTCCGCGACGTCGAGGACCACGTGGAGCGGCTGATCTCCCGTGCCGACTCCTTCCGGGACCTCCTGCAGAACGCCCTCACCCTCGACGGCACACTGACGGCCAACCGGCAGAACGAGGCCAGCGCCGTGCAGAACGAGCAGGTCAAGAAAATATCGTCCTGGGCGGCCATCTTCTTCGCCCCGTCCATTGTCGCGGGCATCTACGGCATGAACTTTGACGGGATGCCCGAACTGCAGTGGAGCTTCGGCTACCCGATGGCCATCGGGCTGATGGGCACCACAGCCGCCCTCATGTACGCCGTCTTCAAGAAGAAGGGCTGGCTCTGACCGGCGGATCCGTTCGGACTGCCCGCGTGTAGTCTGGCGTCATGAGCGCACGGCGGGACCGGCTGCGGGACATCGTGGAGACCCTGACAAGGCACGGGCTGGGCTTTGCGCTGGAAACCCTTGGGCTGGACAGGCTCCGGCCCGCGGACGGGGTCCGGGCCCGGGCCCGGGTCCGGGCCCGGGCCCGGGACCGGCGTCCGCCCCGGGGGGTGAGCCTGCCGGTGCGCGTCCGGCTTGTCCTGGAAGACCTCGGCGCTGTCTACATCAAGTTCGGCCAGATCGTGTCGACGCGCACCGACGTGCTTCCGCCGGAGTACGCCACCGAGCTCGCGAAGCTCCAGGATGCGTCCGCGCCCATTGCGGCCACCGAGGTGCGCGCCGTCATCGCCGAGGAACTCGGCACCGCGGCGGACCGGCTGCTCGCGTCGCTGGACGATGCTCCCCTCGCCACCGGTTCCATCGGCCAGGTCCACTGCGGCCGGATCGATCTGGGCCCGGAGGACGCTGCATCAGGCCTCGCCGGGGGCGCGGACGCCGGCGGCCGGCGCGTCGACGTCGTGGTCAAAGTCCGCCGGCCCGGCGTCGTGGCGCAGATCAATGAGGATCTGGAGATCATGGCCGAGCTGGCCAAACGGGCGGAGCGGGCCTCCACGAGGGCCGCCGGAGTCCACCTGGCGGCCCTCGTCGATGAGTTCGCCCAGACCCTGCGCGCCGAACTGGACTACCTGCAGGAAGCCCGGAACGTGGAGCACTTCGCCGTGAACTTCGCTGGCGACGTCCGCGTCCACATCCCCCGGGTCTTCTGGGACACCACCACTTCCCGGGTGCTCACGCTGGAGCGGATCCGTGGCATCAAAGTCAACGATGCGGCCGCGCTGCGGGAGGCCGGGACCGACGCCGGGGAGCTGGCCCGGCGTGCCTGCGACGTCCTGTTGAAGATGGTGTTCGAGGACGGTTTCTTCCACGCCGACCCGCATCCGGGAAACTTCTTCGTGGAGGCAGACGGACGGCTTGGCATCATCGATTTCGGTATGGTCGGCCATATCAGCGACTCCACGCGCGATCAGCTGGTCCGGATGCTGGCGGCCGTTGTGGACCAGGACGCCGCCGGGCTGACCACGGCCCTGGTCCGGATGTGCGGGGCGCAGGCGAGCGGCGGCTTCGGCGGATTGCAGACGGACCTGGGGCGGCTCGTGGAACGGTACGCCGGACGGCCGCTCGCGGAGATTCCGATCGTGGCGGTACTGGCGGAGCTGGCGGCCCTGCTGCGCGAGTACCGGCTGCGGCTGCCGCGGGAAACAGCCCTCCTGTTGAAGATGCTGGTGATGGCGGACGGACTGGGCAAACAGCTGGATCCCGGGTTCGAGCTGACTACGCAGCTGGGACCCTTCTCGCAGCAAATGATCCTCGCTTCGATGTCCCCCGAGGCTCTGGCGGACCGGCTGAAGAAGCTCGGAAGGGAAGCCCTGCGCTTCGGGAGGGATGCGCCGGAGATCATGCGCCGGGTGGTGGATGTCCTGGAGCGCGGTGGCATCGACATTCATTTCCGGGCCGAAGAGCTGGACCGGCTGATGGACAAAGTGGAGAGGACCGGGAACCGGATCGTCGCCGGAATGATCACCGCCGCCCTGATCAACGCTGTTGGCGAGTTGGTGGCCGCCCAGCCGGACCGCTGGCGGAACTGGCCGAAAACCCTCTTCACCGCGGGGATCGGCGGCGTCGGCGCACTGGGGGCCTACCTGGCACTGACCTCCCGGCACCGGAAGTAGCGCTGCCGCGCACCGCCGGGACGGTCAGCGGCGCCGCCGGGCCTGCGCGACCAGCCGGCTGAACGCCAGGACAAACACCGCCTCGATCAGCACCATCAATCCGAGCAGAACCCACTGGCGTTCGCCGATGAAGACGACGGCGCCGACCACCACCAGGATGGTTCCCAGGGTGAGGGCATAGACGGCGAAGCCGATGGCCACTTTCGCGCTGCGGACTCCCGTGCGGAAGCCGAAGCCCACGGGTTCACCCCCGGGATGGCCCGCCACCCGGTCGGGTCCCGCCGGTTTGATCCGGTCGAACTCATCCCACGGGTCCCGGTCCCGGTCCTGTTCGGTCATGCATCCATTATCCTGCGGAAACGGGGTTGTGGGATCCGGAGGGGGCTGACCGGCTTAGGCGGCGCGGACGTCGATTTCGCCCGGGGCCGCGCCGTCAGCGCCGAACACCAGGTGGCGGTTGGCGATTTTTTCGCTGAAGAACCGGTCGTGGCTGACCGCGACGACGGCGCCCGGGAAGTGCACCAGCGCGCGTTCCATGACCTGGGTGCTGGACATGTCCAGGTGGTTGGTCGGCTCATCCAGCAGCAGGACCGAGGCGCCGGACAGCAGGCACTGCGCCATCGCGACGCGCGCCTTCTGCCCGCCGGAGAGGTTCCCGATTTTCTGTTTGAGGTCCGCCTCGGAGAACTGGAACATCGCGAGGAACCGATTGACGGACTTTTTCGTGGCGCTGAACGCCAGGCTGTCCGGCAGCGCGTTGACCGCGTGCGAGACGGTGTCGGCGTCGTCGAGGTCCTCGAGCATCCGGTTGTAGGAGACAAAGCCTGGCCCCTTGGCCCAGGTCACTTGCCCGGAGTCGGGCTGCTCCTCGCCGGTCATCACCCGCAGCAGCGTGGACTTGCCGCTGCCGTTGGCGCCAAGAACCACGATCCGGTTTCCCTTGCGGATCTCAAAGCTCAAATCATCGAACAGCTTCTTTTCCCCGTAGGACTTCCCCAGCCCGTCCACCCGGCACAGGATGTCCTTGACGTGCAGGCCGCCGTAGATCTCGGTGACGATCTGGTCGACCGGCCGGGGTGTGCGGGACTTCTTGATTTTGGCCAGCTGGTTCCCCAGCCCGCTGCCGGCGGCCTTGGCCGCCTCGCGGCGGTCGGAGATCCCTTCGGCTTCGAAGGCCAGGAGCTCGGACTCGTGCACGAACTGCTGCTCCAGGGTCTTGAGGCGGAACTGTTTCTGCACAACGTATTCGCCGAAGTTGCCCGGGTACTCGTGCAGGTGGAAGTTTTCCACCTCGATGATCCGGGTGACGACGGCGTCGAGGAATTTCCGGTCGTGCGAGACGATGATCGCGGCGCCCTTGAAGTCCCGGAACCAGCTTTCGAGCCACTCGACGCCGGCCACGTCCAGGAAGTTGGTGGGCTCGTCGAGGAGCAGCACGTCGGGGCCTTCAAGCAGGATCTTGGCCAGGGCTGCGCGGTTGCGCCAGCCGCCCGAGAGTTCGTCGATCGCGCAGGTGCGGTGGGCCTCGTCGAAGCCCAGGGTGGTGAGGACGGTGTCGATGCGCCGCGGGTAGTCCCAGCCGTCGAGCCGCTCCATGTCCTCGAACAATTCGGCCTGACGGCTGATGAGGCGGTCCAGTTCTGCGTCCGCGGGGTCAGCGGCGATGGAGGCATCGATGCCGGCCAGCTCGGCCTCAATCGCCTTGATCTCGGTAAACAGCGCGTCAAGGACCTCAAGAATCGTGGCGTCCCCGTTGAGTTCCGAGAACTGGGAGAAGTAGCCCACCTTGGTGCCCAGCTCCAGGGTGACCGTGCCGGTATCCGGTGTCACCTGGTCGAGGACCAGTTTGAGGATGGTTGTCTTGCCGGAGCCGTTTTTGCCGATCAGGCCCACCCGGTCGCCGGTCTCGAGGCGGAAAAACGCTTCCCGGAGAATCTGGGTGTTGTCGAAGCGCACGCTGACGTCTTGCAGCCGGATCAGGCTCATGGGTATTTCACTTTCGATTTGGGATCTGTTCGGCAGGGGCACGCGGCGAAGCGCGGCACTAACGGGGCACGAGCCGCCACAGCGACGTGACTTCGGCCGACCGGGCCTCGAACAAGGGATCGTTCCGGTCGGACGCCTTGGGGTGGGTTGGCCTGGTGTCGGACCGTTCCAGCACCTGCAGTCCGGCGGCCTCGATGGCGCCCAGCAGATCGTCCCGGGACCGCAGGCCCAAGTGCTCGGCCAGATCCGAGAGGACGAGCCACCCCTCACCGCCCGGCTCCAGATGGTCGGAGAGCTCGTTCAGGAAACGGAACAGCATCCGGCTGCCGGGGTCGTAGACGGCGTTGTCCAAGGAGGAATGCGGCGTGGCCGGAATCCACGGCGGGTTGCACACGATCAGCGGTGCACGGCCGGGCGGGAACATGTCGGTCAGGACAGCCTCCGCCCTGTCCTGGACGCCCAGATTCCGGAAATTCTCGCCGGCGCAAGCAATCGCGCGGGATTCGTTGTCCGTCGCCACCACACGGTGGACGCCACGGCGGGCGAGCACGGCAGCGAGCACTCCGGTGCCTGTTCCGACGTCGAACGCCAGCCTGTCGGAGGGCAGCGGAGCGGCGGCCACCAGATCGACGTACTCACTGCGGGTCGGGAAAAACGTTCCGTAGTGCGGATGGATGCGGCCCTGCAGGGCCTCGACGTGGACGCCGTTTTTTCGCCATTCGTGCGCGCCGATGGCCCCTACGAGCTCATGGAGGGACACCACCGAGGGCTCGCTGATGTCCCCGTACGCCTCCTCGGCGGCCTGCCGGATGTCCGGGGAGCGCCGAAGCGGCACTACCGGGCCCGGATCAAGCGGAATCAGCAGCAGGCCGAGGATGCGTGCCCGGTGCGAGCGGGACTGGCGGTGCCGGTAGAACTCGTCGGCCGGGGTGTGAACGGCCTTTTTCTTCCCGGATCCCACCCGCCGGTCCAGAGCGTTGAGGATCTGCCGCGCGTTGTGGAAGTCACCCTGCCAGAGCATCGCGGTGCCCTGGGACGCCATCCGGTTCGCCTCGTCGGCCGTAAGGGAGTCGTTGACCACTTCGACCCGGGCGGGCGCGGGTCTTCCGTTCGCCGACCGCCAGTGGGCGGTTCTGCTGCGGCCGCCCTCCACCCACGTCACGACGGCAGGCTCATTCACCGCGGTTGCCTGCGGGGGCGTGCGGGAGGGCGTCGGGATGGCCAGAGGTTGATCCGGCACGGCGGTAGCGATAAGAGTTCCAATCCCAGAGTCCGAGGGGCGGATCGGAGACTGACGTATGCGGCGGCACACACCTTCTCAGGATACAGGCGAGCGCCGGTGGCCGTCCGCCATCCGCCGGTCCGCCGGTCCGCCACGGCGCCGCAGTCCGGAGGCGGACAGGCCCTGTCAGTGCGCGATGCGGCTGCGCACGATCTCGCTGACGGCCTTGCCGTCGAAGCGTCCGGCGACCTTGGCGGTCACCGGCTTCATCACCGCGCCCAGCTGGCGCATGGTCAGTTCGGTGCCGTCGGCCGTGAGGCCACCGATCACCTCGTCGACGATCGCCTCCACCTCGGTTGCGGTCAGGGCCTTCGGCAGGTACGCCTCGATGATCTCGGCTTCGGCGATCTCCGCAGCCGCCCGCTCGGACTCCCCCGCCTCGGTGTAGATGCGGGCGGTGTCGCGGCGCTTGGCGGCTTCCTTCTGCAGCAGGGCCGTCACCTGGACGTCGTCCAGCACGATCGGGGTCTTGCCGGACTTCTCGCGGGTTTCGATTTCGCCCAGGACGTTGCGCACCGTGGTGAGCGCGACCTTGTTGCGGTCCTTCATGTGGCCGACGACGTCGGCGTGCAGGCGTTCTTTCAGGGTGGTCATGATTCTCCTCGTCTCACTGGACAGGATATCGGGCTGAGCGGCCGTGTAGTGCGGTGCGTTCACTGTCTGTTTCAGGGCTGGACGCTTCTGCCATGTAGCGTCTCGACAGGCCGGCGGCCGGCATCAAGGCCGCATCAATGATGAAGAGAGGTCGCGATGACGACAGGTATCCACCAGCCAAAACTCAGCAGGCGAACGGCGTTGGCCGCTGCCGGAGTGCTGGGGGCATTGGGAATCACAGCGTCTACCGGAACTGCGGGCATGGCATCACCGCGCGCAAAGGCACCAAAGCCGACGCTTGCCTTTCGCCCGGACGGCGCATTCAGAATTGTCCAGTTCAACGACACCCAGGACGACGAGCAGACGGACCGCCGCACAATCGAACTCATGGACCGGACCCTTGATACGGAAAAGCCGGACTTTGTGGTCATCAACGGAGATGTCATCAACGGAGGATGCGACTCCGAACTGGAGGTCAAACAAGCGCTCAACCACGTGGTCCAGCCCATGGAACGCCGGCAGATCCCATGGGCCGTGACCTTCGGCAATCACGACGAAGACTCGGTGCAGCGAACAGGGATGACCGAAGGCAGGATGCTGGAATTCCTGCAGACCTACGAGTTCAACGTGAATGCCGACTCCACGCCGGGACTCACCGGTACCTCTAACTCGCAACTGCTCGTTCAATCCTCCAGGTCAAAAACTCCGGCCTTCGGTCTTTGGCTTATCGATACCGGCCGCTATGCCCCCGACAGCATCGACGGGCAGGACTTCGAGGGCTACCCGGACTGGGACTGGGTGCGCATGGACCAGGTCACGTGGTACCGGAATCAGTCAATCGCCACAGAGCAAAAATACGGCAAGAAGATCCCTTCCCTCATGTGGGGCCATATTGCGCTTCATGAGCACCGCAATATGTGGTTCGCCAGCCTCGACTCGCGAACAGATGCGGATCACGCGCGAGCGCTCAAGAAGCACAACATAGTGGGCGAACGGAACGAGGACGAGTGCCCCGGACCCATCAACTCGGGCCTGTTCAATGCCTTCCTGGAACGAGGGGATGTGGCCGGTTACTTCGTGGGGCACGATCACGTCAACACTTATGTGGGCAACTACTACGGTGTTCAGCTCGGCTACGCACCCGGAACCGGTTTCGGCGCCTACGGACTGCCCGGCCCTGACCGTAACCGTCTGCGCGGTGCACGTGTCTTCGAACTGGACGAGAACCACCCCGGAATCTACAAGGACACGCGGCTCGTCTTCGCCAAAGATCTCGGCATTGACCTTGCCGCCAATGACCAGCCCATAGTTCCGCTCCCGCTGAATCCGCCGCAGCGCTAACAAGGGCCCGGGGACGGGCCGGGATGCGAGCGAAGCGTCTGATCGGACCCGAATGAGGCCTCCTATCTCCCGGGACTAAACGCGCAGGGGCCCAGCCGGTTTGATCGGCTGGGCTCCGCTATGTCTCACCGGCACCGTTCCCCTGGCGCCAAAGACGGAGTCACCGGCTCACTCAGAGGCCGCTGCGCCCAACCCACAGCCCGTGCAGCAGCGGAATCACCGACACGAGCATCAGCACACTGCCGAGCACCGTGTCGTCCGCCCGGACCACAGAACCTGCGATGAGCAATGCGCCGAATATCAGTGCCGATGCCGATCGCTGCGCCGTGCGGTCAAGCCGCGCCACCTGCCGCTCAAGGCGCGGGTTGGCAACCGCCAGTGAACCGTCCTCGAGCCGGGCGAGAAGCCCATCCAGGCGTTTCGGCAGGCCGAGGGCCAAACCGGCGGCATCGAACGCCTGCTGAGCCACGTCCTGCACGATGTTGCCACGCTCGTCGCGCAGCAGCTGCGCCGCATAGGGTTCAACCGAGTCCCACAGATTGAACCGCTCGTCCAGCGTGCTGCACACACCCGACGTCAGTGACATCGCCCGGATGATGAGCAGGAAGTTCTCCGGCAGCTGGAACGGCAACGAGCGAACCACGTCACCGAACTCCACCGCAAAATCAAGAAACTCCCGCGGGTCCACCTCGCGAAGCTCGGCGAAGCCCATCCCGCCAAACCGGGCGAAGAGGTGCGTCAGCGCCCGCTCAAGCTCGACCGTGTCGGCCGAGGGCACCAACACGCCCACATCGCTGATCGCGGTCATCAATCCCCTACCGTCACGGGATGCGGCCGCGATGAGCAGCTTCCGCAGGCCGGTGCGCGTACTCGCCGGCACCTCGCCCATCATGCCGAAGTCGATGAACGTCAGCTTCCAGGGACGCCCTGTGGACGAACCGGTATCCGGGGTGACGAAGATATTGCCCGGGTGCGGATCAGCGTGGAAAAAGCCGTTCGTGAACATCTGGTCGAACATGACCGACGCGAAAACCGGGGCAACCTGGGCCGGATCGATGCCCGCCGCACGAAGCGCCTCCGAGTCCGTGATCTTGATCGCCGTGACATCTTCGAGGGTAAGCACGCGGCGGGTGCTCCGCTCCCAGACGACGTCGGGCACGCTCACCCGGTCGTCGGCGGCGAAATCAGCCGCAAACCGCACCGAATTCTCCGCCTCATTCAGGTAGTCGATCTCCTCAAGACTGGTCTGCGCAAACTCCTCGACCAGGGCGGGCATGTTGGCACGATCGGACACCAGGCGCACGTGGCTGAGCCAGCCGCCCACTTTGCGCAGGGCCGCCAGGTCGACGTCGACAATGGCGTCGATGCCCGGTCGCTGTACCTTCAGCACCACACTGTCGAGCCCGGTGTCGGCGGCATCGCCCGGAAGGAGCCTCGCCCGGTGCGCCTGCCCGAGGGACGCTGCCGCGATCGGTGTCTCCTCGACCGAGGCGAACAACTTCTCCAGCGGCGCCCCCAGCTCAGCTTCGGCGAGGGTGCGGATCGCAGAAAACGACACCGGGGGCACCTCATCCTGCAGCCCCTCAAGTTCCTTGGTGATCTCGGGCGGGAGCACGTCGAGCCTGGAGGACAGGAACTGACCCACTTTGATCATGAGACCGCCAAGCTCCACCGCGAGCACGTGAAAGCGCTGCGCGAAGCGCCGCATCCTCTTCGTCCTGGTGCGCTCGGCAATCCAGCCCAGCCCGAGGCGTGGGAGGAACAGCTCAAACCACCAGGTCACCGCGAGATTCCACGCGGCGAAGCGGAGGATGCGACGGTAACGGGCACGGGTGTTCCCGGCGCCGGGTACCGGATCTGCGCGGTCCCGGCGAACCGACGTCACCGGCGTCACCGGCGTCAGTCCCGGGCGAGGATCGAGTACAGCCGGCGGCGTGCGTCGTCGAGCACCGCCACGGCCTCCTGCACCTGCTCCGGCGTGCCGGTGCGGCCCACCTGGGACGCCGCTTGTGCGAGCTCGACGCCCGCCTTGGGCAGCGCGGCGAACCCGGTGCCCGACGCCGGACCCGCTGCCTCCCACGGCGCTGAAGTGCCTGCACCCGCTACCTCCTCGCGGCCGGCTTCCGTGAGCGAGTAGATCTTGCGTCCGTTGGATTCCTCGGCACTGATGAACCCCTCATCGGCCAGCAGCTGCAGCGTTGGGTAGACAGAGCCGGCGCTGGGCTTCCAGCTGCCACCGCTGCGCTCCTCGATTTCACGGATGATCTGGTAGCCGTGCATCGGCCGTTCGGCGAGCAGTGCCAGCACCGCCGACCGCACCTCGCCTCGGCCTGCGCGGGTGCCCGAGCGCTTCTCGAACCTTTCACGCAACTCCTCAACGGCCTGCCACATGCTGTCGACGTTGTTGCCTCGGAATCCGCCTGCCGGGTATGAATTGCGCATCATGTTCTCCTCTGGAAATTCTGAACGATATATAGCGATAGTCAACGATACATCCGAAATTTAAGAAACGAAAAGCGGCGCCGGCCCACTTTGGCCACATTCTTTCCGGCGGCCTCGCCGGTTCGGTGCCACCAGAGAGTACGGCGTATTCCGTCCGCCACCGTGCCCCTTGCGCCGCAGATGACTCCACCTACCGGCGAAGACCCGTTCCGGGCTATTGGGGCGACAATTTCTCCGAGGTCTACGTGAAAGGCGTCAAGGTCAAGTCGTTCCGCACCGACGACGGTAACGCCCCGCAGTACCTCGTCCTGAATGTCGGCAAGGCCAACACCAGCACCGTTTGCGGGAGAGCCTCTACAGTGAAGGTCGGCTACGCGAGGGCTCCAAAGACGTGAAATGACGTTGCAAGAGCCCGTCGCGGAGGGAACTGCATCTCCGAACGTTTCCGCCGGCTGCCGTCACCACCGGAGGTCCACCTCCTACCCTGCCGACTCAAACTGCTGTTCTCGAAGACGTTCGCCTCGACTGACTGACTGGAACCGAGAAAGGCCCCGGCAGGCTGGATTTCTGACGTCCCGATGGTGCTGGCATACGCCGCCCTCGTGGACCTCCTAACCCGATTCCGGGCGAGCCTGGAGATGCCCCGCTCGTTGGGCCGGATCGTCGTCGGCACCCCGACGGGCCGGTCTTCGCCGTCGGGACTTCCCCACGCACCAGCTGATCGCCGCGATCCTCGCGGTCATGGCCGGCCGTGGTCTGGTTCCTGATGAAGGAAGCTCCGGGATGGACCCCGAACAACCTCCCCGTCCTGCCCAAGCTGCTCGACGCGGGGAAGACCCCGGTCACCTGGAAAATGCGCTTCCTCTACGCCACCGGGGAAAGGCGACAGCATCAGCGCAGTGGTCAGCGCCGCCTGTGGCCTGGGAGGCTGCTTCCCGCCACTGTTCATGGGGGCAACGTACGACGCCGCGACGCGCATCTACTCGATCGGGCTGCGGTTCTTGGTGGTCACGGCACTTGCCGCGCTGGCGCTTTCTAAAGGCCTAATTCACTGCCACGTCCGCCGTCCCGGCCATTGGGCCTGAGATCCCCGGATTTCCGCCCCCGAGACCAAGAGCAGTCTGTTTGCCGATCGCCAGCCGTCAGCACTGTCCGCACTGCCGTGCTAATACTCGTGTTTCTGGCCGCAGCAGGCCAGCCGGCGGCGAGCTAACCAGGTATTACTCGTGGTGCTCCTCTTGAGAGCTACCCCCGTGGCTGTCAACATTCTGACTGGTCACGGTAGTCAGCAGGAAAACGGAGTCCTCCAGCGCCTCGACACCGTGGCGCACGTGAGTCAGCGCAACGATCTCCCCAGCAACAACTTCCGACTGGTCCTGCCCGGTGACCCGCACTCGCCCACGCAGAACATACATACTCGCAGCAGGCGGAGAATTGTGCTCGGCAAGGAGTTGCCCAATCCTGAGCCCAATGACGGTCTGACGTAGTGGCCCGTCATGGACGAGGATCTCGGCCGAACGACCTTTGTTACTGGCGGTTGCTTCTTCAAGTGCCTTCGTGACAGCAGCCTCGACGATGGGCATGGTGCCTCCTGTGGTTCACGCTTGGCTTGGATTCAACCAGACAGTGCAATAGTGCTGCCAAGCCTATCGGTAAAAGTGGGGCCACCTGGTTAGGCCCTCGTTGGCAGTCAAGCGTCTATGCGACAACTGATTGGTTTTCATGAGTTCAGGCCTTCCTGCGTACGGCCACCTCTGCTGGGAGCCGTGCAACCTGTCAGGAACGGAGGATCGGTCAGCACCGCACTACTTCCTGCTCACCCCCGTCAGAGAGTTGCCGTGTGGGGTTCCGGTTCCCGCTCGGGTGCGACCGCGGGGTCCTGTGAGGGGTGGCGCCTGGCCCTCCCCCAGGCAGCGCGTCCGGAGATGGCGAGGAGAGCGGGCACGAGTACCAGCATGACGACGAGCACATACACGGCGATGGCCACGGCCAGGCCAAAGCCGAACATCGTGACGGTCCGCTGGTCGTTGAGCATGAAGCTCCCGAAGACGACGACCATGACTGATGCCGCGGCCAGGATGACCCTGGCGGTGGCGGCCAGGCCGTTGCGGACGGCCAGGTCGGGATCTCCCGTGCGGTCGAGCTCCTCCTTCACCCGGCTTAGCAGGAACACGGTGTAGTCGGTGGACAGGCCGAAGAGCACCGCGAACAGCATGACCGGCACGAACGACTCGACGGGGCCGGGAACAACCCCCAGCAGTTCAGCGGGCCACCACCCCCACTGGAACACGGCGACAACGGGCCCGTACGCGGCCCCCACCGCGAACAGGTTCATGATGACCGCCATGGCCGCGATGAACGGCGCCCGGAACTCGATCAGGAGAACGATGAAGGCCAGCACGACGACAACCAGAATGAACCAGCCGATCTGGGCCAGGAGCGTGTCGGCCAGGTCGATGCTGGTCGCCGTTGCCCCGCCAACGTGGGCGGCCGCGCCCGGTACCGCCGCGGGCAGGACAGTGTCGCGCAGGTCATGGACCAGTGTTTCCGTGGCCGCGTCATCCGGGGAACTCGTGGGGATCACCGTGTACAGCGCGGTTGCCCCGTCTTCCCCGAGCCGCGGCGGAGTCACCGCGCTGATGCCGCCCGTTGCCGCCAGCTGGTCGCGCAGTTCGATGCTCGCGGCCCGGTTCTCGGCCGGCGTCGAGTTGGCGCCGAAGTCGACCGTGACGAGCAGCGGGCCGGCCCAGCCGGCACCGAAACCGTCCACGATGAGGTCATAGGCTTTCCTCTGGGTGGTGTCTGCGGCCTGGGAACCGCCGTCGGCGGTACCGAGGCGCAGCGACAGCAGGGGCAGGGCAAGAATGGCCAGGACGAGCATGGCGGCGAACGCTGCGGCCCATCGGCGGCGCTGGACGCCTCCCACCCAGCCGTGCCACCCCGACGCAGGCGAAGAATCAGGCTGGCCGGCACCATCCGACGCAGGGCGGGTCTTCCTGCCGGTCTTGCGCACCCTGACCCGGTCCAGGTTCCGGCCGAAGATCGACAGCAATGCCGGCAGCAAGGTGACGGAGGCCAGCATCGTCGCGCTGACGACAATTGCGCTGGCAAGGCCCAGTGAGGAGACGAACGGGATGCCGATGGCGTAGAGGCTGAGGATGGCGATAATCACTGTGGCGCCGGCGACGAGGACTGAGCGGCCGGCGGTGGTCATGGCCGCTTGGACGGACTCGTTGGGAGCCAGGCCCCGGGACATCCCCTCCCGGTGTCTGGTCACGATGAGCAGGGCGTAATCGATGCCCACGCCCAGTCCGATCATGGCGGCAACGATGGGACCGGACGTGCCGATGGTCACCGTCGAAGCGAGCATTGAGATTGAGGCGAGCCCGACGCCGAGGGCCACGAGGGCGGTGGCCAGCGTGACCAGCATGGCGAACAACGAACCGAATACGACCAGCAGCACCAGGGCTGCCGCAAGCAACCCGAAGGCCTCACTGCCGGATGGCCCGGACTCGGCCTGCGCGGCCGGACCTCCGAATTCAACCTGGCCCCCGGCATCCTGCACGCCCTCGAAGGCCGCCCGCGCCTGGGTCACCGTCTCAACGGGAATGTCTTTGGCACGGTCGGTGAACTGGATCGTCACCATCGCCGTCATGCCATCCCCGGAAACCATCGGCAGGGGCGGCCCGTAGGGCGATCGGGCAGCGGCCACGCCGTCCAGCGAGGCAACCGTAGCGACGGCGTTCTCCACCGCGGCACGCATTGACGGCGCCGTGACGGGCTCCCCGGCTTCCGTGCTGTGAACGATGACCTGCATGCCGTCACCGGCAAGCTCGGGGAACTGCTCGCGGAGGCTGTCGTATGCGGCCTGGGAGTCGGTGCCGGCGAGGGTCAGGTCATTGTTGAAGGTCCCGCCGGCCGCGCGGCTGCCCAGCGCCGCCCCCAGGATCAATACCAGCCACATGGCGACCACTATCCAGCGGTACCTGGTTGACGTGCGAGCGAGTGCAGAGAGCACGGATATTCCCATCACGGTTCATGGAGTCGGACAGCACCAGTTAGGGCGTCTGATCTGAGACTAGATGAAATGAGACAGGTATGTCTAGTTTTTGGGACCGCCCATGCCGCCGCGTGCCGCGATCCCGCCGGCCAGGGTGCGGAAGATGAGGTCGGACACCTCCGCATCGGAGTGCTTGGATTTCGGCGATGCCCGCACCGCCGACATCAGCAGGGAGGCCATGGCTGTGACGATCCATTCCGGCGACAGATCGGCTCGGATATCGCCCTCGCTCTGCCCGCGCCGGATCACCTCGACCAGAGGGGCGAGGACCTCGTCGCGCTGGGCGAGGAACCGCGCGTTTTGGTCAGGCGCCCTCAGCAGAATGATGCGGAAACGCATCCCGTGCTTGCCCAGGGAGTCAATCACGCGCCGAAGGACCTCCAGCGCGTTCCCCTCGTCGAGGCGACACGCAACGAGCGTCTCCGATCCGCGCGCGAGGGCCTCCGCCTGGATGGCCTTGAGCAGGGACTGCCGGTTGCTGAAGTGGCGGTACAGGGTCGCCCTGGTCAGATTTGCCGCCTGCGCCACATCCGCCATGGAGGAGTCGGGATTGCGGGAGAGTTCATCGGCCGCGGCCGCAAGGAGGGCCCGGTGATGGCGCTCGACATCAATGCGCGGGACCGCTGGCTGTTTAGGGCTGGGCATGGTGCCTTTCCGGGGAGTGCTTCGACCTCGACCATACGCGACGAGGCATACGGAATGGGCCATGGCCAGCGGGTCCGGGCCCCGCAGCGACGCTGCCCCACTGCAGAATCCAAAAAAAATGCGACAACATTGTCTCATTTTTTGTTAGACTTATCGCCATGAACACTCAGCACTCCCCGGATCCGTCCACCCGGCCTCCTTCCTCCGGAACGGCCGACGTCGAGGTGGTCGATGTTCTCGTGGTGGGCGCCGGCCCAACCGGGCTGACCGCGGCTTGCGAAGCCCTGCGTCATGGCTTGAGCGTGCGCATCATCGACCGCAAACAGGAGCGCTCGACGCACTCCAAGGCCCTGGTCACTCATGCCCGAACACTCGAAGTTTTCCAGACCATGGGGACGGCGGACGCGATGCTCGCTAAGGGGGTCCCGTTCGCGGCCCTCACTGCGCATTCCGGCTCCCAGCGCCAGGCCACCCGTATAGACCTGGGTGGGCTTCCCTGGGGGGACACGGCGTATCCATTCTGGCTTTCCATCCCCCAGGACGCGACGGAACTCGTGCTGGAGAAGCACCTCAACAGCCTCGGCGGTGTTGTGGAATGGGGAACTTCACTCAAGGAGATTCACGACGGGGACGATCAGGTCCAGGCGCTGGTCACGCGGGACGGCGGAAACGAAAGTGTCAGCGCACGCTGGCTCCTCGGCTGCGATGGGGGTCGCAGCCGGGTGCGGGACCAGGTCGGACTCCGACTCACTCGCCGTGACGCCGGCGCCACCTTCATCCTGGCGGACGTCAAGAGCACCCTGCCGCTGACCCAAAACGAGGGCTACGTCTACCTGAACCCGGACGGGCTGCTGCTGATCGTCCCCATGCCGGAGCCGGATCGCTGGCGGATCATCGCACACGTTCCCACGCCGGCGAAGGAGTCAAAAGTGACCGTCGATGCGGCCTTCCTCGATGGGTTGATTCGCCAGCGTTCCGGGCTGGAAGTCGGCAGCCACGACGTGAAGTGGACATCCCAGTTCAACCTCAGCCACGGGCTGGCCAACCACTTCCGCGCCGGCCGCGTCTTCCTTGCCGGGGACGCCGCCCACATCCACAGCCCCGTCGGAGGGCAAGGCCTCAACACCGGGGTCCAGGACGCCCATAACCTCCTCTGGAAACTGGCCGCGGTCGACCGCCTGGATTCCCCCGAGGCTGCGGAGAGACTGCTCGACAGTTACGAGGCAGAGCGGCGGGATACGGCCCGAAGCATGGTCACCGGCGTGGCACGGGTAACCACAGCACTCACCACCCGTCGAAGCTCCATCCGTCGAGTGCTCGGACGCCTCGCACCCTGGATCCTGGCGCGCCCCGGCGTCCAGGCGAAGCTTGGCCGCACCGTAGGAATGCTCGACCTCTCCTATTCCAGCGGATCCTTGACAACCGCACCCGGCGCCGGCCAGCGCCTGCCGAATCCGGAACTGCCCGGCGGCGGACGACTCTACGACAAACTGAGCCCGACCGGCTGGTCCTGGATAGTGTGGGGTCGTCCCGGAGAAACCCAGCCCGACCCCGAGGCTCCACGATGGCACGGAATACCCATTGTCTTCCTCTCCGACGGACTCCCCGCACCGACCACGGCCCCCACGCGGGACGTTAATCGCGTAGCGCTCGTGCGCCCGGACCGATATGTTGCGGCTCGCGGCACCTCTCCGGAGCGGACAGAAACACTTGTGCCCGCTGTCCTGGGATGTCACGGTCGAAATTGTTAGGGGAAGGATCTAAGGGTCAACTTTAAGTGCATGCTGATCTACCCTCCCACTGATCGGGAGTATAGTTCCACGCCGGGGACCCCGCCCAAATGCTCCCCCAATGCCACGGCCTTCAGTCCCAAAACGTCGGGCTGGCCCTAAAACAGGCAAGACAAAAGCCCTCCAACCATACGTTTCCGCAGATGAGAGAGCTTTCACTGTGGAGCTAAGGAGATTCGAACTCCTGACCTCTTCGATGCGAACGAAGCGCTCTACCAACTGAGCTATAGCCCCGAAGCAACGCCGGTCCCGGAGGAACGGCGTTGCCGGTGTCCCTAGGCTACAAACTATCCGCGTTCATTGCCAGCCAGCCGCTGAAAGTCTCACCGGCGCGGCGTTCCTCCGGCGCCAGGTTCAGCCCGGCGCGCAAGTATGTTCCCATCGGACCGGGCAACGGAAAGCGCACCGGCCGTGCACGGGAGCCAGTGGCTGCCTTCCATTGCCGGGCGAGCTCCCCCATCTCGTGAATCTCGGGGCCGCCGATGGTCCTGAGGCTGTGCCGGCGTCCCGTTGCGGGTTGCAGGGCCTCCCCGAGCAGGGCAGCCGCGGCATCGGCGGGTGCGATGGGCTGAAAGCTGGCGCCTGTGACCACCGGGATCATCCGCAGTTTCGAGCCGGCGGCAAAAGTCGTCGCCAGAAGGGAATGGAACTGCGTCGCCCGGAGCACGACGGTCTCGAGTCCTGACCGCTCGTAGACCTGCTCCTTGGCTGCCTTCGAGGCGTAGTAGCCCAAGCTGCTCCGGTCGCAATTGACGATGGAAAGCATCATGGCCCGGACAACGCCGGCGTCCTGGGCGGCGGCAAGCAGCCGGGCGCCGCCGTCGGCGAAGTCCTTCAGCGCCTTCCCGGAGCGCCCCTCCAGGCAGTCGATCACGACGTCGGACCCGGCCAGCGCCGCGGCCAGCCCCTCGCCGGAGGTGACGTCGGCAGGAAAGTACTCCGCGCCGACGGTCCGGGCGGGATCCCCGGAGGGCGGCAGATTGCGGCAGAGTACCGCCACCCCGAACCCAGCCGCGACGGCCTGCCGCACGACTTCGCGGCCCGCTTGGCCGGTTCCCCCGGCGACGCAAAGTCGAGTCATGCCCTGAGGCTACAGGGCCGTGCCTGATTTCCGGCCGTTTGGACCCGCGGGTATTTGATCAGCCGGGCACAAAAAAGCCCCGGGCGGCCATGGCTGGCTGCCCGGGGCTGGAAGTGAGAAGCTCAGGCCCGGCGTCGCTGCAGGACGTCGTCCAGGTTGCTCAGCGCACTCTGGGCCTTGCCCAGCGGCTTCGGCCCGGCGTCCGCGCCGAGGCTGACGGCCGGCGCCTGCGGAAGGCCCTGCTTCAGCAACGGCTTTCCGACGGCCTTCGGGGCTTCCGGCAGGTCGAGCGGCTGCGGGGCGGCCCGCTCGGCTTTCGCCGCTTCCACATAGGTGGGTTTGGGGACGTCCACCGGTTCCCAGCTGGATTCTTCGGGGGTGCGGGCGTTCGCTGTGCCGACGGACATGTCGCCAGAGGCCGCAGCTTCCGCCAGCGCCGCCTGGCGGAGTTCCTGGGCGGTAAGGGGCTTCGGTGCCGGTTTACCCTCTGCGGTGTCGGCCTGGGCGTCGAAGAGCGGGCTCTCGGGCCGCTCGCGGGGCTCCCCCGCCGGCTCCCGCAGCGGGGCACGCTCCGGGGCGGACCGTGCCGGGGCGCTCATGGCCTCGCGAAACGCATCGTTCATTTTTCGGCGGCGGTCCCTGACCGCGAGCCAGCGGAGCGTAAAGACTGCGGCTCCGGTGCCGAGGAAGGCAATGAAGGGCAGCCAAGGTGAGCCAAGGCCGAACATCCGCAGGGCCGCCGAGACGACGCAGGTGAGCAACGAGAGCAGACCGGCCAGAGCGAGGGCCAACCGGCCATAGCGGATTCTGAACGCCGGACCGGCGGCTGACGTCGTGGGGCCGCCGTCGAGCCCGGTACTTCCCGGGACGGACTCGGTGCGCTGGGTACTGGTCATGGGTTTCTCCTGCTGGGCCGTCATCTTCATGACGTTCCCGGCTTGGGGGGCTGCTGTTTCGAGATCGATGATGTCCGCCGCATGCTCGCCCGCGGGCTGCAGTTGGTGGCGTCCGTTCCGGAGCATGTAGGGTGCAACCCACACAATCCAGAGCGCAACAGCACTGAAAAGGATCACAGAGCTGCTAAGAGGAATATCCACATCAAAACCGTATGAGTAATGCGGGGTGCTGGGCCGCATTGTCCCCGGTGTGTCGCTGGGGAACTGTCAAATGACCGGTTTGATGACGTAAGGGCTGGTCAGACGGGTTCTGACGACTACACCGGACGGCTCTGCTGCCACCGCGACAGGAGCCCCTCCGGCACGTCCTCAGACGTCAGAGCGAAGCTCCGATGATCAGCCCATTCACCGTTGATGTGCAGAAACCGCGGCCGGTAGCCCTCGTCACGGAAGCCGAGCTTCTCGACCACCCGGAGGCTGGGCCCGTTTTCGGGTCGGATGTTGATTTCCATCCGATGCAGCCCAAGGTTCTGGAAGCAATAGTCCGTCACCAACGCCACGGCGGTCGGGGCAATGCCGTGCCCTGCCCGGTCCTTGTCCACCCAGTAGCCGAGTGTGGCCATCATCGCCGAGCCCCACACGATGGAGGAGACCGTCAGTTGCCCCACAATGACAGGCTCCCGGAAACCCGGGGTCCGCTCTGTAATCAGAAACGGCAGCGCCGTGGCCTGGGCGGCCTGCGCCTTGAGGGAACGCACCATATGGCGGTAGTCAGGAAGGCCACCCCCGGGAACGGGGTTGGAGGCTTCCCACGGGGCCAGCCACCCGCAGTTGCGGGAACGGACTCCGGACCATTCCTTGCGGTCCCGGTACCGGATCGGGCGCAACACAAGATCGCCGCTTTCGAGCGTCACCGGCCAGTTGAAGCCGCCCCCCACGGAAGCTACTTGGTCAGGCTGGGGGCCAGGCTCGAGGCGAAGCCCGGCAGCCATTCCCGCAGACCGGGACCCAGGTCGTCGCTGTCGCAAGCCAACTGGACGCAGGCCTTGAGGTAGCTGAGTTTGTCACCGGTGTCGTAGCGACGGCCGTGGAAGACCACGCCATACACGCCGTAGCCCTCGCCGTCACCGGCCGCGAGCTCCTGGAGCGCGTCGGTGAGCTGGATTTCGCCGCCGCGGCCGGGCGCGGTGCGTTCCAGCACATCGAAGACCGCCGGGTGGAGGACATAGCGGCCGATGATGGCCAGGTTCGACGGCGCGTCCTTGACGTCAGGCTTCTCGACCAGGTGGTTGATCCGGACGTACTCTTCGCCGCCGATCGCCTGGACATCGGCACAGCCGTAGGCGCTGATCTCTGAAGGCTCAACCTCGATCAGTGCGACCACCGATCCCCCGGTCTTCGCCTGGACTTCGATCATGGTGCTGAGAAGTTCGTCGCGGGCGTCGATGAGGTCATCGCCCAGCAGGACGGCAAACGGCTCATTACCCACGTGCTGCTTTGCACGGAGCACGGCGTGGCCCAGGCCCATCGGATCACCCTGGCGCACGTAGTGGATGTCGCCAAGATTGCTGGCCGCCTGGATGGACTCAAGCTTGGCAGTGTCTCCCTTGGCTTCCAGAGCAGCTTCCAGCGTGGGGACCCGGTCGAAGTGGTCCTCCAGCGCGCGTTTGCTGCGCCCGGTGATCATCAGGATGTCGCTCAGGCCGACTTTGACAGCTTCCTCCACGACGTACTGGATGGCCGGCTTGTCGACGACGGGCAGCATTTCCTTGGGCATGGCCTTGGTGGCCGGGAGGAACCTGGTGCCGAGGCCGGCTGCGGGGATGACGGCCTTGCGGACGGGAGCGTTGAGTGTAGTCACTGGACTAATCTAACGGAGGGACCAAACATTGGGTAATCATTCGAGCCGCCAGGAGAACCGTTGTTTACCGGGCTCCATCACGCGGAGGGGACACGGGAATGGCGTCGAAGGAAGAAATCCGGGGAAGCCACCGCGCCAGGCGTGCCGCGCTGACGCCGGCCTTGCTGGAGAGCGCCGGGGCAGGCCTTGCCCGGAACGGACTTGCCTGGGCTTCCAGCCTGACCGGTGGCAGCCCGGGCACTTTTGCCGCCTACCTTGGCGTGGGTTCCGAGCCCCCGACCCGACCCCTGCTGGCAGCCCTGCATAACGCCGGTCACCAGGTGCTGCTTCCGGTCTGCGAGCCCGGCCTGGCGCTGAGCTGGGTGTACTGGACACCGGCATCCAGATTTGTCCGGAGCCGCTACGCGCCCATCCAGGAGCCCGCAGGGGAACGCCACAACACCGCCCTCATGCAGCACACCGACGGCATCTTCCTGCCAGCCACCGCCGTCGACTGCTCCGGGAACCGGATCGGCCAGGGCGGCGGATACTACGACAAGTTCCTGGCGGCGCTGGCCGACCTCCTCCCGTCCGGAACCCCGGCGGCCGACGGCGGCCAGTTGCCGCCCGTGCCGACCGCCGCCGTCGTATACGACGGCGAGGTCCTGCCCGCCGGCAGCATCCCGGCAGAGCCCTTCGACCGGAAGGTGGCCGCCGCCCTGACCCCGGCAGGCGTACTGCCGCTGCAGCAGCGCTAGCTCATAAAGGGACGCGCCGCAGGGATGATAGAATTGGCACTCAGGCCCTGCGACTGCTAACGGGCGGATTACGGCGACGGAGACGTCGGCTGCGATCCCCACCGGACAGCACGGGACCTGCTCGTTTGTCCCAGAGGAGGATTTCCAGTGCCCACGTACGCATACGCCTGCAAGGACTGCAGCCACGCCTTCGAGATCGTGCAGTCGTTCACTGACAGCTCCCTCACGTCCTGCCCCGAGTGCCAGGGGACCCTTCGCAAGAAGTTCAACAGCGTCGGCGTCGTCTTCAAGGGTTCCGGTTTCTACCGGACCGACTCACGCGACGCCAAAGGCAGCACCGTGTCCCCGGCCCCGGCTCCTTCCCCCGCCGCAACTCCGGCGCCTGCCGCCGCTTCCGCAAGCTAGGACCTGTCCGGGGGCTCCGGCCCCGTTCCGGTTCGATGTCTGCCAGGCTGTTTATCCACATAGCCCAACGCCCCCCTGCCCGGCTTCCGCGCCGGTACGTAGTGTCGGGCTATGTCCACCCCCAGCAGTCCCGTCCCGTCCTTAGGCGCCGTCTCTGAGATCAAGCCTGGGGCTGTTTTTCGTGGCGGGTGGCACCCGCTATCGGTTCTGCGCAACGGCGGTACCCGCCGGCGCCACCCAGTCCGGTCGACGGCCGGACGTCCGCGGCACCAGCCGGGACCCGCCGGCCAGTCTCCCCGCAGGCGGCTGGCCCGGTGGCTGGCCCGCAACCGGAGGCTGGGGGTGGCACTGCTGCTGTGCGTGGCGTCCGGTCTCACGGTCCAGCAACTGACGCCGGCCCCGGCCTTCACGGTCTCCGCTTTCGCCGCCGCACGGGACCTCCCTGCCGGGGAAACACTCGGCCCGGATGACCTGACAGCGCTGAGTGTCCCGCGCGGGCTGGTGCCCGCCGGCAGCTACGGCAGCGCCGGGTCCCTGCAGGGCAAACAGCTTGCGGTGGCCCTGCGCAAGGGCCAATTGCTAACTGATGCCCAGCTCCTTGGCCCCGGCCTGCTGGCGGGAAGCCCTCCCGGATCTGCCGCCGTACCGCTCCGGATGGCGGACCCCGCCTCGATCCAGCTGCTCTCCCCCGGGCAACTCGTCAACGTCGTGATGACCACCGGCAGCGGCTTTGACCAGCCGGCAGCATCCCAGGTGCTGGCCGCCGCGGTGCCGGTACTGTGGACATCCGAGCACGGCAGCGGGGACGGCCAGTGGCTGGCAACCGGGGAGACCGACGGCCTTATGGTCGTGGCTGCCGACGCCGATCAGGCGGGGCGCCTCGCCGGTGCATCCACGCAGGGGAAGCTGTTCTTTGTCCTCGTGACGGCTGCCCCTGGCTAGCCGACCCCGGCACGAGCCCTCCCGGCAGAGGATCGCCCGGCAGCCCACCCCCCGGGCGGTCCAGGCCGGGAAGGACCCTAGCCCCAGTGCGGAGGCTTCTGTTCCTGGAGCCAGGAGTCGTGGTCGTAGCTGCCCGCCTCGTCGCCCCAGCGCCTCGGATCGTCTTCGGCTGCCTTGTTCGGCAGCCCGCCGGACGGGTCTGACTCCGGTGCGGGTTGTTGGGTATCGCTGTCGTTCTGGGTATCGCCGCCTGCAGTCATGCCGCCGGCCTCCTTACTGCCCTGATCTGTTCCGTGCTCCTGCGCGCTGTCCGGCCGTCCTGCCGTGGCCCGCTGTTCCGAGTCCTGCGCCTGGTTGACGGCACGGCTTTCGACGTCATCGCCGAAGAATCCCAGCGACCTCTGCAGCAGCTGCGACTCGACCGGTTTTTCCAGGCCGAGATATCCGCCGATGCGGTCGGCACAGGCCGACGGATCGGTGAAGACCTCTATGGTCCACAGTGGCATGTAGCGCCAGCCGAGTCTTTCCAGGAGTTGCGGGCGGAGCCTGCTGCGTTCGCGGACGGTCATCCGGCGGTACTGCTCGGTGCCGTCGGACTCAATCGCCACGGGCCGGGGAATCTCGGCGTCCTCCTGTCCGAGGGTGCTCAGCGGGTCGGCCGCAGCCACCATGTTCAGGGCGCCGTCGTACTGGTGCCAGACCCGGGCACCCCGGGCCCGCAGGCGGTCCCCGAGGTCCGCCACGAGGGGGTCAGCCCCCAGGGCCTGTTCGCTGGCGGCGGCCCGCGATGCCGGGCTGCCGAGATCGGAGTTGCCCGCGATTTCACGGTCCAGCAGTTCGTAGAAGTCGACGGCACCGTGGTGCAGCCGGGTCACGTCCAGGTCCTCGGGGCGGAAGCAGCTCAGCACGTGCAGTGACCGTCGCGCCCGTGTCATGGCGAGGGCGAACTTGGCCCGTCCGCCGTCCAGGGACAGCGGTCCCAGGCTGTGGAGGGCCCGCCCGTGCGGGGTGCGTCCGTACCCCGGGGAGAAGATCACGTGGTCGCGGACCAGGCCCTGGGCACGTTCCAGGTCCACAACCCGGAAGGATTCGTCGCCGGCGGTGAAGAAACCGGCCAGCAGGGGGTAATTGGGCAGCTGCAGCCGGATGGACTCCCCGATCCGGGCTGCGTGCCGGAGGCTGCCGGTGACAACAGCCAGCGACATCCGCGGCCGCAGACGGGCGTGTTCGAAGACAAGCTCCACCGCACGGTTGACCTCGGCCACGACGGATTCGACACCGTCCTGGTCGGCGCTGGGCAGTCCCGTGCCGTCCGGCAGGTATTCCACCGTCAGGGCGCGGTTCAGCCCGGTCGCGGACTGGCCCTCCGGCAAGCGGCGCAGTCCGCCGTCGTAAAAGCCCTTGCTCAGCTGCCGCACGAGGTCTTCATCAACGGCCCGGTAGACGGTGCGCAGGCTCCGGGTGGGCAATACGGTCACCAACGCCTGGTAAGCGCTCTCCACACCCTGGTGGGAGCTCTCGCCGGCGGCAAGCCGCTCCACCCCGACGCTGAAGGTCCGCGGGTTGGCAATCCGGTCGTCGCCGAAGGCGATGACCTGTTTGGAGCGGGCGATGGCCGGCAGGACAGCCTGCAGCGAAGTCGCCTCGGCGTCGAGGATGACGACGGCGTCGAACCTCTGCTCCACGGGCAGGACCGCCGTCAGGAGATAGGGGCTCACCGACCACACAGGCACCAGCATGGGCAGCAGTTCCGCGGTCTGCCCGGTCAGCGCCGAAAGCGTTACCCTGCCGTCCTTGAGCAGGCTGCGCAGCAGCTCCGTCTGGCGCGGATGCTCCGCAATGGCCGCCCGCCACCGTTCGGCCAGCTGCCAGCGCAGCCGGGCCGCGCCGCTGGCGATGTGGGCGTTATCCGCGAGCCGGTACTCTGCTTCGAGCTGGCGCAGGGCGTCGCCGTCGGACATGGCGAGGTAATCGTCGCCGCTGATCATGGCTTCCAGCGCCGACTGCCACCAGGCGAGCTCAAGCTCGGTGGCAACGAATTCGGCCGGCACCTCACGCTCGGCGAGATCGGCGAGCAGTTCGCCAAGACCATGCTCGCGCATGTTTTCGACCAGAAGCGTCCGCTCCGGCAACGTCTCGAGCGTCCCTGTGTCGGCAACCAGCCGTTCCAGCCGTTCCATCAGTTCTTCATAGGCCGTGGTGTGCAATGCCCCGCCCGCGGCGGTGTGCCGGACGGCCTGGCCCAGCTCGGCCAGCTCCGCTTCCAGCTCGCGGTACAGGGCGATGATCTCCCCGAGGCCGGCCGGGACCGCCGGATGGCGCTGCGTCGTGGCGTACCCGGACCACGTGGCCCGCTGCTCCTGGACGAGGACCAAAGAGCTGTGCAGGTCAGCGATGTGGACACCCGGGCGGACGTATTCCTTCGCCACCCGGCGCAGGCGGGAACGCTGCATGGAAGGCATCTCGATGTTCCGTTCGCGCCGCCAGGAGGAGGCAGCGGTTGCGGAAATGAGGTCATGGACCGGGCGGTCGAAGATGTCGGGGGTGAATTTGTCGAGGCTTTCACGGACCGCGACAAGAAGCTCAACCTGCTCGCCCCACTCGGCGAAGGTGCTGCCGAGGCGGATTTCGGCGTGCTCGGCGACACCGTTCATCAGTTCGCGCAGCTCCGGCAGTTTGCCGGCCACCGAGCGCGCCACCTGCTGGGCTTCCTGGGTCTCCTTGCGGGTCAGGAGGCGGGCGCCGTGCCAGGGGCTCGTCGTCGAGGACCGGCTGAAACTGCCCAGTTCGGCGGCTCGGTGGAGCCGCCCGGCGAGTTCCTCGCGGTCGCGGATGTTGTCCAGCACGCTGCGCTTGAGCCGGACAGTGGTGGCCGGTGCCGGCTGGAGCGCGGTCAGCCCGGCCAGCGACTGCATGGCCTCGTAGGGCGAGCAGCCCCAGCGCTGGCGGACATTGTGCAGCGAGGCGACGTGGTCCCTCAGGGCGTGGCGGTGCTCGATCAGGGTGGTGTGCAGGTTGCTGAGCTGGGGCTTCAGCGATTTTTCGTTGCGCATGATGGCCCGGACAATCTGGCCCTTGAGCTCCAGCGGGGTGGTGTTGCCGGCGAGCTGGAACAGGGTGGAGTCCAGCCCCAGGATCTCCAGCTCTGCGGAGATCTCGCCCAGGCTGGCGCGCCGGTCCCCCACGACCAGGACGGTCTTGCCCTGATCGACGAGGGCGCCGATGGCGTTGACGGCTGTCTGGGTCTGGCCGGTGCCCGGCGGGCTGCTGATCACAAGCGAGTCGCCGGCGCGGACGGCGTCGACAACGTACTGCTGGTCGGTGTCGGCGTCGAGCAGCAGCATTTCATCGGCGGGATCGCGCTCGTCGGTGCTCGGGAAGCGCCCGCCCTTGAACTCCGGGACCTCCACCGTCCCGCCGGCCGCGGCGCGCCCCAGCGCCGCGATGAGGGGATGGCTCTCGTTGATCCACGGATCCTCGAGGCTCCCGGACAGGTCCGCGAAGGTGGAGACCAGAAGGTTGTGCTCGACCTCTGCGCCGTGGATCGGCTGGATCAGCGTGCCCAGGCGGTCGAGGACCGGCTGGGGGTCAAACCGGGCGGTGCTGTACGCCATGCGTGTGACGGCGTCAACGTCGAAGACGATCCCATGGATGGTCTTCAGGTGCCGGATCAGGGCAGGGTTAATTCTGGCCTGTTCGGTGAGTTGCAGTTCGTAGTCGTCCTCGCCCGGGCGCACAGTGAGGGAGATGGAGGCCAGCATGACCGGGGCAGACACACGCTGGGGTTTGCCCCCAACAGCGGATGTCCAGACGACCGTGCCGGCCGAGAAGTAGCCAGCGTCGATGCCGCGGTCATTGGCGAGTTCGAAGATCTTTGACCGCAGATTGCGGGAGGCCCCCGCGGCAACGACGTACTGCTGGTGGTCGCGGATCAAGGTGGAGAGCCGGGTGCGCCGGCCGGCCATCATCTGCGCCAACCCGGACGGATGCGCGTGGGTCAGGTCGATTGACCCCTCAGGCGTTTTGGTGAAACGCAGCATGGTGTCTGCTCCGGTGACGGGCTTGAGCCCCGACAGCCATTTCCTGAGCTCCGCGGAGCCCTCGGTGTGGCCCTGACCAACTGACACTACTGCCTTCTTTTCTGTGCTCGCGATTACTTTGTCCACGTTTTCCGCGCCCGCGCGGGACGTCCTGAACAATACCGGCATGCATTCGAGGGTAGCCCGAATCCGGCGCCGGTGAGGCTCCGCAACACTGGCGGGGCACAAATTCGACCGAATTCACCGGATCGCCGGACCCCGCCAAATGCCGCCGCCGGAAGCCCGGCCGGGCACTCCCGGACAGCCGGAGAACCGCCGGCTTCCCCCATCCACCGGCCATTCGACCAGCCCGCTACCAGGCTATTCCCACTCAATGGTTCCCGGCGGCTTGCTGGTCACGTCGAGTACAACGCGGTTCACGCCGTCCACTTCGTTGGTGATGCGGTTGGAGATCCTGGCCAGCAGATCGTAGGGCAGCCGGGACCAGTCCGCGGTCATGGCGTCCTCCGAGGAGACCGGGCGCAACACAATCGGGTGGCCGTAGGTGCGGCCATCGCCCTGGACGCCGACGCTGCGGACATCGGCCAGCAGGACGACCGGCATCTGCCAGACCTCGTTGTCCAGTCCGGCGGCGGTCAGTTCAGCCCGCGCAATGGCGTCTGCCTTGCGCAGCAAATCCAGCCGCTCCTTGGTGACTTCACCGACGATCCGGATCCCGAGGCCCGGGCCAGGGAACGGCTGGCGTCCCACGATTTCCTGCGGCAGGCCCAGCTGGGCGCCGACGGCACGGACCTCGTCCTTGAACAGTGCCCGCAGCGGTTCCACGAGTTCGAACTGCAGGTCCTCCGGCAGTCCGCCCACGTTGTGGTGGCTCTTGATGTTCGCCGCACCTTCGCCGCCGCCGGATTCGACGACGTCGGGGTACAGGGTGCCCTGCACGAGGAACTTGATCTTCTCGCCGTGCGCGGCCGCCTCGGCGATGATCGCCAGCTCGGCTTCCTCGAAGGCGCGGATGAATTCGCGGCCGATGATCTTGCGCTTGGTCTCCGGGTCGCTGACGCCGGCCAGGGCTGACTGGAAGCGCTCCTGCTCGTTGGCAACATAGAGCTTGACGCCGGTGGCGGCCACGAAGTCGCGTTCGACCTGTTCGGCCTCGCCTTCACGCAGCAGTCCGTGGTCCACGAACACACAGGTCAGCTGGTCGCCGACGGCGCGCTGGACGAGGGCGGCGGCGACGGCAGAGTCAACGCCGCCGGACAGGCCGCAGATGACCCGGGCGTCGCCGACCTGCTCGCGGATCCGGTCGACCTGCTCCTCAAGGATGTTGCCTGCGGTCCAGTTCGGTTCCAGTTTGGCGCCCTTGAACAGGAAGTTCTCCAGGACCTGCTGGCCGTACGCCGAGTGCTTCACCTCGGGGTGCCACTGCACGCCGTAGAGGCCCTTCTCCTCGTTCGCGAAAGCGGCCACTTCGGCTCCGGCCGTCGTCGCCAGCACCTCAAAGCCCTCGGGCGCCTCGTGGACGGAGTCGCCGTGGCTCATCCAGGTGCTCTGGTGCTGGGGCATGCCCGCCAGGATGGAGCGGCCAACACCTGCGGTGGTGGTTTCGGTGGCGCCGTACTCGCGGAGCCCGGTCCGGGCGACCTTGCCGCCGAGGGCGATTGCCATGGCCTGGAAGCCGTAGCAGATGCCGAAGACCGGCACTCCGGCCTCGAACAGGTCCGCCCCGACGCTCGGGGCGCCTTCGGCGTAGACGCTCGCGGGGCCGCCCGAGAGGATGATGGCGGCCGGGTTCTTGGCCAGGAGCTGCTCGGTGCTGTAGGTATGCGGAACCACTTCCGAATACACATTCGCTTCCCGGACGCGGCGGGCGATCAGCTGCGCGTACTGGGCACCGTAGTCAACAACCAGCACGGGCCTGTGGGACGTCTGGGATGCAGAGGGAGTAGTCACCGTACCAGCCTACTTTGCGGCGCCGTCCGCCCGCACATTGAGAAGCCTGTGCGGGCCCGCGAACGGCCTCCGGGTAAGCGAACTCACACGGGGCCGACGCCGCGGGCTCAGTAGCGCTGCGGCGCCTGCGGGTTCGCGGCCAGCTCGGCCTCCACCTCGGCGTGGACCTTCTTCTCCACGACGAAGGACAGGAACGGCACCACACCGCCGAGCGCCAGGAGGATCATCTTCATGAACGGCCAGCGCATCAGCGACCACAGCCGGAAGTTGGACATGAGGTAGACGACATACATCCAGCCGTGCACGATCAGGACCGCGACGGAGAGATTCACGCCGCCGATGACGCCGGGCGGCTCGGCGTCGGCGAATCCGAAGCCGAACGGCTCACCGGTGACGGCGTTGGTTCCGCCGACGAAGAGGTAATGGCCGAAGGCGTAGCGGGCGATCAGTTCGGCGCAGAGCAGGAGCAGCATGGCCCCGGTCATGTAGGCGAGCACCTTGTAGAACTTCAATGCCGAACGGATCTGGGCCTCGGTTCCGCCAAAGCGGCGCTTCCTGCCGCGACCGCTTCCCGGGGCGTTGGACTGCTGCGGCTGGACGGCCGGCTGGGGCTCGATCATGATTGCACTTTCGTTTCGGTGGGTCGCGGTTCGCTGGGGTCCGGTTCGGGGTGGTCCTGCGCTGCGGCTTCGTGCTCCTCGTCGAGGGCGTCCTCGAGGCCGCGGCGGTAGTCATCCTTCACCAGGCGCCACCAGATGAACATGGCGAACCCGGCGAACACGACCCACTCCGCGGCGTAGAACAGGCTCAGCCAGTTGACTTTTTCGGCGGGAGGCTGCGGCCCGATGTTGAGCGGCTTGACCTCTCCGCCGGACGCGACGGCGGCGCTGACGTCGCTGCCGCCGGCGGCCTCGGAGTTCGCGGCGACGAAGCCGGGGTAGCTGCTGACTTCCCAGATGTTGATGAGCTCCGCGACGGAGACGGCGCTGGCCCGGCCGGGTCCGGCGTCGGTCCCGGTCAGCGGGGCTTCGGATGGCAGCAGCCGTCCGGTCAATTCAATGGTGCCCGGCGGCGGCGCGGGGACATCCGCGGGGTCGGCAACCCAGCCGCGGGCAACCGGGATCCAGGTCTGCGGCGAGGCGCCGGCTCCGGTCAGGGCGGGGGCGTCGTTCACGGACAGGGCTGAAACGATCCAGTAGCCCGTCGCGCCGTCGTTCAGACGGCCCGGGACGAGGACCTGCTTCTGCGGATCATAGCTGCCGGTGGCGGTGACGACCTGGTCGGCCACCGAACCGGGAAAGAACTGCCCGGGCTGGAGCACGGTGGTGAGGGATTTGGGTTCCTCGGTCGTGGTGGAGACCGTCACCTCAGGCTGGGTCGAGCGGCCGAACTGCCACTGGCTGAGCAGCACAAACACCCCTGATACGACGATCGCGAACACGAGTCCGGCGATCCAGCGGGGTTTGAGGGCAGTTTTCAGCACCCCTTAACCGTACTTCGTCCGTGTGTAGAACAACGAAACGGCTATAAATTTCAGTGGTCGAAGAAGACCAGGCTGGAGTTGATGAGTTCGGCGATGACTTCGGTGTCGTAGGCACGGCGGAGCGATTCGCGGAACGACTCCTTCGACAATGACCGGGCCAGCGTGGCCAGCACTTCGAGGTGCTCGGAGAAGGAGCTGGCCGGGGTCGCGATCAGCAGGACCACCGTGGCCGGCCCGTCGGAGGCGCCGAAGTCGAGAGCCTTGCCGTATTTTGTGATGCCGACTGCGATGGTGGTCCGGGAGACGAACTCGCTGCGCGCATGGGGCAGGCCGATGCCGCCGGGAAGGCCGGTGGCCAGCTGGTGTTCGCGGGCGTTGACGTGCCGGAGGAAGCCCGGAAGATCCGAAATCCGCCCGGCGGCGTGCATCCGTTCCGCCAGTTGGGTCGTGGCGTCGAGCTTGTCGCTGGCGTCCATCTCGAGGATCACCATTTCGGGGGTGGTGAGCTCGGCGTCATACCGGTCCAATGGTTCCGCCAAGAGGTGTCCCTTCGAAGTGGCGTCAGACGCCGGCAGTCTCGGGTCGAGGCTGCCGGCGGACGCTGCCGGTCAGCGCAGCGGAACGATGTCCTCGACGCCCAGGCGTGCTGCGTCAGCGGATTCGTCGTCCGGCTGCTCCTGGCTGAGCCGTTCGGCGTCGACCCTTGCCAGGTAGTGCGTGATCTCACCCTCGCGCTGCTCATCGCTCCAGCCGAGGACCTCTCCCATCAGTTTAGCGACTACCGGTGCGGCGGAGACACCGCGGTCCCAGGCCTCGATGGAGATCCGGGTCCGGCGGGTCAGCACGTCCTGCACATGCCGGGCGCCCTCATGGGTGGCGGCGTACACGGCCTCGGCGGCGAGGTAGTCGTCCGCGCCGGGCAGCGGTTCGCCCAGTTCCTGGTTCTCGGTGATGAGAGCGAGCACCTCCGGGGCCATCGAACCGTAGCGGTTGAGCAGGTGCTCGATCCGCGCCACGTGCACGCCGGTTTCCTCCGCCATCCGGTTCCGCTTGTTCCACGCGGCCTTGAATCCGCTGGCCCCCAGCAGCGGGATGGACTCCGTGCAGCTGGGCGGGACACGTTCGTCCATGCTGCGGGTCGCCTCGTCGACGGCGTCCTTGGCCATCACCCGGTAGGTGGTCCATTTGCCGCCGGCCACGACGACGAGCCCGGGCACCGGGTGGGCCACGACATGTTCGCGGGAAAGTTTGGCGGTGGAGTCGTTTTCGCCGGCCAGGAGCGGGCGGAGCCCGGCATAGACGCCTTCGACGTCCTCGCGGGTGAGCGGGCGTTTCAGGACCCGGTTCACATGCTCGAGGATGTAATCGATGTCCTTGCTGGACGCGGCCGGGTGGGCTTTGTCGAGGTGCCAGTCGGTGTCGGTGGTGCCGATGATCCAGTGCCGGCCCCAGGGGATGACGAACAGGACGGATTTCTCGGTCCGCAGGATCAGACCCACGGTCGACTGGAAGCGGTCCCGTGGCACCACCAGGTGGATGCCCTTGGAGGCCCGGACCTTGAGCTGGCCGCGGTCGGTCACCATGGCCTGGGTCTCGTCGGTCCAGACGCCCGTGGCATTGATGACCTGCTTGGCCTTGATGTTGAAGTAGGTCCCGTCCTCGTGGTTGACCACCTTCGCACCGACCACACGCTCGCCTTCGCGGACGAAGGACACCACGGACATCTGGTTCACCGCGTGGGCACCGTAGGAGGCCGCAGTGCGGACGAGGTTGGCGCAGTATTTGGCGTCGTCGACCTGGCCGTCGTAGTACCGGATGGAGCCGACGAACGCGTCGTCCTTGAGGCTCGGCGCTGCCCGCAGGGTCCCCCGGCGGCTCAGGTGCTTGTGGAACGGCACGCCGCGGCGCTGGCCGGTGGAGATGGACATGGCGTCGTACAAGGCAATGCCGGCGCCCACGTAGGGCCGTTCAAGGAACGGCTTGGTCAGCGGGTACAGAAAGGGTACGGGCCGGGCGAGGTGCGGGGCGAGTTCGGAGAGAATCAGCCCGCGTTCGTGCAGCGCCTCTTTGACCAGGGCGAAATCGAGCATCTCCAGGTAGCGGAGACCGCCGTGGATCAGCTTTGAGGAGCGGGAGGAGGTGCCCGCGGCCCAGTCGTTGGCCTCGACGATGCCGACGCTCAGTCCGCGGGTGATTGCGTCCAGGGCCGCGCCGGTGCCGACGATGCCGCCGCCGACGATCAGGATGTCGAGTTCCTTCCCCGGTTCCGTGGTGCCCCTGAGAACCGCGAGTGAAGCTTCGCGTTCCGCAGGCCCAAGGGCACCGCCGGCCTTGGGAGAACCGCCGGGAAAACTGTTCATCTCACGCCTCCATCCGTCTCAAAGCTCGTAGTGCACCACACTACTTCCAACTTCCCCGGATGGGCAGGGGTGCTGTCAGTTGCCGGTGTACGGAGAGACGACGACGTCGACGCGCTGGAATTCCTTCAGGTCCGAGTAGCCGGTGGTCGCCATCGAACGGCGCAGCGCACCGATCAGGTTGGACGTTCCGTTGGTGTGGTGGCCCGGCCCGAAGAGGACCTCCTCGAGCGGCCCGACCGTGCCGACGTTGACCCTGTCGCCGCGGGGAAGTTCGAGGTGGTGCGCTTCCTGGCCCCAGTGCCAGCCCTTGCCCGGGGCTTCCTGGGCGCGGGCGAGGGCACTGCCGAGCATAACGGCGTCGGCGCCCATGGCGATTGCCTTGACGATGTCGCCGGAGGCTCCCATGCCGCCGTCGGCGATCACGTGGACGTAGCGGCCGCCGGACTCGTCCATGTAGTCGCGGCGGGCAGCAGTGACGTCGGAAATGGCGGAGGCCATGGGCGAGTGGATGCCGAGGGCGCGGCGGGTGGTGCTCGTGGCGCCGCCGCCGAAGCCGACCAGCACCCCGGCGGCTCCGGTGCGCATGAGGTGCAGGGCGGGGGTGTAGCCGGCGGCCCCGCCGACGATCACCGGGACGTCGAGTTCGTAGATGAACTGCTTGAGGTTCAGCGGCTCATGGTCTTTCGAGACATGTTCGGCGGAGACGGTGGTACCGCGGATCACGAAGATGTCAACGCCGGCGGCCACCACGGTCTTGTAGTGTTCCTGGGTCCGCTGCGGGGTGAGGGACCCGGCAACGGTGACGCCCGCGGCGCGGATTTCCGCGAGCCGGGCGGTGATCAGATCCGGCTGGATCGGAGCCTGGTAGAGCTCCTGCATGCGCCGGGTGACGGCGGGGCTGTTGGTCTCGTCCTGGAGCGCGCCGATCTGGTCCAGCACGGCCTGCGGGTCCTCATACCGGGTCCAGAGGCCCTCGAGGTCGAGAACGCCGAGTCCGCCGAGGCGGCCCAGGGCGATGACGGTCTCTGGGGACATGGCCGAATCCATGGGAGCGGCGATGACCGGCATGTCGAACTTGTAGGCGTCGATCTGCCAGGCGACGGACACATCCTTGGGGTCACGCGTACGTCGGTTGGGGACGATCGCAATGTCATCCAGGGAGTAGGCACGACGCCCACGCTTGCCAAGGCCAATCTCAATCTCATAAGTCACGTCCCCACTTTACTTGACCATGACGTTGACCCGGAATTTGGCAGCGCCGCCGGGCCGCGGAGGGTGCGTCGGCGTTGCTGCGGGGAAGCCCCCACGGCCCCCAGACCACTCGATAGTGAACACTGACTTGACAGGTATTGTCAATGGTTTACAAAACGTGAAAATACCTTTACGTTTGCTTTCGCCAAGCTGGGATTTCATCCGGCGCCCTCCACCCCCAGATCCGGGCATTCCACGATGCCCGGTTACAGAAAGCAGAACCCATGGGAAGTGCATCACTCAGGAAGTACCGCGTCCTGGCCCTGTCGCTGGCCGCCGTCGTCGGCACCATGACCGTCGCCGTCACCCCGGCGTTCGCCACCCCCGGCATCGGGCCGGTGGTCTCGGAGAATATTCCGACCCCCGACGTCAACGCCGGCGAGGCATACACGCAGTTCATCGTCAGCTTTAAGAAGACACCGGGCAGTGCCACGCCCAACGGCCGTGCGAACGCGTGGGGAGCGGCTGCCAGACAGCAGGGGGTGAGTGTGCGGGAACTGCGCGCCCTGGCCACGGGAGGAACCCTGATCGCCGCGGACAAGGCGCTTTCCGACCAGGCTGCCCAGGACTTCATGGACGCAATCGTCGCATCCGGAGCGGTCAACGCCGTGGAACCCGATGCCCGCATGACGGCCGTGCTGTCGCCGAACGATACCCGTTACGGCGAGCAATGGGACTTCACCGGGGCAAACGGCATGCGCATCCCCGGCGCCTGGGATGTCTCCACCGGGTCGGGGGCCACTGTCGCCGTGATTGACACCGGCATCACGGCGCACCCTGATCTGGACGCCAACGTACTGCCGGGCTATGACTTCGTCTCCGACGCCACTGCGGCGCGCGACGGCAACGGCCGGGACTCCAACGCCCAGGACCAGGGCGACTGGTACGCCGGCGGCGAATGCGGCCAGACCGCAGCCGCCAACTCTTCCTGGCACGGCACCCACGTCTCCGGCACCGTTGCCGCTGTCACGGGTAACTCCACGGGTGTGGCCGGGGTCGCTCCGAACGCGAAGGTCCTCCCGGTCCGGGTCCTGGCCAAGTGCGGCGGGTCCCTCTCCGACATCGCGGACGCCATCATCTGGGCCTCCGGCGGCACCGTCACAGGAGTCCCCGCCAACGCCAACCCGGCCAAGGTCATCAACATGAGCCTGGGCGGCTCCGGTACCTGCGGTACCACCTACCAGGCAGCCATCGACTCCGCGGTGTCGCGAGGCTCCACGGTGGTGGTGGCTGCCGGCAACAGCAGCCAGGACGCCGCCGGCTTCCGTCCGGCCAACTGCAACTCCGTGGTGACCGTTGCCGCCAGCAACCCGAGCGGCAGCTTGTCCTACTTCTCCAACTACGGCGCTACCGTGGACCTCACTGCCCCGGGCGGCGACACCAGCGTCAGTGGCGGCGGCATCCTCTCCACGATCAACACCGGCACTTCGACGCCGGGCGGGGCTGGCTACGCCAACTACCAGGGCACCTCGATGGCGGCCCCGCACGTCGCCGGTCTCGTTGCCCTGATGAAGTCCAAGTCCCCCGCCCTTACCCCGGCCCAGGTGGAGTCCACGCTCCGGCAGGGCACCCGGGCGATGCCGGGCGGCTGCACCAAGGGCTGCGGCGCCGGCCTCTCCGATGCCACCGCCACCATGGGACTGCTCGGCGGAACAACCCCGCCGCCGTCGGGAAACCTTCTGCTGAACCCAGGCTTCGAGAGCGGCTCGACCTCCTGGACTTCCGACCACTTGGACACGTTTGAGACCGGAACCAACGCCCGCACGGGCAGTGGCTTCGCCGGCCTGAACGGCTGGGGCCAGTCGACGTCGTACAAGCTCGACCAGACGATCTCCATCCCGTCCTCCGTGACCGGTTCCAGTCTGTCCTTTTACCTAAAGACGCTGACCGACGAGACCACCGCCGGGACCGCCTACGACACTCTGAAGGTTCAGGCCATCAGCGGCGGCGTCACGACTACGCTGGCCACCTACTCCAACCTCAACAAGTCCACCGGATATGTGCTTAAAACCCTGAATCTGTCCTCGTTCAAGGGCAAGACCGTCACCCTGCGCTTCCTGGGTGTGGAGGACGCCTCCCTCAAGACCTACTTCCTCGTGGACGACACCTCGGTGACGACCTCCTAGCAGCTGGCCTGGTACCAAGAATGGGCATGCCCTCCCTTCCCGTGAGGACATGCCCATTCTTCGTGCCTGCGAGTGCGCATAGCGGCATTATGTCCACCGGACCCGGCTCGCGGAGGGAATGTGCCGCAGACTGCAGGTCCGGCAGGTCAGGCCGACCAGGGCCCGGTCTCCCCCTCAGATGCCTTCGGCCTCGTCCACGGTGAGCTGGGATTCGAACATCCGGAAGTAGCGGCCGCGCAGGGCCACCAGTTCCTTGTGGGTGCCCTGTTCCACGACCCGGCCGTCCTCAAGCATGTACACGATATCCGCCTTCTCGATCGTGGCGAGCCGGTGGCTGATGGCGATGATTGTGCTGCTGCGGTCGGCGAAGAGCCGGGTGAAGATGCGGTGCTCCGCGAGCGCGTCAATGGCCGACGTCGGCTCGTCCATAACCATGAACGGGGCATTGCGGTAGAAGTTCCGGGCCATCGCGAGGCGCTGCCACTGTCCGCCGGACAGCCCGCTGCCCTTCCGTCCGCGCGGATCCTCCATCCAGTTGCTGACGTGGTTGTCCAGGCCGTTGGGCAGCTTGTTGATGAACCCGAGGGCTTCGGCGTCGGCCGCGGCGCGGCGGATCCGCCCGTCGTCGCGCGGTGCATCGACGTCGCCGAAGAGGATGTTCTCCGCCGCGGTGGCGAATTCGTATTTCAGGAACTCCTGGCTGAGCACCGCCAGATAGTGGTGCCAGGACTTAACGTCGACGGCGGAGAGGTCGACGCCGTCGAGCAGCACCTGCCCGGAGTCCGGGCGGTAGAGCCCGGCGAGAATGCGGATGAGGGTGGACTTGCCGGCGCCGTTCTCCCCCACGATCGCAACATGCTGGCCCTCCCGGATGGTCAGCGAGATGCCCTTGATAACCTCCAGTTCGCTGCCCGTGTAGGTGAAGCGGATGTCGCGCAGCTCCACGGTCCCGGGCGCCTGCAGCAGCGGCGGTGCGTGCCCGGAGGGGACCGGCAGCGCCATGAACAGCTCGTAGTCCTTGAGGTTGGCGAGGTCCTCGTCAATGGAGCTGAGGGAAGTGACGAGGCTGTTGGCGTTGGACAGGGCCCGACTGACGATCTGCTGCACGTAGAGGAACTGGCCCACCGGCTGCGCGCGGGCGATGATCTGCCCGACCACCCAGATCAGCGAGACGACCTCGGCGCCGTACTGCAGGGTGTCCGCGGCCAGCTGTTTGGGGATATATCGCTTCTGGAAATCCAGCCGGCGCTTCTCGTCGGCGTCCCGCAGCCGGGAGCGGAGCCCCATGAGGTGGCCGACGATCCCGTAGAGGCGCATCTCGGCAATGTGCTGCGGGCGCAGGAGATTGGTCTCGATCATCCGCCGCTGCCGGCGGGAGTCGATCTGCGTGTTCCAGTGCGCGATCTGCTCGCGGGAGAGCCTGAACTGCAGGTAGACGCTGGGCACAATCGCCACGAGCACGATCACGGCGATCCACCAACTGACCAGCAGCAGCGCGCCGATCGCCAGGATCACCGAGACGAGCTGGGTGAAGATGGCCGCGATCCGGTCCAGGACCCGGGCGTAGGAATCGGAGAAGCGCTTGGCCCGGTCGTACAGGTCCACCGTTTCCTTGTCGTCGTAGCGCCAGAACTCCAGCGCCAGGAACCGCTCGTACATGAGGTCGCCCACGATCGCGCCGACTTTGAAGCTCATGAGTTGCTGGATGTACCGGTCGACGCTGCTGAAGGCGCCCCAGAACAGTCCCAGCGCGGCGGTGATGATGACGTAGACAATGGCCTGCTGACCTGCGGCGGCATCGCCCGCGTAGGCGGCCGCGAGGGCAGTGGTGGTCAGGGCCGCGAAGTAGGTGGTGACAAGCGGCAGCAGCGCTGAGATCAGCGAGCCCAGCACTTTCATTACGACGGCGGCGGGCGAGGCCCGGAAGCTGACGCGCAACACCTGCGCCACGGCCCGTGCGTACGGCCTCAGCGCGAGCTTGCGCTTGGGCTCACGGGCGGGCCTGAGTTCGGACATGCCTCCAGCCTAGTTGGGGACGCTGACGCGCGGACGCCAGCTAGTAGTCCTCCCCATATTGGTATTCCGGGAACTCGAAACAGGCGCTGAAGCTACCAATCTGGAGACTCTCCGGGCCGTCCCAGAACGACACCACCAACTGGGTACCGTCCTCATGGCGGAGATCCAGCCGGCGGTCCCCGTCGTTGTCCTTGCTCTCCGTCGCGGACCAGCCGGTCCGCGCGCCGAGGGAATCCCGGACGTCGTCCAGGAACGTCCCCCGGTCGAGGCCTGGCAGCAGCTCGACCTGGCCGGTCCCGGCCCACCTCTTCTCTTTGCCCCGGCAGGACATCAGGCTGGAGGTGTCGTTTTCGAAGACCGAGACGACCAGCTCGGCCGGGACCATGTCGATGATCTCGCGCTGCACGGCCAGGAGCTTGGCTTTGGCAGTTTCCAGGGTTATGGCGGACATCGTTTCCTTCTCTGGTGTTGCGGATCCTGCAGCGCAGCCCGACAGGCCGAGACACAGGATGATGGCAAGGGGCACGCACCAGCCTCCGGTCCGGGGGGACCGCCGGCCGCTACCGCGCACGGATCTGGTCTCTGATGTCTTCCAGGACCTGCATATTGAACGCATCCGTCGATGCGATGAGGCTGTGGTTGTCAATGCTGTACTCCTGCTGCCAGTTCTGGTCGCCTGGCGGAACGTATTCGTGGGTCTCGAAGGCGGGCTCCTTCATGGGGTAGTTGTCGCCCACGACCCCGCCCTGTTCCAAGGTCAGGAGGATGTCGGGATACGTGTAACTGGAGTACTGCGTGCCGGCCTCGGGCGCCCAGCCTTCCGGCATCGCGGCGCCGGACAAGGCGATGACCTGGTCGTAGCGTGCCCCGTTGGTCTCCGATCCGGCGACGTTCCTGAATCCCCAGCTGTGTCCCATCCCAACGGTTTGGGCGGCTGCTGGCTTCTCGAGCTCGACGGCGGCCTGGAACTCCTTCAGGACAGGTGAGGTCTCCGCGACGAACGTTTCATTCCTCGCTTCCACCGCGAACGCCTCAATCTCCCCGCCGTCCGGGAACTCCGTCCCTTTGTACACGAAGGCAACCGTTCCTCCCGTCTTATCAGCGTTGACCAGCCAACTCGGCACCTCTTGGGGACCGCCGCCGTAGAACGAGGCCTCGTTGGTTTTGGTTCCGGGCACGTAGGTGATGGCCACTTTTGTCTGCTCGTCGTAGGTGCCGACCATCTCGACTATGGAATTTTTGGCCGGGTCGTAGGCCGCGAGCTGGACTTTCCCGTCCACCACCTCCTGCAGGTAGGTTAGCCCCGACTGGCGGGATTTCCACTGCTCCTGTTCGGCGGCGAACCGTTCCGGATAGCCGGTGTCCAGGGCCACCAGCAGCAGGTTAAGGATCGGCTCCGGATCGTTTTCCCTGAGCCAGTCGATGCGGTTCTGGGCGTTCACCTTGTTCGCTTCGACCCGGTCGGCGAAGGGGATGCCGTTGGTGTTGCCGGCCTGGACGGGATTCGCGGAAATGAATCCCTCGCGCTGGTCCGTGGTAAGGGCCAACCACCAGGCCCGGACGTCCTCGTCGGATTTTCCCGCAACATCAGCGGGCGTCGGCGAGGGCTGTCCGGCACCTGCCGGCCTCCCTGCACCGCCGTGGCTGCCGGCTCCTGAGCTGGCAGTTTCCTGTTCATCGGCGTTGCGGACCAGATCCCTGGCGGCCTGTTGCAGAAAGGCCGCGGCAGCCAGCAGGGACCGGCTGTGGCTATTTCTCCAGTCGTGGCGGAATCGCTCCGCGTCGGGGCCGGGCCACGGTGTGCCGGTGACGCTGGCGTTGAAACCCGTCAACTGGGAGTGGAGTTTGTTGCCGGCCCGGGACATCGCGGAGGCCAGCACCCGGAGCTGGGCCACGTCCGCACCACTGAATTGCGCTGCCACTCTGGTCCCCCGCCGTCCCCCGAAACTAATTACTCCATCGAACTTACAGGGAAAAAGATAATGACGGGATGGGCATACCTCCCCATCCCGTCATTTCAACCCGTTGCCCGGACGCCAGGGCGGGAAGAGCGCTTAGCGCGAACCGTAGTTCGGTGCCTCCACCGTCATCTGGATGTCGTGCGGGTGGGATTCCTTGAGCCCGGCCGGGGTGATCCGGACGAACTTTCCGCGGGCCTTGAGCTCGGGAATGGTCGGGGCGCCGGTGTAGAACATCGTCTGGCGGAGACCGCCGACCAGCTGGTGGGCCACCGAGGCCAGCGGGCCGCGGTAGGCCACCCGGCCCTCGATGCCTTCCGGGATGAGCTTGTCGTCGCCGGAGACGTCGGCCTGGAAGTAGCGGTCCTTGGAGTACGAGGTGTTCTTGCCGCGGGTCTGCATGGCCCCGAGGGACCCCATGCCGCGGTAGAGCTTGAACTGCTTGCCGTTGACGAAGATCAGGTCACCCGGGGACTCGTCGCAACCGGCGAGCAGGGAGCCGAGCATGACGGTGTCCGCGCCGGCCACCAGGGCCTTGCCGATGTCGCCCGAGTACTGCAGTCCGCCGTCGGCGATCAGCGGCACGCCGGCCGGGATGGCGGCCTTGGCGGACTCGTAGATGGCGGTGATCTGCGGGACGCCGACGCCGGCGACCACGCGGGTGGTGCAGATGGAGCCGGGACCCACGCCGACCTTGATGCCGTCGGCACCGGCATCGATGAGCGCCTGGGCGCCTTCGCGGGTGGCGGCCTGGCCGCCGATGATGTCGACGTGCGCGGCCACCGGATCGGACTTGAGCCGGCGGATCATGTCCAGGACACCCTGGGAGTGTCCGTTGGCGGTGTCAACGAAGAGGGCGTCCACGCCGGCGTCGACCAGCGCCATGGCCCGCTCCCAGCCGTCGCCAAAGAACCCGATGGCAGCGCCGACGCGCAGCCGGCCTTCATCGTCCTTGGTGGCCAGCGGATACTGCTCGGCCTTCGTGAAGTCCTTGGTGGTGATTAGGCCCTTGAGCCGGCCCTGCTCGTCAACGAGCGGGAGCTTTTCAATCTTGTGGGTCGCCAGCTTGTGCGCGGCTTCGTCGCGGCTGATGCCGACGTGCCCCGTGACGAGGGGCATCTTGGTCATAACGTCGCTGACCAGGCGGATCGGGAAATCCGCTTCCGGCACGAAACGGGTGTCGCGATTGGTGACGATACCCAGCAGCCGCATGCCCTCGTCCACGACGGGCAGACCGGAAACCCGGTAATGCGCGCAGATTTCGCCCAGCTCGGCCAGCGTGGCTTCCGGGCCGATCGTCAGCGGGTTGGTGATCATGCCGGATTCGCTGCGCTTGACCCGGTCAATCTGGTCCGCCTGGTCGGCGATGGAGAGGTTGCGGTGCACGACGCCGAGGCCGCCCTGGCGGGCCATGGCGATCGCCATCCGCGATTCGGTGACCGTGTCCATCGCTGCGGAGAGCAGCGGGGTCTGGACCGTGATGCGCTTGGAGATCCGGGAGGACGTGTCGGCTTCGGAGGGGATGACATTCGTGTGGCCGGGCAGCAACAAGACGTCGTCATACGTCAGTCCGATGAAGCCGAAGGGGTTGTGTTCGGGCTGGGTCATGAGTGCGCCTCTTACCTTGGTTACGGGTTTCACGGGTAGGGGTTGCAACAGATGACCAGCCCGTCATTACGGGCATGCCCTGTGCAGAAGTGTTGAATAAATACTAGAACCTTGGCCGCGATCCCCATATTCCGGGACAGTAATGTGAGCAACGGCACCAGCCGGACCGGCGCCGCCGCGTCACGTCCAGCCCGTGGCCGCGAACAAGCGCTGTTCGAACATGGGGATCATGCTCTGGACATAGGTCTTGGTCAGGTGGTTGTCGTCCTTGTAGACGTACACATTCCCGACGACGGCCGGGCAGATCCCACCGGCGCAGATGAAATCGCTCAGGTCCATCAGGTGCAGCCCCGGCACCCTCCCCCGGAACGTTCCCGTCCGTGCACAGCCCGTCGATGTCCGCCCACTCGTTCTTCATGGCCACCGGAGCCGGGATGATCTTCGCGTCCGGCGTCAGCTTGCCCGCGTTCCCGGGCGCCAAGGCGGCCGCTCCGGGGGCCAGTTCCCTGGGCTGTGCTGCGGCCGCGGCCTCGTCTGCCAGGAGCTTGCTCTGCCACACCGTCGCAGGCCACGGGAGAGCATCGCGGCGAGGCCTCTCCACCCGAGGACAACGCGCAGCGCTTGCCGGGATTGAGGTGCGGCAGTGCGAGCGCCAGCAGCCTAGGGCGAATTCCCAAAGCCGGGTGCGGATGGCGAAGTAGGCGTAGGACTGGTTGGTGGCTCAGGAGCCGCAGGGGCTTGCCGCCAATTACGGCCGTGCTGCACGGATGCCCGCAGGCACAGAAAAGGCCAGCCCGGCTGATGCCGGACCGGCCTTGACTGCTATGGCTTGATGCTAGTGCTGGTGTCCTGCGTGCTGGTCTTCCTCGACAGGCTTCTCGACCACGAGGGTTTCCGTGGTGAGCACCAGTGCCGCGATGGACGCCGCGTTGCGGAGGGCCGCACGCGTCACCTTCACGGGGTCGATGACTCCGGCAGCGATCAGGTCTTCGTATTCGCCGGTCTTGGCGTTGAAGCCCTGGTTGTTGGCGGATTCGGCGACCTTGGCGACGACGACGTAGCCGTCGAAGCCGGCGTTCTGGGCGATCCAGCGCAGCGGCTGGGTCAGTGCCCGGCGGACGATGCCGACAGCAGCTGCCGCGTCGCCTTCGAGGGCCTGGACAGCCGGGTCCTCGTCGAGCGCCTTGAGGGCGTGGATGAGGGCGGCGCCGCCGCCGGCGACGATGCCCTCTTCCAGGGCAGCGCGGGTCGAGGACACGGCGTCCTCGATGCGGTGCTTCTTTTCCTTGAGCTCGACCTCGGTGGCAGCGCCGACCTTGATCACGCCGATGCCGCCGGCCAGCTTGGCCAGGCGTTCCTGCAGCTTTTCCTTGTCCCAGTCGGAGTCCGTGCGGGTCAGCTCGGCGCGCAGCTGGGAAACCCGGGCTGCGACGTCCTCTGCCGAACCGGCGCCGTCAACGATGGTGGTGTTGTCCTTGGTGACGGTGATGCGCCGGGCAGTGCCCAGCACCTCAAGGCCGACCGTGTCCAGGCTGAGGCCCAGTTCCGGCGAGACAACCTGTGCGCCCGTGAGGGTGGCGATGTCCTGCAGCATGGCCTTGCGGCGGTCGCCGAAGCCCGGTGCCTTGACGGCAACGACGTTCAGCGTGCCGCGGATGCGGTTGACGATCAGCGTGGAGAGTGCCTCGCCGTCGACGTCCTCGGCGATGATGAAGAGCGGCTTGGAGCTCTGCAGCGCCTTTTCCAGCAGCGGCAGGAAGTCCTGGACCGAGGAGATCTTGCCCTGGTTGATCAGGATCAGGGCGTCTTCGAGGACAGCTTCCTGGCGTTCCGCGTCGGTGACGAAGTACGGGGACAGGTAGCCCTTGTCGAACTGCATGCCCTCGGTGAGGACCAGTTCGGTCTGCGTGGTGGAGGATTCCTCGATGGTGATCACACCATCCTTGCCGACCTTGTCGAATGCCTCGGCCAGCAGCTCGCCGATCTCATCGCTCTGGGCGGAGATGGAGGCGACGTTGGCGACCTGGGTGCCTTCGACCGGGCGGGCGTTTTCGAGCAGGCGGGCGGCGATGGCCTCAACCGAGACCTCGATGCCGCGCTTGATCTGGCCCGGGGCTGCGCCGGCCGCAACGTTGCGGAGGCCTTCCTTGACGAGGGCCTGTGCCAGCACCGTGGCGGTGGTGGTGCCGTCACCGGCAACATCGTTGGTCTTGGTGGCGACCTCCTTGGCAAGCTGCGCGCCAAGGTTCTCATACGGGTCGTCCAGCTCGACTTCACGGGCGATAGTGACACCATCGTTGGTGATCGTGGGGGCGCCCCACTTCTTGTCCAGCACGACGTTGCGGCCGCGCGGGCCAAGCGTCACCTTGACAGTGTTGGCGAGCTTATCGATGCCGGCTTCAAGCGACCGGCGGGCAGCGTCGTTAAACGCAAGCTGCTTTGCCATGGTTTTGTCCTTTCAAAGACAGAACCCCGCGCAACTGACCCGTCAAAGAAGGATCGGCGGCGCGGGGTCCAAGAGAGTTACTTTACGACGATCGCCAGAACGTCGCGGGCGGACAGCACGAGGTACTCGGTGCCGCCGGTCTTGACTTCAGTTCCGCCGTACTTGGAGTAGATAACGACGTCGCCAACGGTGACGTCGATCGGAACGCGGTTGCCGTTGTCGTCAAAGCGGCCGGGGCCTACTGCGACAACTTCGCCTTCCTGCGGCTTTTCCTGCGCGGAGTCCGGGATAACCAGGCCGGAAGCCGTGGTCTGCTCGGCTTCGAGCGGGCGGACAACAATACGATCCTCAAGAGGCTTAATAGAGACCGACAATGACCTCTCCTTTTCGTCAGCAAATTCGTGGACTTTAAAGCTGTGGTGCCAAGGCGTACAGACCGTCGTCGCGGTGCCGGCAGCAGCCTGGCGGTAAAGCTTCAGGTGTTAGCACCCTCCCGGGGAGAGTGCCAATGACGACTCTATGTAAGTAGTTAGCACTCGGTCAAGGCGAGTGCCAGAAATTCGTTCCCGGCGAACGCTGGGCCTGCGCCGGACCAGGAGCGCCGGCCGTAGCGGGCGAAGCCCTGGCGGGCGCATAGCACCAGGCACCGGCTGAACTAGGCTTGATCCCATGGCTGACGCACCGCAGGACCAGATCGCCCCGCTTTTGAACCCCGAAGGCTGGGAGCTGCTGGCGTCGCTGGGACCCTACAAGGAGGACGACGCGTTCCGGCTCAATGCCACCCTCCGGAAGGCCGGCCACTCCCCCGAACTCGTTTCCGCCGCCCTCACCCAGTCGCGGCTGCGGACCAAGGCCGAGGCCAAGTTTGGCGAGTTTGCCCGGCAGATGATCTTCACCCAGGCGGGCCTGGAGCAGTCCACCCGGCTTACCGTGGCGGCCCGGCACGCGCAGCGCTTCGCAGAAGCCGGGGTGCAGCACGTGGCGGATCTTGGCTGCGGCCTCGGCGGCGATGCCATGGCGTTCGCCTCGCTGGACATCCAGGTCACAGCGGTGGAAAGCGACGAGACGACGGCGGCCTGCGCCACGATGAACCTCATCCCGTTCCGGAACGCCACCGTGGTCCATTCCGATGCGACGACGGTTGCCCTCGACGGGATGGACGGCGTCTGGCTGGACCCGGCCCGCCGGACCACTTCCACCTCGGGGACGAAGCGGCTCTGGGATCCGGAGGACTTTTCCCCGCCGCTGTCCTTCGTTGAGGCCCTTGCCGGCACCGGCCTGGCCGTGGGTGTGAAGATGGGCCCGGGCATGCCGCACGACTCGGTGCCCGGGGACTGCGAGGCCCAGTGGGTTTCGGTGGGCGGGGACGTCACCGAGGTGGCGCTGTGGTTCAACGCGGTCCGGCGTCCGGGAATCCGGCGGGCGGCCCTTCTCCTCGGCCCCGCGGGGGCGGCGGAGCTCACCAGCGCCGAGCACTTCGACGGCGGCCCCGTCGCCCCGGTGGGGCCTGTCGAGGGGTACCTCTACGAGCCCGACGGCGCCGTCATCCGCGCCGGCCTGGTGGCCGACGTCGCGCTCCAGCTGGGCGGGCACCTCGTGGACGAGCACATCGCCTACATCTGCGCCCCGGAGCTGCGGGATACCCCGTTCGCCCGGCCCTACAGGGTCCTGGACGTGATGCCGTACAACGTCAAAGCCCTCAAGACATGGGTCAGGGACCAGGGCATCGGAGTACTGGACATCAAGAAGCGCGGCACCTCGGTCACCCCGGAGGAGCTCCGCAAACAGCTCCTCCCCGGAGGGAAGACGGGCAGCGGCAAAAACAGGGGCAAAAAGACAGCCACCCTGGTCCTCACCCGGATCGGGGAGGAGCGGGTGGCCATCTCGGTGGAGCCGGTTTAGGTTTCGGACGGCCGGGCGCCTGGTTTCCCGGAGTACGGGTTTCCCGGATTCCCGGGGGTTACTGGGCCCGCATGAAGTCCTCGGCGGCCCGGACCTGCTCGTCGCTGGGCCGGATCCCGGTGTACAGCACAAACTGCTCCAGCGCCTGGATGGTCGCCACCTCCGCACCGGTGATCACGGTCTTCCCGGCGGCGCGGGCGGCCTTGATCAGCGGGGTCTCGGCCGGCAGCGCGACGACGTCGAACACCACCGTCGCGGCGTCCACTGTTTCCTGCGGGAAGGACAGTGCCCCGGCGTCGGGGCCCCCTGCCGTACTAGCTGCCGGACTCCCGGCCATACCCCCTCCCATACCGATAGGTGTGACGTTGATGATCATGTCGGCCGTCAGGGAATCGACGTCGGCGCGCCAGGCGAATCCGTAGAGCCCGGCGAGCGCCCGTCCCGCTTCCTCGTTGCGCGCGATCACGGTGACGTCCCGGAACCCGGCGTCGCGCAGGGCCGCCGCGGTGGCCTTCGCCATGCCGCCGGCGCCCCTCAGCAGCACCGAGTACGTCGAGGGCACGGTGTTGCGCTGCAGCAACTGCTCGATCGCCGTGTAGTCGGTGTTGTAGGCGGTGAGCGTGCCGCCGTCGTTGACGATCGTGTTGACCGAGTCGATGGCTTTCGCGGACGGGTCCATCACATCCACGAGCGCGATAACGTCCTCCTTATACGGCATCGACACGGCGCAGCCGCGGATCCCGAGGCCGCGAACACCGGCGATCGCCTGGCCGAGGTCCGTGGGGGCGAACGCCTTGTAGATCCAGTTCAGGCCCAACTGGTCATACAGGTGGTTGTGGAAGCGCGTCCCGTTGTTGCTCGGCCGGGCCGAGAGCGAGATGCAGAGGGTCATGTCTTTATTCAGGATGGGCACCGCTCCATTAAACGACAGGCCGGCCCGCACCGCCGCGTTCTGGGACGCAGGCCGGCCCGCACCGGACGGATCTCATGCGCAGCCGGTTCCCGGGCGATGGGGCCCGACGGCGACCGGCAGCTTTCCGGGCGCCCCGACATGCCCGGCCAGCACGGCGGCCAGCGCGTCGAAAGCGCCCTGGCTCCGGCCGTAGAGTGCGATCCTGGCAGGGGCTGTGGACTCCGCCAGCGGCCACGGCGCGTCGAGGGCCACCGCCACATCCGCCGCCGGGTGCGGCGCAGCCGGTGAGGACGCTGATGCCGGGACACCGATCAGCGAGACCAGCGGTCCCGCACCGATGCTGATGCCGGCGTTCCGGGCAGCGGCGGCGAACCGCGCCCGGTCCTGGGCTGAGCCGCCCGTCACCCGGACACTGGCCGGCACGATCGGCCCCTCGCAGGGCCCGGCCAGCACGGTGATGGCCGCCGCGGAGACTTCCTGCGACAGGCCTTTGCCGCTGCCGGGCGCTGTTCCGGGCCCCGCGCCGGTGCGGTCCCGCCAGATCATCATGGTGACGACGCGCTGCGCCGCCTCGGCGAGACGTTCCGGCGGCAGGGCGCCGCTGCGCACCGCGGCGATGATTGCGGCGTGCGCGGCCTCCACGTTGGCGGGCATCAGCAGCAGGTCGGCGCCGGCGGCAAGGGCCAGCGGCGCGGCGGAGTCGTTGGGGTACCGTCCCGTGACCGCGCCCATGTTGAGCGCATCCGTGACGGCCACGCCCTGGAATCCCATTCCCCGCAGCTCGGCGTAGGCCGCCTTGGACAGGGAGGCGGGGACGCCGGGCTCGAGCGCGGGCACGGCGATGTGGCCGGTCATGACCATCGGCAGTCCGGCGTCGATGGCGGCCTGGAACGGTTTCAGGTCCTTGGCCCGGAGCTGCTCCAGGCTTGCGCCCTGGACCGGCAGCCGGGCATGGGAATCGACGCTGACCGAGCCGTGGCCGGGGAAGTGCTTTACGGCAGGCAGCAGCCCCGCGGCCAGCATCCCCTGGGAGAAAGCGACCCCGAACCCGGACGCGGCGTCGGCGTTCCCGGACATGGACCGGGCACCGACGGTTGGGTCGGCCGGGCCCATGGTGACGTCGGTGGTCGGGGCGAAGTCGGTGTTGAAGCCCAGCGCCGCGAGTTCCGAAGCCATGGCCTGGCCGGCCTCGCCGGCGAGCGGCCCGCTTCCCGCCGCGCCGTAGCTCATCGGGGCGGGCCATTCGGTCAGCGGCGCCCGCAGCCGTGCCACCACGCCGCCTTCCTGGTCGACGCCGATCAGGCCGGGCCAGCTCCGGCCGCCGGCCCGTGCCGCGGCCTGGAGCCGGCTGGCGACGCCGTGCATCGCCGCGGTGTCCACCCTGCCGTCCGGTGTTCCCGGGACGTTGTCTCCCATGATGATGGACCCGGCCAGGTGCAGGCGCTCGATGGCAGCGGCCTGGGCCTGATGGTCGAGTCCGCGGTAGAACGGCAGCAGGACCTGCCCGGCCCGCTGCTCGGGGGTCATCGCGGCAACGGCCCGCGATGCGGCGGTTGCGTCCCGCTGCTGCGGCCCCCAGCCGAGCGGCCGGGCCCCGGCGCGGGGGAAGCTATCCGGATCGTCGGGCAGCGTGGCGGACGGATCTGAGGGTGTCGCCGGCGGCTGTGCCGGCGCGGTCGCTGCTGGTGGTGCAGGGGCCGCGGAATCGGCGGAGTCGGCCGTGGGTGCCGGCGTCGGGGGCTCCGAGCAGGAGGCGGTTCCCAGAACCAGCCCCAGAATTGCTGTCAGTACCCCTGCGGCCCGGGTTCTTTTGTGAACACTTTCACGTCTTCTCTGCAATCTGGCCACCGGCTCGATGCTACCCCTGCACTAGACTTGAGCCACCGTTGCCCCGCCAACTGTCCGGCAATTCCGCCCAAGACGAAAGCCGGACGGGGTGGGGAAACGGACAGCTCAACAGTGAAGGGACCACATGAAGATTGATTTCGCTTCATCCAGGCAATCAACTCTTGGTGTGGAATGGGAACTCGCCCTCGTGGACGCGGAAACCGGGGAACTGGCCTCCGTGGCCAAGGAAGTCCTCCGTGGGGTCGCCGCGCAGCACCCCGAGATGAACGAGGACGACGAGCACCCGCACATCAAGCAGGAACTCCTGTTGAACACGGTGGAGCTGGTCACCGGGATCTGCAACACCGTGGCGGAAGCGAAAGCGGAGCTGAGCAGTTCCCTCGCCGCCGTCCGTGATGTCACCGATCCGATGGGCGTCGAGATCTTCTGTGCCGGCAGCCACCCGTTCAGTCCGCCGCAGCTGCAGCCGGTGACGGACAAGGAGCGCTACGCCAAACTCATCGACCGCACGCAGTGGTGGGGCCGCCAGATGGTGATCTACGGCGTCCACGTGCATGTGGGCCTGGACAGCCGGGACAAGGTGCTCCCCGTCCTGGACGGCCTGGTGAACTATTTCCCGCAGTTCCAGGCGCTCTCCGCCTCCAGCCCGTTCTGGGGCGGCGAGGACACCGGATACGCCTCGCAGCGCGCACTGATGTTCCAGCAGCTGCCCACCGCCGGTTTGCCCTTCCAGTTCAGCAGCTGGGACGATTTCGAGTCTTATGCCCAGGACATGTTCACCACCGGCGTGATCGACTCACTCTCCGAAATCCGCTGGGACATCAGGCCCGTCCCGCATTTCGGCACCATCGAGATGCGCATCTGCGACGGCCTGGCCACGCTGGAGGAGGTCGGCGCCATCGCCGCCCTGACCCAGTGCCTTGTCGAAGAGTTCTCCACGACGCTGGACAACGGCGGCACCATCCCCACCATGCCGCCCTGGCATGTGCAGGAGAACAAATGGCGTGCAGCCCGCTACGGACTGGACGCCATCATCATCCTCGACGCCGCGGGCAGCGAACAGCTCGTCACGGATCACATCCGCGAGACGGTCGCCCGGCTGGAACCTGTCGCGGTGAAGCTCGGCTGCGTCACGGAACTGGCCGACGTCCTGAAGATCATCGAGCGCGGCGCCGGGTACCAGCGGCAGCGGCGCGTGGCCGCCGAGCACGGCGGCGACCTGCGCGCCGTCGTCCTGGATCTGGTCCAGCAGATGCGCAAGGGCCCCGAAGCCTAGGCCCGCCCCGCCCCGGGACCGCGTCAGGCCGAGACGGTGGTGACCGGCAGCGAGGAATCCGGGGCGAAGCCGATGCCGCTCGGCGCGATCCCTGCCATCACCAGCTGGGCGCCGAGGGCCGCGACCATGGCGCCGTTGTCCGTGCACAGGGCCAGCGGCGGGACGGTCAGCCGGATGCCGGCGGCGCTGCAGCGCTGTTCCGTGAGCTGGCGCAGCCGTGAATTCGCCGCCACGCCGCCGCCCAGCAGCAGCTCGGTGATGCCGTTCTCCCGGCAGGCCAGCACCGCTTTGGAGGTGATGATGTCCACGACGGCCTCCTGGAAGGCTGCGGCGATGTCCGCCACCGGCACGGTCTCGCCGCGGGCCTCGAATTGCTCCACACAGCGTGCGACGGCGGTCTTGAGTCCGCTGAAGGACCAGTCGTAGCGGTGCGGGCCGGGTTCCTCCGCGGTCCCCATGTATTTGGGCTGGCTGAGGCCTCGCGGGAAGCGGATCGCCTTGGCGTTGCCCGTGCGTGCCAGCCTGTCGATGGCCGGGCCGCCCGGATAACCCAGGCCCAGGAGCCGCGCGACCTTGTCGTACGCCTCGCCGGCGGCGTCGTCGATGGTGGACCCCAGCAGCTCGACGTCCCCGGCGATGTCCCGGATCCGCAGCATCTCGGTGTGCCCGCCGGAGACCAGCAGGGCCCCCAGGTTTTCCGGCAGGGCGTTGGCCCCCGGGGCGCCGGCGAAGGGGTGCCGGCCGCCGTCGTCCGTCTGGAGCAGCCCGACACCCACGTGCGCGACGAGGTGGTTGATGGCGTAGAGCGGTTTGCCTGTCGCGACGGCGAGCGCCTTGGCCGCGCAGACCCCGACCATCAGGGCGCCCGCCAGCCCGGGACCGGACGTGACGGCGATAGCGTCGATGTCCGCCAGGGTCACCCCGGCCTCGGCCAGCGCCTCGCGGAGGGTGGGGACGAAGGCGTCCAGGTGTGCGCGGGAGGCGATCTCGGGAATCACGCCGCCGAACCGGACGTGTTCCTCCATGGAGGAGGACACGGTGTTGGTCAGCAGTTGTGTCCCGCGGACAATCCCGACGCCGGTCTCGTCGCAGGAGGACTCGATGCCAAGGACCAGCGGCTGGCCGGGCTGGGTGGTGTTCATGGGCGGTCTGCTTCCCTGGGCGTGGTGTCGGAGTCGGGGGTGCCGAGCCGGAGCCGCATGATCAGCGCGTCGACGCCGTCGCGGTAGTAGCGGGGCCGGACGTGGATCTGTTCGAATCCGTAGCGGCGGTAGAGCTGCTGGGCGCGGGGGTTGTCGGCCCGGACCTCCAGCAGCACGTCCTCGGCACGTCGCAGCCGGCTTTCCCGGATGAGTTCGGTCAGCAGCGCCGAACCGATGCCCTGGCCTTCCTGCTCCGGCACGACGGCGATGGTCTGGACGTCCGCGATCGGCTGGATGCACATCAGACCGGCGTAGCCCACGATCTTCCCGGCACGCTCGGCCACGAGGTAGCGCCGGGTTTCGGCCTGCGCCAGCTCGGCGGCGAACATCTGCAGCGGCCAGGCGTCCACCGGGAACAGCGCGCGCTCCAGCTCATGCACGGCCGGGATGTCCGCCGCGGTCATGTCCCGGAGGATCACCCCGCCGGGCAGCCCCGCCGGTACGGCCCCCGTTCCCGGCCCTGCGCCGTGTCCTGAATTTTGTCCTGCGCTCTGTCCTCCTGACCCGGCGTTCACAGCGCCCTCTTCCGCGGGCCGGGGACCTGGGCGTCGGACTCGCGCAGGTACAGCGGGGTGGAGTCCAGCAGCCGCTCCCCCGCGGCGAGCCGTGCGAGGGCGAACTGGCCCAGCGAGAGGGCCTCCGGCTGGCGGTCGCGGAATTCCGGGACAGCCTTGACGACGTCGGCATAGAGGCCGGCGCCGGCGCCGTAGACCGGAAGATCGGGAAGGTCGGCGGCGAAACCGACGTGGGGGCCGTCCAGCAGCTGCGGCAGCTGGCCGCGGCTGAGGGCATACCGGGCCCAGTAGACCTCTTTGCGCCGGGCATCCGTGGCGACGATGAACTCCGGCGCCGCATCCGTGGACTCCGCCACCTCCAGGGCGATGGCGTCCAGGCTCATCAGTCCGTAGAGCGGTTTGCCCCAGACGAACGAGAGGGTGCGGGCCGTGACGATTCCCGAGCGCAGGCCGGTGAACGGGCCCGGCCCCACCCCGGTGACAACCGCGTCGATGTCGGCGCCGCTCAGGCCGGCCTCGGCGAGGAGCGCCTCGATTCCCGGCGCCAGCACTTCGGCGTGGCTCCGGGTGTCTTCGGTGGCGAAGTTTCCCACGAGGGATTCCGGGGTGTCGTCGGAGACGAGCGCGGCGCTGGCCACCGCCGAGGTGTCGATGGCAAGGATCAGCATCAGGTCCCTTCCGGGGTACGGGGCTGGGGTGCGGGAGCGGTAGGCGCGGGCTCAGCGGGCGCCGGGAGGACGGGCGGGTCCACCCAGCGGGGACCGAAGCCACGCATCACGATCGTGCGGGGCTCGTCGTCGTCGGTGTCGAAATCCAGCACCGCAGCGTCTCCGGTGGTTTCCGGGCCGTGGGCGGTTTCCGGGCCGTGGGCGGTTTCCGGGGAGTGGGCAGGTGCGGGCGCCTGGGCGCCGCCGAGGCGGCGGACCAGATCCACCTCAAGCCGGCTCTCGCTCAGGTGCTCCACCCGGCCGCGGCCCCATTCCACCACGGTCACGGCGCTGTCCATCGTGTTTTCCAAATCGATATCGTCGATTTCGGAGGCCGACCCCAGCCGGTACGCATCCACATGCACCAGGTCCGGGCCGCCCGGCCGCGCACCGTCGGGCAGGCTGGGGTGGATCCGGACCAGCACGAACGTCGGTGAGATGATGCCGGCCCGGACCCCCAGGCCCTCCCCGAGGCCCTGGGTGAAGGTGGTTTTTCCCGCTCCCAGTTCCCCGGTGAGGACCAGCAGGTCACCTGCTTGGAGCTGGGCGCCGAGGACGGCCGCGAGGGCGTGCGTTTCGTCCGCGGTCCCGACCCTCAGGGTCCGTTCCCAGGCCGCCGCGGTCATGGCCGCGGCTCGCCGCTGGCCGGCTCTTCGTTGACGTAGCGGCGCGGCACCCGGGGACTGATCCGCGTCACGATCTCGTAGTTGTTGGTGCCCGCTGCCCGGGCCCAGTCCTCGGCGGTGGGGCCGCCGTCGTCGCCGTTGCCAAACAGCACGGCTTCGGCGCCGAGGACGCTTCGGCCGCCGGCGGAAACGTTGAGCGGGCCCAGGTCGATCACCATCTGGTCCATCGCGATGCGTCCCACCACGGGATAGTTCACGCCCTCGACGCGGACCGGTCCTCCGGTGGCGATGCGGGGGACGCCGTCGGCGTAGCCGAGCGGGATCAGCCCCAGCGTGCTGGTGCCGCTGGTGCGGTAGTTCAGTCCGTAGGAGACGCCCTGGCCGGCCGGCACATCCTTGCAGTGCGAAACGACGGTGCGGACTGTCATGGCGGGGCGCAGGCCCAGCTCTTCCGATCTCTGCCCCTCGAACGGCGACAGTCCGTAGAGGCCCAGCCCTACGCGGACCAGGTCAAAGTGGGTGTCGGGCCGGGACAGGGTGGCCGGGGTGTTGGCGAGGTGGCGCACCTCGGGATCCACGCCGGCGTCCAGGGCGATGGCGAGGGCTTCGCGGAAGGCTGCCAGCTGTTCGTCGGTTTCCGGGCGCTCGGGTTCGTCGGCGACGGCCAGGTGGGAGAAAATGCCCACCACCCGCAGCAGGCCCTGGTCCTGGAAGTCCATGGCTTCGCCCACGAGGCTGTCCCAGGCATCCAGGGTCGCCCCGTTGCGGCCCAGCCCGGTGTCCACTTTGAGGTGCACGCGGGCCGGCCGTTCCTGCTCGCGGGCGGCTGCAACAATGCGTTCCAGTTCCCAGCCCGAGCACCCGATGTCGATACCGGCGGCCACCGCGGCGGCGAAGTTGCTCTCCGGGGTGTGCAGCCAGGCCAGCAGGGGTACCTCGATGCCGGCGGCGCGCAGTGCCAGGGCCTCGGAAATGTGGGCCGTTCCCAGCCAGCTGGCTCCGGCGCCGAGCGCGGCGCGGGCGACGGGGACGGCGCCGTGTCCGTAGGCGTCGGCCTTGACCACCGCCATCACCTGGGCCGGTGATGCCACGGCCACCAGGCGGCGGACGTTATGCCGGATGGCTTCGAGGTCGATTATTGCCGAGCGCTCCTCGGCATAGGCCGGCGGAGCCTGCGGGACGGGCTGGAAGTCACCTGTTGCTGCTGGGTAAGTCACTTAACGATTCTAGGGGTGGCTGAGCATGGGGCTTAATTCGGGCCTCGTGGCAGCCCCCCCTCCGGGGGACATGCCCAGTCTTTGCGCCCGCCACTGGGCACAATGGCATCATGTCCATCCCCGGGCCCAGGAGGGGGACATATCCAGCGGCCACCTGCTCCAGGCCCAGATCCAGATCCGCGCGCGCCCGCGCACCCCGGGGGACATGCCCAGTCTTCGCGCCCGCCACTGGGCACAATGGCATCATGTCCATCCCCGGGCCCAGAAGGGGGACATATCCAGCGGCCACCTGCTCCAGGCCCAGATCCAGATCCGCGCGCGCCCGCGCACCCCGGGGGACATGCCCAGTCTTCGCGCCCGCCACTGGACACAATGCCATCATGTCCACTCCCGGGCCCAGAAGGGGGACATGTCCAGCGGCCACCTGGTCCAGGCCCAGATCCAGATCCGCGCTCGTCCGAGCACCCCGAGGGACATGCCCAGTGTTCGCGCCCGCCACTGGGCACAATGCCATCATGTCCACTCCCGGGCCCAGAAGGAGGGCATGTCCAGCGGGAGGGAGCCGCGCCTACGCGTCCGAAAGGTGCGCGATGGTCGCCGTCGCCCGCCTTTGCGCTTCCTGAGGCACGTCACGGACGATGTCCTCGAGGAAGCGGTACCGCCGGAGCCACTGGCTGCTCTGGCGTTCCTTCCGGGCGTTGGCCCGCTGCCACCAGTCGGCGATGTCCCCCCAGCCGGGTGCGGCCAGCGAGCCGCCGACCTCCTGCACGGCCAGGGCGGCGCAGAGATTGGCGAACCGCAGCCGGTCGCCCAGCGGCCACCCCGCCAGGCAGCCGACGACGAAGGCTGCGTCGAAGCAGTCCCCCGCGCCGGTCGGATCGAAGGCGGACACCGGCAGCGACGGAACCCACTCCTCCTCGCCCGTTTCGGAGTCCACAGCCATGGCACCCTGGGGCCCCAGGGTCACGACGGCGACCGGCACCTTGTCCGCCAGCGCATAGAGGGCCGCCCACGGGCTGTCATGGCCGGTGAAGGCCATCGCCTCGTGCTGGTTCGGCATAAAGGCGTGGAAGTACTGCAGGTTGTGCAGCCGCGCCGGGGACCACGCACCCGTCGGATCCCAGCCGACGTCGCCGAACAGCTTGACCCCTGCCTTGTACGCGTCGAGCGCCCACGGCTCCAGCTCCTCGCCAAGCTCCGCGACGGCGGCCAGCGCCGGCGGGGGGCGGGAGCCGACCAGTTCGCTGGAGCTCACCGGCGCCGGATGGCCATGCGTCACCATCGACCGGTCGTGCTCCACGCTCAGGGACACTGTGACCGGGGAGTGCCAGCCTGAGATCTTCCGGGACAGCGACAGGTCAACGTGTTCCTGACCGGCCAGAATCTTCCAGTTGGAGTCGCCGTAGCCGTCATCACCGAACGCCGCCGCGAGGCCGGTCCGCAGTCCCAGTCGTGCCGCGGCGATGGCCTGGTTGGCCACGCCTCCGGGGCAGCTGCCCATCCCGTCGCTCCAGATCTCGGTTCCGGCGACGGGCGCGTGCGGGAGTCCGGTGAAGATGATGTCCTGGAAGACGGTCCCGGTCAGCAGCAGATCGAAGCCCTCCGCAGCCGGGGTCCGGACGGAGGAAAGCGGATCGAAACGCCGCGTCGGTATCGCGTCCATGTATGCACAGTACGCCGTCCGGGTGGCGCTGGAAAGGAGTCTGCGGGCCCGGAAGCTGCCGCTGTGCATAGACTGTCGGCATGCGGCTGATGATTGCCGGAGGCGGCGGATTCCGGGTACCGCTGGTCTACCGGGCGCTCTGCACGGGCCCCTTCGCCGGGCTGGTCCGGGAACTGGTGCTGTACGACGTCGATCCCGGCCGGCTCGCCGCCATCAACGCCGTCCTGGCCTCCTTCGCGGGGCAGCATCCGCCCGGCGCGGCCGCCACCTTTCCCGCGGTCCGCGCCACGACCTCCCTGGCCGAGGCACTGCACGGCACGGACCTGGTGTTCGCCGCGATCCGTCCCGGCGGGACAGCCGGCCGCACCGCCGACGAGCGGGTGGCCCTGGACCTCGGCCTTTTGGGCCAGGAGACCACGGGTGCCGGCGGCATCTCCTACGCGCTGCGGTCCATCCCCCGCATGCTGGAGCTCGCTGCCCAGATGCGGCTGCACTGCCCTGACGCGTGGCTGCTGAACTTCACGAACCCGGCCGGCATGGTCACCGAAGCTCTGGTCCCGGTGCTCGGCCGCAAAGTGGTCGGCATCTGCGATTCGGCCAGCGGCCTGGTGCACCGGGCGGCGAACGCCGCCGGCATCGCGCTGCCGGAGGGCACGCTCGACGGCGTGGGCTACTACGGCCTGAACCATCTCGGCTGGCTGTACCGGCTGGCCTCCGGCGGCCGGGACGCACTGCCCGGGCTGCTGGCCGACGCGGACGCCTTGGCCGGTTTTGAGGAGGGACGCCTGTTTGCGCAACCCTTCCTGGCCGGGCTGGGGTGCCTGCCGAACGAATACCTCTACTACTACTACGAGACCGAACGCGCCCTGGCCGGCATCCGGTCCGCCCCCACGACCCGCGGCGAGTCCATCGACCGGCAGCAGTCCGAGCTCTATCCGCGGCTGACGGCGGCCGGCCGGGGCGCCTTCCGGCTGTGGGACGCCGCCCGCCGTTCCCGCGAGGAGGGCTATCTCGCCGAGGCCCGGCCCGCCGGCGAGCGCCGGGATGAGACGGACCTGGCCGGCGGCGGCTACGAACGCGTCGCCCTGGCCGTGATGCGCGCACTCTCCGGCGGCGGCGCAACGGAGCTGATCCTGAACACCCCCAACACCACGGGCAACACCGGCGGGGGCGCCCCGGCGCCGGCGGTTCCCGGGCTGCCCGCGGACGCCGTCGTCGAGGTTCCCTGCCGGGTGACGACCGACGGCGTGGTGCCGCTGCCGCAGGAGCGCCCGGCGCCGGCCCAGCTGGCGCTGCTCCGACAGGTCAAGGACGTCGAACGGCTCGTTGTGGCAGCCACCAGCCGGGACCCGGGGTCGACGGGGCCGGGCCGCCGGGAAGCGGCGCTGGCGGCCTTCGCCGGGCACCCGCTGGTCGGCTCCTGGGGCCTCGCGGACGAACTGCTGGCCGGCTACGACGCCGAGTTCCCGGAACTGCAGGAGCTCTGGCGCGGGGAACCCTGAGTCCCCGCGCTACAGCCTGCGGTACATCAGGTGCAGGCCCACGTAGCCGAGGCGCGGGTGCAGGAACGCTTCCGGGATGGTGGCCAGCACCTCGAAGCCCAGGGACTGCCAGGCGGCAACGGCCCGGACGTTGCTTTCCACGACGGCGTTGAACTGCATGGCGCGGAATCCGGCCACCCGGGCCGCGCCGAGCGAGTAGGCGCACAGCCCGCGCGCCACCCCCTTGCCCCCGTGCGCCGGGTGGACCACGTACCCGGCATTCGCGACATGGCTTCCGCCGCCGCCCTGGTTCGCGTGCAGCTCGCCGCTGCCCAGGATAACGCCGCCGGGCTCCCCCCGGCCCACCGCGACGAAGGTCTGCCCGGGGGACTGCCTGAACCACCGTTCCCGGCCTTGGTGCTCGGTGGTGTCCCGGTCCCAGGTGAAGGTCTCCCCGGCCCTGATCACGGGTTCGAGGATCGCCCAGATCGCCGGCCAGTCCGCGCCGGTGGCGGGGCGGATGTCCCAGCCCGGGGCGGTGGAGTGGGTGTCTTCGCTTGTGCTCACAGCCGTTACGTTAGCAGCGCGCCCGGCTCTGTGACCGGCGCCGCCCGGCTGCCTATGAACCGGCGGGATTTTCAGGAGTAGTGTCTTATCGAAATACAGTTCCGGACGTATTAACCAGGGCGTGCCCACCAAGGGCTGTCCGCCAGGACCGGGCCAGAGAACAGTTCCAGGGAACAGTTCCACGGAACAGGTCCAGGGAGGAAGGGAAAGAATGTCGCTGATCCGCCGCGTCGCGTTCCTCTCCCTGCACACCTCGCCGATGGAGCAGCCCGGGTCCGGCGACGCCGGGGGCATGAATGTGTACATCCGTGCGCTTGCCGCGGCCCTCGCCGAAACCGGCGTCGAGGTGGAGATCTTCACCCGGTCCACCTCCGAGGGCCAGGCCGCCGTCGAGCACCCCTCCCCCGGGGTCTGCGTGCACAACGTCATGGCCGGCCCGGCCCGGAAGCTGCCCAAGGAAGAACTTCCCGAACTGCTGCACAGCATGGTCGCCGAAATTGACCGCATCCGGCAGCTCCAGCCGCACGGCCGCTACGACGTGATCCATTCGCACTACTGGGTGTCCGGGGTGGCCGGGCTGGAACTTGCCAGCCTGTGGGGACTGCCGCTGGTGCACACCATGCACACCATGGCCAAGGTGAAGAACCTGCTGCTGGTCTCCGGCGAGCAGCCCGAGCCGCGCCGGCGCGAGGACGGCGAGCTGCGGATTGTCGACGGCGCCACCCGGCTCATCGCCAACACGGGCACCGAAGCGGCGGAACTGGTCTCGCACTACCACGCGGACAACGACCACATCGATGTGGCCCCGCCGGGCGTGGACCTGGACGTCTTCACGCCCGCGTTCCGCAGCCGGGCCCGGGCCGCCCACGGGGTGCCGCGGGGCCGCTTCCACCTGCTGTTCGCGGGCCGGATCCAGCGCCTCAAGGGGCCGCAGATCCTGGTCAAGGCCGCCGCCCTGCTGCGGGACCGGCGTCCGGACATCGACCTTCAGCTGACCATTGTCGGCGCGGTCAGCGGGGCCAAGGATTTCGACCTGAAGTCGCTGATCAGCACTGCCGGAATGGACGACGTCGTCACCCACCATCCGCCGGTCAGCGCACCGAAACTGGCCGACTGGTACCGTTCCGCCGACGTCGTGGTGATGCCGTCCTACAGCGAATCGTTCGGTCTTGTGGCACTGGAGGCCCAGGCCTGCGGAACGCCGGTGGTCGCCACCAAGGTCGGCGGCCTGTCCCGCGCCGTCTTTGACGGCCGGACCGGGATGCTCGTGGAGGGCCACAAGGCCGCCGACTGGGCCGACGCCCTGGAAGCCCTGTACGACGACCCCGCGACCCGAGAAGACATGGGCCGCGCAGCCTCCCTGCACGCGCAGGAATTCGGCTGGCACCGCACCGCCGCCATCACGCTGGAGAGCTACCACACCGCTTTTAGCCAGTACTTTGGAAACCTGACCATTCCGGTGGGCCACACGCCCGCACCCGGAACCATAGGCCGGTAACATCGGCCGGAACCCCCTGGCCGGCACACCCACCGACGCCACGAGCCGAAGGACAACGATGTCTGAAACCACGATTCCCGGATCAGCCGCCACAGCAGCCGCGGGCGCGCCCGAGCCAGGCGCATCCGCGGCTGCGTCCACGGGCACCGCCGCGTTGAGTGATCTGGAGATCGCGCAGCGGGCCACGATGCGGCCGATCGAGGAGATTGCCGCGGCGGCCGGGATCAACGCCGAGGCGCTGGACTTCCACGGCCGCTACAAGGCCAAGATCGACCCTGCCAGGCTCGCCGGTTCACCGGCCGGCGGTGCCTCCCGCGCCCCCGGCAAGGTGGTGCTGGTTTCCGCGATGTCCCCCACCCCCGCCGGTGAAGGCAAGTCCACCACAACGGTGGGGCTGGCGGATTCCCTCGCCCGCGCCGGCCACAAGGTGATGATCGCACTGCGGGAACCCTCGCTCGGGCCGATCCTGGGCATGAAGGGCGGCGCCACAGGCGGCGGTTACTCCCAGGTGCTGCCCATGGACGAGATCAACCTGCACTTCACCGGCGATTTCCACGCCGTCACCTCGGCGAACAACGCCCTGATGGCCCTCGTGGACAACCACATCTACCAGGGCAACGAGCTCAACATCGACCCGCGCCGGATGACCTTCAAACGGGTGCTGGACATGAACGACCGGTCGCTGCGCGAGGTCGTGATCGGCCTCGGCGGGCCGACGCAGGGCATCCCGCGGCAGGACGGCTTCGACATCACGGTGGCCTCCGAGATCATGGCGGTGTTCTGCCTCGCCACGGACCTCCCGGACCTGCGGGAACGGCTGGGCCGGATCACCTTCGGCTACACCTACGACCGTCAGCCGGTCACGGTGGCGCAGCTGGGCGTCCAGGGCGCCCTGACCATGCTGCTCAAGGACGCGCTGAAACCGAACCTGGTCCAGACCATCGCCGGCACCCCGGCCCTGGTCCACGGCGGACCGTTCGCCAACATCGCCCACGGCTGCAATTCCCTGATCGCCACCCAGACCGCGCGCAGCCTGGCGGACATCGTCGTCACCGAAGCCGGCTTCGGCGCCGACCTGGGTGCGGAAAAGTACATGGACATCAAGTCCCGCGTCGCCGACGTCGCTCCGTCCGCCGTCGTCATTGTGGCGACCGTCCGGGCCCTGAAGATGCACGGCGGCGTCCCCAAGGACCAGCTCAAGGAGCCCAACCTGGACGCCCTGGCTGCCGGCGTCGTCAATCTTCAGCGCCATGTGCACAACGTGGAGAAGTTCGGCATCGCACCGGTCGTGGCGATCAACAAGTTCGCCACGGACACCCTTGAGGAGCTGGACTGGCTGCTGGAATGGTGCGCCGCGGAGGGCGTCCAGGCGGCCGTGGCCGATGTCTGGGGCCGCGGGGGCGGCGGCGACGGGGGCGATGAACTCGCGGCCAAGGTCGCCGCGGCCATCAACGCGCCACACACCTTCCGGCACCTGTACCCGCTGGAGATGTCGGTGGAGGACAAGATCCGGACGATCGTGCAGGAGATCTACGGCGCCGACGGCGTGGATTTCTCCGTCCCGGCGCTCAAGCGGCTCGCGGAGATCGAGAAGAACGGCTGGTCCGGCTTCCCGGTCTGCATGGCGAAGACCCAGTATTCCTTCAGCGACGACGCAACCAAACTCGGCGCGCCGAAGGGCTTCACCGCGCACGTCCGCGACCTCATTCCCAAAACCGGCGCCGGCTTCATCGTGGCCCTCACCGGCGCGGTCATGACCATGCCCGGGCTCCCCAAGGTCCCCGCCGCGATGCGTATGGACGTCAACGCCGACGGCAACCCCGTCGGCCTCTTCTAACCCCCGTTGCGCTATCACTTTTGGCTGCCATTTCCGGCAAATGGCGACCAAAAGTGATAGCGCAACGGGGCCTGTGGATAACCGGAGCGGGGATGCGGGGTTCGGATAATAATGGTCGGCATGCGACCACCAGCAGCCCTGCCGGCCCACCTCGCCTCGGCCCCGTTCACCGTCTACGAGGCGCGGGCAGCGACCCTGGGCAGCTCCCGGCTCCGCGCTGCCGATCTCGCGACGGCCGGCCGGTTGCTCTATCTGCCCACCGGCTGGGAGTTTGAACTCCGGGGCCTGGCCCGTGCCCTGTCGGCCGCAACTCCGGGCGCGTGGATTTCGCACCTCACGGCCGCCATGCTGCTGGGCCTGTGGCTTCCGTCGTGGTGCCGCGGTTGCCGGGAACTGCATCTCAGCAAGCCCAAGGTTCTGCCGCCGGTCCGGCGTGCGGGTGTGGTCGGGCATACCGTTCTTGCGTTCGACGACGAGCTCATGGTCTGGGACGGAATCCGGATTTCAACGCCGGCCCGGACCTGGCTGGACCTCGCCCGCATCCTGCCGCTGAAGGATCTCGTCGCGGTCAGCGACCAATTGGTGCGGCAGCCCCGCCCGGAGCTGGAGGGCCGCACGGAGCCGTGGGCGACCCTTCCCCAGCTCGCGGCAATGCTCAGGCGGCACCCGAAACTCAAGGGAATCGTGAAAGCGCGCCAGGCTCTGGAGCTTATCCGGCCCGGCTCCGACTCCGCCCCGGAAACATTCCTGCGCCTGGCGTTGACCTCGGCCGGGCTGCCGGAGCCCGAACTGCAGCTCCGGATTGTGCCGGGCGACCCCTACTCCCCCGCTGCGGACCTGGGCTACCGGAGGCAACGGGTCGCTATCCAGTACGACGGCGAACACCACCGCACACGCGAACAACAGTCCCGCGACAACCGCCGCGACGAATCGTTCAATGCGGCCGGCTGGCGCTATTTCAAGTTCAACTCCGACGATCTGGCCGCTGACTTCCGCGGTGCGGTTCAACGGGTCCGGGCCGCCCTGCGCCCCCGTTAAACGCCCGTTGCCCTATCACTTGTGGCGGTCAAACCGGGGGCATGGGCACCGTAAGTGATAGGGCAACAGGGGGGATGAGCAGGTTTAGCGCTCCAGGTCCCCGCGGATGAAGGCCTCGACCTTGTCACGGGCGACGTCGTCGTTGTACTGCTCCGGCGGCGACTTCATGAAGTAGCTGGAGGCGGACAGCAGCGGGCCGCCGATGCCGCGGTCCAGGCCGATCTTGGCGGCACGGATGGCGTCGATGATCACGCCGGCGGAGTTGGGCGAGTCCCAGACCTCCAGCTTGTATTCGAGCGACACCGGCGCGTCGCCGAAGTTGCGGCCCTCGAGGCGGACGAACGCCCACTTGCGGTCATCGAGCCACTGGACGTAGTCCGAGGGGCCGATGTGGACGTCGCGCGGCGCGATGGCGGCTTCCACGTTGGAGGTGACGGCCTGCGTCTTGGAGATTTTCTTGGACTCGAGGCGGTCGCGCTCCAGCATGTTCTTGAAGTCCATGTTGCCGCCGACGTTCAGCTGGTACGTGCGGTCCAGGGTGACACCGCGGTCCTGGAACAGCTTGGCCATGACGCGGTGCGTGATGGTGGCACCGATCTGGCTCTTGATGTCATCGCCCACGATCGGGACGCCGGCGGCGGTGAACTTGTCCGCCCAGGCCTTGGTGCCGGCGATGAAGACCGGGAGGGCGTTGACGAAGCCAACGCCGGCGTCGATGGCGCACTGGGCGTAGAACTCCGCGGCTTCCTGCGACCCGACCGGCAGGTAGCAGACCATCACGTCGGCCTTGGCGTCCTTGAGGGCCTGGACGACGTCGACCGGCTCCTCCGTGGACTGCTCGATGGTCTCGAGGTAGTACTTGCCGAGCCCGTCGAGGGTCGGGCCGCGCTGGACGGTGACACCGGTCGGCGGGACGTCGGCGATCTTGATGGTGTTGTTTTCGCTGGCCAGGATGGCGTCGGCCAGATCCAGGCCCACCTTCTTGCCGTCCACGTCGAACGCGACAACGAACTCGACGTCGTTGACGTGGTACTTGCCGAACTCCACATGCATCAGGCCCGGAATCGTGGCCTTGGGGTCGGCCTCCCGGTAGTACTCGACGCCCTGGACCAGCGAGGTGGCACAGTTACCTACGCCGACGATTGCAACACGAATCGGATGTGAAGACACGGAACTCCTTTGAGGACAACTTCATGTGCCCGGCGCGGAAGTACTCTGATGCACGACGGCGGCAGCGGGCACGGCGCCGTACGGCGCCCTTTGCATTCTAGTCAACGGCCCGGGGACCTGTGTTGTTCCCGGCCGCCGCACCGCCCGTATGACGAGCGGGCGGCGAAGGTTACTTCTGTGCCCAGAGGTTGATGCCGGACTCGACGGCGAACTCGTCGATCGCCGTCAGCTCCCCGGCGCTGAAACCGAGGTTGTTGATCGCGGACAGGGTGTCCTCGAGCTGCCGGACGCTGGACGCGCCGACCAGGGCGGAGGTCACGGAGGAGCCCTTGGGCTGCTCGCGCAGGATCCAGGCGATGGCCATCTGCGCGAGGGTCTGCCCGCGGCCCCCGGCGATCCGGTGCAGCCCCCGCACCCGGTCCAGCTTGTCCTCGGTGATGCTGTCCCCGGCGAGGGACTTCTTCTGGGCGGCGCGTGAATCGGCCGGGATCCCGTTCAGGTAGCGGTCGGTCAGCATGCCCTGCGCCAGCGGCGAGAACGCGATCGAGCCGGCCCCCACCTGTTCCAGCGCCTCGTACAGGTTGGGGCTGCCGTCTTCGGTCCAGCGGTTCAGCATGGAGTAGCTCGGCTGGTGGATCAGCAGCGGGGTGCCGAGTTCCTTCAGGATCCGGGCGGCCTCGAGGGTCTGCTCCGGGGTGTAGGAGGAGATGCCGGCGTACAGGGCCTTCCCGGAGCGGACGGCCTGGTCCAGGGCGCCCATGGTCTCTTCCAGCGGCGTTTCCGGGTCGGGGCGGTGGCTGTAGAAGACGTCCACGTAGTCCAGGCCCATGCGGTTCAGCGACTGGTCCAGGCTGGCGAGCAGGTATTTGCGCGAACCCCATTCCCCGAACGGGCCCGGCCACATGTTGTAGCCGGCCTTGGTGGAAATGATGAGCTCGTCCCGGTAAGGGGCGAAGTCGTCCTTGAGGTGGCGGCCGAAGTTGGTCTCGGCGGAACCGGCCGGCGGTCCGTAATTGTTGGCGAGGTCGAAGTGGTTGACGCCGAGGTCGAAGGCCCGGCGCAGGATGGCCCGCTGGGTTTCGAAGGGCAAATCGTCGCCGAAGTTGTGCCACAGGCCCAGCGAAATGGCGGGGAGCTTCAGCCCGCTGCGTCCCACGCGGCGGTAGGGCATGGAGTCATACCGGGTGTCTGCTGCAACGTAGGTCATGCGTACTTTCCTGTCCTATTTCGTGATGATGGCGGCGCTGTGGCCGGGGAGGTCGAGCTGGCGGTCCCCGAGGTGCACGCCGCCGTCGGTGGCCAGCGCGACCGTGCTGCCGGCAACGGCGAGCCGGTTCGGTTCGGCGGAGAAGTTCATCGCGACCTCCACGCTGCCGCGGCGCAGCCGGAGCCAGCCGTCGGCCTCGCTGAAGGCCACCGCGGTGTCCTCGAAGCCCAGGCCGGCGAGCTCCGGCGTTGAGCGCCTCAGCGCGATCAGCTGCCGGTACAGCTCCAGCAGCCGGGCGTGGTCACCCTCGCCGGCCTCGTCCCAGTTGAGTTTGGAGCGGGTGAAGGTCTCCGGGTCCTGCGGGTCGGGCACGACGGCGGGGTCCCAGCCCATCCGCTCGAACTCCCGGATCCGGCCCTCCGCGGTGGCCTTCCCGAGCTCCGGCTCCGGATGCGAGGTGAAGAACTGCCACGGCGTGGTGGCGCCGTATTCCTCTCCCATGAACAGCATCGGCGTGAACGGTGAGGTCAGGGTCGCGACGGCGGCGAGCGCCAGCTGCCCGTACCCCAGCGTCTGGGACAGCCGGTCGCCGGTGGCCCGGTTGCCGATCTGGTCGTGGTTCTGGTTGCAGACCACCAGCGCCGCCGGGTGGACAAGTCCGGTGTTGATGGGCCGGCCGTGGTGCCGCCCGCGGAAGCTGGAGTAGCTGCCGTCGTGGAAGTAGCCATCGACCAGGACCTTGGCCAGGGCCTCGAGGGATCCGAAGTCCTCGTAGTAGCCCGTGGTCTCCCCGCTGACGTTGACGTGCACGGCGTGGTGGAAATCGTCGCTCCACTGCCCGGCCAGGCCGTGGCCGTTGAGGTCCCGCGGGTAGATCAGCCGGGGATCGTTGAGGTCCGACTCGGCGATCATCGTGGCGGGCCGGCCGGTTTCGGCAGTGACGTCGTCCGCGAGCGCCCCGAACTCCTCGAGCAGGTGGACCGCCCGCTCGTCCTTGAAGGCGTGCACGGCATCGAGCCGCAGCCCGTCCACGTGGTAGTCCCGCAGCCACATCGCGGCGTTCTCGAGGATGTAGCGGCGCACGACGTCGGAGCCGGGGCCGTCGAGGTTCACCGAGTCGCCCCAGGTGTTGCCCTCCCCCGACTTCAGGTACGGCCCGAACCGCGAGAGGTAGTTCCCGCTGGGGCCGAGGTGGTTGTAGACGACGTCCTGGATGACGCCGAGCCCGGCGGCATGGGCGGCGTCCACGAAGCGCTGGTACGCGGCAGGTCCGCCATAGCCCTCGTGCACGGCGTACCAGAGGACACCGTCGTAGCCCCAGTTGTGGGTGCCGTTGAAGCCGTTCACCGGCAGCAGCTCCACGAAGTCAATGCCGAGCTCCACCAGGTAGTCGAGCTTGCCGATCGCCGCGTCCAGGGTTCCTTCGGGGGTGAAGGTCCCCAGGTGCAGCTCGTAGATCACGGCTCCCTGCAGCCCGCGGCCCTGCCACTGCGCGTCCGCCCACTCGTGGCTGCCGGCGTCGAAGGTGCGGGACAGGGAGTGGACGCCCTCGGGCTGCCGCCGGGAGCGGGGGTCCGGCAGCGGGGTGCTGTCCCCGTCCAGGAGGTAGCCGTAGTCGACGTCCCCGGCGGCCGGGGCGCCCGGGGCGGTCCACCAGCCGCCGGTGCCGTCGCCATCACTACCAGCCCCGCCGCCGGGCCGTCGTGTCATCGGGTACTGCTGGCCGTCGGCGAGCAGCGTCACGGTGCCCGCTTCCGGCGCCCAGAGGTCGAAGCGGTCATTTCCGTCAGCAGGCAAAGTGATCACAGCTTTCCGTTTATCGGTGGTTCAGTCAGTGCTTGGCGGGTACCAGCAGGGCAACCGGGTAGCTGGCCAGGATGGCGGCCACCTCCACGGCGCCCGGGCCGAAGGTGGCGCCCGTCAGTTCGTCGGTCATGAGACCGTCCAGGTGGATGGCGGTGTCCCGCCAGCCGCCCTGTTGCTCCAGTCCCCGGGGCAGCCGGGTCGCGAGGGTGAGTGCCCCGGTGCCTGCGGCAGCGCAACGGTCGAAGCCGATCAGGTGCCCGGCAGCCGAGCCGGTTGCCGCCACGGGGCGGTAGCCCGTGAACAGCTCCGGGCGGTCGCGGCGCAGGCGCAGCGCCCGCGAGGTGACCAGGAGTTTCGCCGCGTCATCGGTGTACGACGCCGGGAGGTCACCGGCGTCGAGCGCGGCCAGGGCCGTGCGCCGCGCACCGTAGTCGAACGGCCGCCGGTTGTCCGGATCCGTCAGCGAACGGTCCCAGAACTCGGTGCCCTGGTACACGTCCGGGACCCCGGGCATGGTCAGCTGCACCAGCTTGGCCCCCAGTGAATTGACGGCCCCGTACGGCGCCAGAAGCTCCACAAGGGACTCCAGTTCCCCCCGGACGTCGACGTTGTCGAAGGCCGCGTCGACCGCAGCGGCCAGCTTCTCCTCGAAGCCCGCATCCGGGTCCAGCCAGTCGGTCGAGTTCCCGGCCTCCCGGGCCGCCTTCTGCGCGTAGGACTGCAGCCGGTCCCGGTCCGCGGGCCAGGCACCGGCGATGGCCTGCCACAGCAGGTTCGCCAGTGGCCCGTCGGGCAGCGGCGCCAGTTCCTGCAGCCGGGCCAGGGCGGCCCGCCATTGCGGGGCCATCTCCGCGAGCACGGAGATCCGGGCCCGGGTGTCTTCGCTGCGCTTGGTGTCGTGCGTGCTCAGCGTCGTCATGGACAGCGGAAGCTCAGCCTGCCGCCTAGCCATCCGGTGGTGGAACTCGTCCGGGTCGACGGCGAACTCGGTGGGATCGGCCCCGACTTCCGTCAGGGTCCCCAGCCGGGTGTAGCGGAAGAACGCGGTGTCCTCCACGCCCTTGGCCATGACCATGCCGGAGGTCTGCTGGAAGCGGCGTCCCAGCTCGGCGCCCGGCTCCAGGCCGGCGTCCAGGAGCAGCGGCAGCAGCTGCCCGACGGCGTCCGCCAACTCAGGGCGGCGCCGGACGGCCAGTTCGCACGCCTCTTTCAGGACGTCCGCGCCTTCGGGCAGGTAACTGCGGTAGACCGGGAAGGCGGCGATGATTTCGGACAGGGCATCGGCGGCCTGGTCGGCGCTGAGGCCGGTTCCGGACGGCACCAGCCGTGCCAGCCGGAGCATCTCGGAGTGGAGGATCCCGTCCGTGATCCGGCGCTTGGTGCCCCGGATCATCTCCTCGTAGTCCGCCGCCTGGCCACCGCGCAGCCCGGTGTCGAGGGCATCGAGGGTCTCCTGCCCGGAGGGGTCGACGAAGAGCCGGTCCACGTCCGCGAGGGCGTCGTAGCCGGTGGTTCCCTCGCAGTCGAAGCCCGCCGGAAGCACCTCCCCCGGTTCCAGGATCTTCTCGACCAGCAGGTAACTGCCGCCCGTGACCTCGCGGAGCCGGCGCAGGTACCCCTCCGGATCGGCCAGTCCGTCCGGGTGATCGATCCGCACTCCGTCGACAAGCCCGTCGCGGAACCAGCGGACAATCTCGGCGTGGGCCTCATCGAAGACCTCCGGGAGCTCGACCCGGATGCCGGCCAGGCTGTTGACGGCGAAGAACCTGCGGTAGTTCAGCTCGTTGTCGGCCCGGCGCCAGCCGACCAGCTCGTAGTGCTGCCGGTCGTGGACTTCGCGGGGGTCATCGCCCGTGGAGTCACCTGCGGTATAGGTGCCCTCGGCCAGCGGGAAGCGGTGGCCGTAGTACCGCAGCTCCCCGTCCTTGATTTCCAGCGCGTCAACGTCGGAGTCAGATCCCAGCACGGGGATCCGGATCCGGCCGCCGCCGAAGTCCCAGTCGACGTCGAACGCCGGGGCGTAGCGGGACTGCTGCCCTTCCTTGAGCAGGTACCACCACCACGGGTTCTGCGCGGGGGTTGCGACGCCGACATGGTTGGGCACGATGTCAACCAGCACGCCCATCCCGGCTTCCCGCGCTGCCCGCGACGCGGCGGCCAGACCCTCCGGTCCGCCCCGGTCGGGGTCGATCGCGGAGGGATCGGTGACGTCATAGCCGTGGTCCGAGCCCTTCTCCGCGGTCAGGATCGGCGAGAGGTAGATCCAGTCCACGCCGAGTGACTTCAGGTAGGGAACGGTCTCGGCAGCATCCTGGAGGGTGAAGCCGGGCCGGATCTGAAGCCGGTAGGTGGAGACGGGGGTCCTCATTTGGCGGCAGCTTCCGCGACGGCTGCGGCGGCGTGGTCCTGCGCCTCCGCCATCTCCTCGAAGGCTTCCTCATGCTCGGCCATGGAGGCCAGTGACGCGGCCGCGGAGTAGTCCACTTCCACCTCGGGGCCGGAATGGGCGCGCAGCACCACCATGGACTTGGCGGCGAGTTTCAGCACCGACCGCGCCTTGAGCGGCTCCCCGGTGTCGGCCTGGTCCGAGGTGTCCACCAGGACGTCCCAGACCGGTGAGTATTCCTCGGCCGGCAGCGCGAAGTCCACGTCGTCGTCGTGGGCGTTGAAAGCGAGCAGGAAGTTGTCATCGGTGATCCGGCGGCCGCGGGAGTCCTGTTCCTGGATGCCGTGTCCGTTGTAGAACACGCCGATGGTCCGGCCGAAGCCGCTGTCCCAGTCCTCCGGCAGCATTTCGGTGCCGTCCGTCGAGAGCCAGACGATGTCCGGCAGCTTCTCGCCCTCACCACGGCGTACCGGGCGGCCGTCGAAGAAGCGGCTGCGCCGGAACGTCGGGTGGTCGTGGCGGATCTTGTTGACCACTGCGGTGAACTCCACCAGCGGCTGGTCCATGGCTTCCCAGTGGATCCAGCTCAGCTCGGAGTCCTGGCAGTAGGTGTTGTTGTTGCCCTGCTGGGTGCGGCCGAGCTCGTCACCGTGCAGGAGCATCGGCACGCCCTGCGAGAGCAGCAGGGTGGCGATGAAGTTGCGCTGCTGGCGGGCACGGAGGGTCAGGACGAGGTCGTTGTCGGTGTCGCCCTCTTCGCCGCAGTTCCAGGACCGGTTGTGGGATTCGCCGTCATTGTTGCCCTCGCCGTTGGCGTCGTTGCGCTTCTCGTTGTAGGACACCAGGTCGCGCATGGTGAAGCCGTCGTGGGCCGTGACGAAGTTGATCGAGGCCACGGGGCGCCGCGCCGAGCTTTCGTACAGGTCCGCGGAGCCGGTCAGGCGGGAGGCGAATTCGCCCAGGGTGGAGGGCTCGCCGCGCCAGAAGTCGCGGACCGTGTCGCGGTACTTGCCGTTCCACTCGGTCCACTGCGGCGGGAAGTTGCCCACCTGGTAGCCGCCCGGGCCGATGTCCCAGGGCTCGGCGATCAGCTTGACCTGGGAGACGATCGGGTCCTGCTGGATGAGTTCGAAGAAGGTGGAAAGCTTGTCGACGTCGTAGAACTCGCGGGCGAGCGTGGAGGCGAGGTCGAAGCGGAAACCGTCGACATGCATTTCTGTCACCCAGTAGCGCAGGGAGTCCATCAGCAGCTGGAGCGAGTGCGGGTTGCGGACGTTGAGGGAGTTTCCGGTGCCGGTGTAGTCCATGTAGTGCTTCAGGTCGTCGTCGACGAGGCGGTAGTAGGCCTGGTTGTCGATGCCCTTGAAGGACAGGGTGGGGCCGAGGTGGTTGCCTTCCGCGGTGTGGTTGTAGACCACATCCAGGATCACTTCCATGCCGGCCTTGTGCAGATCGCGGACCATGGCCTTGAATTCCTGGACCTGGTGCCCGACGTCGCCGGAGGAGCTGTAGGTGTTCTGCGGGGCGAAGAATCCGATGGTGTTGTAGCCCCAGTAGTTGCTGAGGCCCTTTTCCTCGAGCGTGCCGTCGTTGACGAACTGGTGGACGGGCATGAGCTCGATCGCCGTGACGCCGAGCTTCTTCAGGTGGTCAATGACCGCCGGGTGCGCGACGCCGGCATAGGTGCCGCGCTGGTCTTCGGGGACCTCCGGGTGCAGCTCGGTCAGGCCCTTGACGTGGGCCTCGTAGATGACCGACTGGTGGTAGGGGATCCGCGGCTGGCGGTCGCCGTCCCATTCGAAGAACGGGTTGATGACCACGCCGTGCATGGTGTGTGGTGCCGAATCACTGTTGTTGAGGGATTCGGGGTCGCCGAACTCGTAGGTGAAGAGCGCCGGGTCCCAGTCGATTTGGCCCTGGATGGCCTTGGCGTAGGGGTCCATCAGCAGCTTGTTCGGGTTGAAACGGTTGCCGTTCTTGGGCTCGTACGGGCCGTGGACCCGGTAGCCGTACTTCTGGCCGGGCTGGATGTGCGGCAGGTAGCAGTGCCACACGTAGCCGTCCACCTCGGTCAGCTCAATGCGGGTCTCGGTCAGGTCGTCAGACAGGATACAAAGCTCCACCCGTTCCGCGAGTTCGCTGAACAGGGCAAAGTTGGTGCCGGTGCCGTCAAAAGTGGCTCCCAGCGGGTATGCCGTTCCGGGCCAGACTTCCATGTTTACTCCTCGTGCGTGGCGAAAATTCTCTAGACAGACTACTGGTAAGTAGGGTTACTAATTGACTCGGCGCACTTGGGGTGCGCGATTATTACAGCTTGGCCATGACCCCCCGCACGGATTGCGCGACGTCCGACGCCGTCACCGGCCCGCCGTCCGAGGCGAGGCTTCCGGCCCGGCCGTGGACACTGGCCGCCAGCGCCGCGATGCCGGCCCACCGGTCATCGGCACGGATCCCGAGGGAAGCGAACGTCTCCGGGACCCCGGCCAGCTGCGCGAGCAGGGCCCCCAGGATGCCGGCCAGGACGTCCCCGCTGCCGGCGGTTGCCAGCCAGGGGGTCGCGTCGGCCTGGCTGAAGACGGCCCCCGAAGGAGCGGCCACGAGTGTCGTGGCGCCTTTGAGCAGGACGGTGGCCCCGGTGAGGTCACTGGCCCGCCGGGCGGCCGCGAGGGTGGCGCCCTCCACTCCGGGGCGGCCGGGGGCGGCGCCGTAGCCCGCCAGCAGGGTAACAAGTTCCCCGGCGTGCGGTGTCAGTACGAAGTGGGGGGCAAGGGTCCGGGGCAGGGCCGGAAGTGCCCCGGCGTCGGCCACGACGGGAAGCCCGGTGGCCGCGGCGTCGCGGACACGTTCGAGCTGCTCGTGGGCGTGTTCGTCGATCCCCGGTCCCAGCAGCCAGGCCTGGACGTGGGCGTCCGCGGCGCTGCCGGAGCCGCACACGACTTCCGGGCAGGACCGGCGGACCAGGTCAGCGACGTCCGGAGGGCCGAGGTAACGCACCATGCCCGCGCCGGCGGCCAGCGCACCGCGGCAGGCCAGGACCGCGGCGCCGGGGTACTCCTGCGAGCCGGCCACGACGCCCAGGACGCCGCGGGAATATTTGTGGGAGCGCCGCCCGGGGTGGGGCAGGAGCGCGGCGAGGTCCGCGGACTGCAGCCGGCGCAGGGCCGGCTCCGGCAGGGCAGCCTCGATCCCGATCGGAATCACCTGCACACGGCCGGCGAAATCCGCCCCCGGATCGGCCAGCAGTCCGGCTTTGGCCGCCCCGAACGTCACGGTCAGCTCCGCGCGGAGCACGGGGGGATGGGCTTCTCCGCTGTCAGCGTCCACGCCGCTGGGAATGTCGCAGGCCACCACAAGCCCGGGCCGGGAGCGTCCCAGCGCCTCGATCAGCTCCGCGGCTGGGCCGCGGAGCCCGCCCTGTGCGCCCGTGCCAAGGACCGCGTCGATGACGACGACGGAGGCCGTGGCGGCTGCCGACGCGCCGGTGACGTTTCCCTGCGTCAGACGGATCACCCGGCCGCCGGCCTTTTCCAGAGCGTGCAGTCCTTCCGGGTGGGCCTCCCCCGCGGTGAGTACCGCCGTCGTCCGCATGCCGCGGCCGGCCAGCATGGCGGCCGCGAACAGCCCGTCCCCGCCGTTGTTGCCCTTGCCGGCGAGCACGGTGACGCTGGCCCCGTAGAGGCGCTCCCCGCGGGCGCGCAGTTCGCGGACCACCGCGTTGGCGAGCCCGTGGGCGGCCCGCTGCATAAGAACAGCGCCCGCGCCAGCACCCAGGCGTGCGTCGAGAAAGCTTCTTTCTGTGTCTCGTATCTGGGTTCCGGTGTAGGCGCTGATCATGGTTTTCAATCCATTCGCGGTGCAGTCGCTGTGGGAGGTGCGGCGTGGTTCGTGTTGGTGGTGCTCAGCCTTCGGCGATGACGGTCGCCGTGGCGATGCCGCCGTCGTGGCTCATGGACAGGTGCCAGCGTTTGACGCCCTTCGACGCGGCGACGGCCAGCACGGTGCCCTTGACCTGGACCGTGGGACCGTTCTTGTCCAGCCCGATCCAGCAGTCCTGCCAGTTCATGCCGGCCGGGGCGCCGAGGACCTTGGCCACGGCCTCCTTGGCGGCGAACCGGGCAGCCAGGGAGCGTGTGTTCAGTTCGCGCTCCGCGGGGACGAACAGCCTGTCGCGCAGCCCGGGGGTGCGCTCCAGCTGCCGGCCGAACCGTTCTATGTCTACGACGTCTACGCCAATGCCAACAATCATGGCGCTATTCTACGGTCACGCTCTTGGCCAGGTTGCGAGGCTGGTCCACGTCGTAGCCCTTGGCGGACGCCAGGGCGAGGGCGAAAATCTGCAGCGGGACCGTGCTGAGCAGCGGGGCCAGCAGCGTGGGGGTCTCCGGGATGTAGAAGACGTGCTCGGCGTAGGCCTTGACGGCCTCGTCGCCTTCTTCGGCGATCACGATCGTCTTGGCGCCGCGCGCCCGGACTTCCTGGATGTTGGAGACGACCTTGGCGTGCAGCGAGTCCCGGCCGCGGGGCGAGGGAACCACCACGAAGACGGGCTGGCCCTCCTCGATCAGCGCAATCGGGCCGTGCTTGAGCTCACCGGCGGCGAATCCCTCGGCGTGGATGTAGGCGAGCTCCTTGAGCTTGAGCGCGCCCTCCATCGCCACCGGGAAGCCGACGTGGCGGCCCAGGAACAGCACGGACCTGGCCTCGGCCATGGACTGGCCGAGCTCCTTGATCTGGGCCTCGTTGTCGAGGATCTGCTGGATCTTGGCCGGGATCTTGTGGAGGTCCGCGAGGATGTCCTTGATCTCGCCCTGGAACTTGTTGCCGCGCAGCTGGGCCAGGTAGAGGCCCAGGAGGTAGGCGGCGGTGATCTGCGCCAGGAAGGCCTTGGTGGAGGCGACGGCGATTTCCGGGCCCGCGTGGGTGTACAGCACGGCGTCGGATTCACGCGGGATGGTGGAACCGTTGGTGTTGCAGATCGAGACCGTCTTGGCGCCCTGTTCCTTGGCGTAGCGGACGGCCATCAGGGTGTCCATGGTCTCCCCGGACTGGGAGATCGAGACGATCAGGGTGTTCTCGTCCACGATCGGGTCGCGGTAGCGGAATTCGTGGGAGAGCTCCACCTCGGTGGGGATCCGGCACCAGTGCTCGATCGCGTACTTGGCGACCTGTCCGGCGTAGGCGGAGGTTCCGCAGGCGAGGACGATGATCTTGTCGACGCTCTTGAGCAGTTCCGGATCAATCCGCAGCTCGTCCAGGGTCAGCCGGCCGTTAATGTCCGAGCGGCCCAGCAGGGTCTGCAGCACGGCGTCCGGCTGGTCGTGGATTTCCTTTTCCATAAAGGACGGGAAGCCGCCCTTCTCCGCGGAGGCCGGATCCCAGTTGACGTGGTATTCCTTGCCCTCGGCCGGGGCGCCGTAGAAGTCCGTGATCTCCACGGTGTCGGCGGTGATGGTGACGATCTGGTCCTGGCCAAGTTCCACAGCGCGGCGGGTGTAGTCGATGAAGCCGGAGACGTCGGAGCCGAGGAAGTTCTCGCCGTCGCCGAGGCCCACAACGAGCGGGGAGTTGCGGCGGGCCGCCACGACGATGTCGGGCTGGTCCGCGTGGATGGCGAGGAGGGTGAAGGCGCCCTCGAGGCGCTGGCAGGCCAGCTGCATGGCCTGGGTCAGGTCGCCCCTGGACGAGCCGCCGTGGACCTGGTTGCGGTAGATGTCCCCCAGCAGCGCGGCGGCCACTTCGGTGTCGGTCTCGGAGTGGAAGACGACGCCCTTGTGCTTGAGCTCCAGCTTGAGCTCGGCAAAGTTTTCGATGATGCCGTTGTGGATCACGGCCAGCTTGCCCTCATCGGAGAGGTGCGGGTGGGCGTTCTGGTCGGTCGGGCCGCCGTGGGTCGCCCAGCGCGTGTGACCGATGCCGGTCAGCGATTCCGGCAGCGGGTTGGCCTCAAGTTCGGCAATCAGGTTGCTCAGTTTGCCTGACTTCTTGCGCGACGAAATGGTCCCGTCAGCTACCACGGCGATGCCTGCAGAGTCGTAGCCACGGTATTCCAGGCGCCGCAGTCCTTCAAGGACAACGTTCAGGGCATTGTGTCCAGTATTTACCCGGCCAGCGGAGTGGCCCACATATCCAACGATTCCACACATGGGCTTAAGCCTAGCGGGTTTCCCGGACAGCGGACGTAGGACCATCGATTCCAACACGCCTTCTCCCGCCCGTGCGGGGCGGCTGCGGCACGTTCATTTCGCTCTCGGCCCGCCGGAGGGCACAATCTCTAAGGTGACTTTGCAACGCAATGAAGCGAACGGCGACGGCGCCTCCCCGTTCGTGGAGCTGGACCGGCAGACCTGGTCCCGGCTCGCTGCCCAGATGGAGCAGCCCCTCAACGAGGAGGACGTACTCCGTCTCCGCGGCCTCGGTGACCCCCTGGACATGAAGGAAGTCCGCGATGTCTACCTTCCGCTGTCCCGGCTCCTGCACCTGTATGTCGAGGCGGCAGGCCAGCTTCATGCGGCAACCACCACCTTCCTGGGCGAGCAGACCCAGCGCACGCCGTTCGTGATCGGCGTCGCCGGTTCGGTGGCCGTGGGCAAGTCCACCATCGCGCGTGTACTCCGCGAAATGCTCCGCCGCTGGCCCGGCACCCCCAATGTGGAGCTCATCACCACCGACGGCTTCCTGTACCCGCTGGCGGAACTCAAGCGCCGCCAGCTGCTGGAGCGCAAGGGATTCCCCGAGTCCTACGACCGCCGCGCACTGCTCCGCTTTGTGAGCGAGATCAAGGGCGGCGCCGAGGAAGTCCGGGCGCCCTGGTACTCGCACGTGACCTATGACATCGTCCCGGGCAAGGAAGTGGTGGTGCGCCGCCCCGACGTGCTGATCGTCGAGGGCCTGAACGTTCTGGCGCCGGCCCGGCCGCGGCATGACGGCCGGCAGGGCCTGGCCCTGAGTGACTTCTTCGATTTTTCCATCTATGTTGATGCTAAAACGTCCTACATCGAGGAGTGGTACGTGGAGCGCTTCCGCACACTCCGGACCACCGCGTTCGCGCAGCCCGAGTCCTACTTCCACCGCTATGCCACCCTCACGGACGCAGAGGCGGAACAGACTGCCCACGAGATCTGGAAGCGCATCAACGAACCGAACCTGGAGGAGAACGTGCTCCCCACCCGCGGCCGCGCCCAGCTGGTGCTCACCAAGGACGCCGACCACTCCATCCGCCGCATGCTGCTCCGCAAGGTCTAGCACAGGTGTGCCACGACGGGTCTGCTGAGCGTCCGGTCGCGCCGGAGCCCGTCCCCGGCCCGCCCAGCCGGCGGGCCTTCAGCCGCCTGCTGCTGGCCGGCTCGGGCCTGGCAGCCCTGAGCGCCTGCGCCCCGGGAGCGGCCCGTCCGACGGCGCCTGCCCCGGCGTCCACATCCTCACCCTCCGCGACGACGGCGGGTACCACCTCGGCAGCCTCCGCCGCCCCGCCCTCCGCTGAGCCCCTGCCGGACATTCCCGCCGCGACGGCGCCGGCCTCCACACCGCCGGCCCCTGAGCCCTCCGCTGCCGCGCCCCGGCACTCGCTCACCGACCCCGCGAGTCCCTGGGTGGTGGTGAACAAGCACAGGCCGCTCTCGCCCGCCGCCTATGTGCCGGCCGACCTTGTCCAACCACGAGTGCGCCTGGCCACCTCCGGTGAAGCGGCGCTGCTCAACAGCACGACGGCGGGTGCGGCGGAGAAGATGTTCGCGGCGGCCGCGGCGGCCGGCGTCGTCCTCACCCTCGCGAGCGGCTACCGCTCCTTCAACACCCAGATCGTCACCTACAACAAGTGGGTTAATGCGGACGGACAGGCCGCGGCGGACACTGTCTCCGCGCGTCCGGGCTATTCGGAACACCAGACCGGCTGGTCCTTTGACATCGGGGACGGCAGCGGGAGGGACAGCTTCACCCCCGCATTCGCCAATCAGCCGGCAGCGGTCTGGGCGAAGGCCAACGTCCACCTGTTCGGCTTTGTGGTGCGCTACCCGTGGTCGTTCCATGAGATCACCGGCTACTTCTACGAGCCCTGGCACCTGCGCTACGTGGGCGTGGAGGCGTCAACGGACATGCAGAAGCGTGGCGTTGCCACCCTCGAGGAGTACTTCGGGCTCGAAGCGGCGCCGGCCTACCTGTAGCCTGATGGCCTGATGACCTGAACGACAATGGCGCGTCCCCTACGGGGAAGCGCCATTGTCTTGCGGTTCGTGGCGCGGCTCAGTCCGAGACGAGCGCGAGGGCCAGCTCGGTCCGGACCACCTGCGCCAGGCGCTCCGCGACGGCCTGGGCGGTCTCCTGCGATGCTGCCTCAACCATGACGCGCACCACCGGTTCGGTGCCGGAGGGGCGCAGGAGCACGCGGCCGGTGTCGCCGAGCTCGGCTTCGGCGAGGGCCACGGCCGCTGCCACGGCGTCGTCGCCCTTGACCCGGGTCCGGTCCACTCCTCTGACGTTGATCAGGACCTGCGGAAGCTTGGTCATGACCTTGGCCAGGTCCTTCAGCGGACGGCCCGTGAGTGCGACCTGGGCGGCAATCTGCAGGCCGGTGAGGACGCCGTCGCCGGTGGTGGCGTGGTCGGCGAAGATCACGTGGCCGGACTGCTCGCCGCCGAGGTTGAAGCCGCCTTCGCGCATCCCTTCCAGGACGTAGCGGTCGCCCACACCGGTTTCGCGCAGGCTGATGCCGGCCTCACGCAGTGCGATCTTGAGTCCGAGGTTGCTCATCACAGTCGCGACGAGGACGTCGTCCTTGAGCTTGCCCGAGGCTTTCAGCGCCACGGCGAGGATGGCCATGATCTCGTCGCCGTCGACTACGGTTCCTTCGTGGTCCACGGCGAGGCAGCGGTCAGCGTCGCCGTCGTGCGCAATTCCCAGGTCGGCTCCGTGCTCCAGGACGGCCAGCTTCAGCGGCCCCAGGTGGGTTGACCCGACGCCTTCGTTGATGTTGAGGCCGTCCGGCTCGGCGCCGATGACAATGACGTCGGCACCCGCGTCCTTGAAGACCTGGGGGGAACAGCCGCTCGCTGCACCGTGGGCGCAATCCAGCACCACTTTGACTCCGTCCAGGCGGTGCGGGAGGGTGCCGAGCAGGTGGACGATGTAGCGGTCCTCGGCGTCGGAGAAGCGCTGGATCCGGCCGACCCCGCCGCCGACCGGGCGGCGCGGCTCTCGGCCGAGCTGTGCCTCGATGGCGTTTTCCACGTCGTCGGGGAGCTTCTGGCCGCCGCGGGCAAAGAACTTGATGCCGTTGTCCGGGGCCGGGTTGTGGGAGGCGGAGATCATCACACCGAAGTCTGCGTCCAGGTCTGCCACCAGATAGGCCGCGGCCGGGGTGGGAAGCACGCCGGCATCGAAGACATCGATGCCGGAGCTGGCCAGGCCCGCCTCGACGGCGGCCCCAATGAACTCACCGCTCGCGCGGGGGTCGCGGGCCACCACGGCGCGTGGCCGTCTTCCGCTGGTATTGCGGTCGTGGCCCAGCACAACGGCGGCGGCCTGGGCCAGCTGCAAGGCCAGCTCGGCGGTCAGCAGGCCGTTGGCCAAACCTCGGACTCCATCAGTTCCAAATAATCTAGACATCGGGACAAGTTTAGACGATGGGGTGGGCGCTTCCGGTCCCGGGGCCGCTTGGCCGGCCCGCGGCGCCGCCGGGATAACGGCCATATGCCATTGTTTGCGCTGCTTATACGGCGAAAGCCCGCCCCGCCACAAAGGGCGGAACGGGCTTTCGTGCAAACGCCAAGGGCGTCTGGAAGCGGGATTAACGCTTCGAGTACTGCTGAGCCTTACGGGCCTTCTTGAGGCCGGCCTTCTTGCGCTCGATGACGCGGGCGTCACGGCGCAGGTAACCGGCCTTCTTCAGGGTGGCGCGGTTGTTCTCGGTGTCGATCTCGTTCAGTGAACGGGCGATGCCAAGACGCAGGGCACCGGCCTGGCCGGAAATGCCACCACCGTGGATGCGGGCAATAACGTCGTAGGCGCCGTCAAGATCGAGGATCTTGAAGGGCTCGTTGACGTCCTGCTGGTGCAGCTTGTTCGGGAAGTAGTTGGCCAGCTCGCGGCCGTTGATGATCCACTTGCCGGTGCCGGGCACAATGCGAACACGTGCGACAGCTTCCTTGCGACGGCCAACTGCTGCGCCGGCAACCGTAAGGGCCGGGCGTTCCTTCTTGGGCGCTTCTGCTTCCGCAGGACCGCTTTCCGAGGTGTAGCTGGTCGGGTTTTCCTCAGCCACAACGGCCTCGGTGGTCAGTTCTTCGTTCTGAGCCACGATTCTCCTTGATTAAAAGTTTGTTGGTGGCCAGGACTACTGGGCGACCTGGGTGATTTCGTACGTCTTGGGCTGCTGGGCGGCGTGGGGGTGCTCGGCACCCTTGTAGACCTTCAGCTTGCCCAGCTGCTGTGCAGCGAGGGAGTTCTTCGGGAGCATGCCCTTGATGGCCTTCTCCACGGCGCGGACCGGGTTGGATTCCAGCAGCTCCGCGTAGGTGACGGAGGTCAGGCCGCCCGGGTAGCCGGAGTGGCGGTATGCGCGCTTCTGCTCCAGCTTGGCGCCGGTGAGGGCAACCTTCTCAGCGTTGATGATGATGACGAAGTCGCCCATGTCCATGTGGGACGCAAAGGTGGCCTTGTGCTTGCCGCGCAGCAGGATTGCGGTCTGGCTCGCGAGACGACCAAGGACAACGTCTGTGGCGTCAATGACGTGCCACTGGCGGTTGATATCGCCGGGCTTCGGGGTGTACGTACGCACGGTGTTTGCCTCGTTCTTGTTCTGGCGTTCTTGTTTTAGGCGTCACACGAAGGTGCACCTACTATCTATGCGCTACCGGAACAGAGGTGAGGGCTCTATGTAACCAGTCGTCCTGAGTCTCGAATATGCCCGTTGGGTAGTCATCCTGCAACCGGATTCCCAGACGGGCACGCGTCATCGAGAAGGACACGCACAACGACTACCAATAATAGCGGATGACGTGTCACTGGGTCAAAATGGGGTGTCCGGATGCACTCTGCCCGCCCCGGCCGCCGCATCCCTGGAGGAAACGTGCTCGACACCGCCGCCGCTGGCTTCGCTTCGCCGCTGTTTATTGCCGGGGTCGGGCTGGCTGGCATGTGCCTGGGGCTGGTGGCCGACGCCGTGATCCGGCGGACCCTCCCCCGGCTCGCCGGCACTGCCTCCATACGGCTGGGAATCACGACGGCGGCGGTCACTTTTGTCCTCTCCGCCGCATTGGCACTGCGGTTCGGCATGGACTGGGCGCTGCCGGCATTCCTGGTGCTGGGCGTACTAGCGGTCCAGCTTGCCCGGATTGACCTGACCCACCATTTGCTGCCGAATCCTTTGGTGCTGACACTATTGCTGGCAGGTCTGATGCTCTTGGCTGTGGGCAGCACGGTCACTGCAGGGTGGGCCGGACTGTTCCGTGGAGCCGCCGGTGCAGCCATCCTGTTCGTCGTCTTCCTGATTCTGGCGATCATTTCACCCCGCGGCATCGGCATGGGGGACGTGAAACTCGCCGCACCCGTGGGCCTGTACCTGGGTTACCTGGGATGGGGCCAACTCTTCTACGGCGGCGCCCTTGGCTTTGTGCTCGGCGCCATGGTCTCCGCCATGCTGATGCGGCTGAAACACGCCGATAAGACCTCCGCCGTCGCCTTTGGGCCGTCCATGCTGGCGGCAGCGCTGGGCGTATCGCTGCTTATGGTGTGAACGTACGATCGCGAACCCATGAACCTGCAGCCGAGACGCAGGAAATGCGCAGTAATCGCCCTACTTGCGAGGGCTTAGCGCAGGATGTGGCATGATCCGGATATTGGGGCGGATTGGCTTGCTAGCTTGGCTCTTGTGCTGGCAAGGGGCCAGCCACCTCGCACCCTCCAGGAGCATTTCATGGTCTCTATCATCGCTACCCTCCACGTCTTCGGGCACAACCTCAAGCAGCGGTTGACCCGCGAAGAAACCGGCGCCACAGCTGTTGAATACGCGCTGATGGTCGGTCTCATCGCTGTTGTGCTGATCGGCGGGCTGACTGTCTTCGGGCCTCAGCTGAGCGGCTTCTTCGAGGGTTTGGGCGACCAGCTCAATATCACCGGCAAAGCGCCCGTCACCGTCACCCCTTAATTCTCTTAATGTAGGAGTCACGGATTCCGCGACTCGAGACATAAAAGACGGGTGAGGCAGCGGTCCCTGACGGGCCGCTGCCTTCCGCGGCAGGATAAGAAAGAGCAATGAAACAACAGAGGAATGAAACAGGCGCCGCAGCGGTGGAGTTCGCCCTCGTTGTTCCTCTCTTGCTGCTTCTTTTGCTGGGCATAATCGAATTCGGCCGGGTGTTCAACGCCCAAATGCAGGTTACCGCCGCTGCCCGGGAAGCGGTGCGGGTAATGGCGATCCAAAAGGACGTGGGCCCTTCGATTGAGAAAGCCATCGCCAGCGCACCCGGCCTGAACCCGGCGCTGGCTGCGGGCCAAGTCACTGTATCGCCCGATTCATGTACCACTAGCGCTGACGCGACCATCACCATCACCTATTCTTTGACTCTGCTGTCCGGCCTCTTCGGCCAGTCCATTCCGCTCGCCGGACGGGCGGTCATGCGATGCGGCGGGTAGCAGATAACGAAACCGGAGCCGTGGCCGTTATGACGGCACTGCTGATGGTTGTCCTGCTGGGTATGACGGCCATAGTTGTTGATATCGGCATGCTCTACGCGGAACGCGCGCAGCTGCAGAACGGAGCTGACGCGGCCGCCCTGGCCATCGCACAGGACTGTGCCCCAGTCCCCGCCCCCGCAAGCTGTGGCGACTACGTGGCAACCGCCAACCGCTTAGCCAACGCAAACGCGAATGACAACCACTCCGCCGCAACAACCACGAAGACCAGTAACACCGTCACCGTCCGGACCAGCACGGTAACCTCTGACGGCAGCCCAGCCATCCGGCACTGGTTTGCTCCGATCCTTGGAATTGATTCCACCCGTGTCGAGGCCGACGCCGAGGCATCCTGGGGCAGCCCGTCCAAGGCCACGGTTTTTCCATTCACCGCGCCGAGGTGCCTGTTTGACCAAACCCCGACAAGTACCGAGGTCTGGATCTCCGACCAATCAACGTGCGTCGGAGCCGCGGGGACCAAGCTCCCCGGAGCGTTCGGTTGGCTGGACGAAGACGGACACAAGACCTGCCGGGTCAGTGTGGATGTGGACCAAACCATCATGGGCGGGGCGCCCGGCAAGAGCGGACCGCAGAACTGCGACATCGACGGTGTCACCATTCTGTTGCCGGTTTACGACCAAGCCTCCGGAAACGGCCAGGGCGTTAGGTATGTCATTCACGGTTTTGCCGCCTTTAAGGTAACGGCCCATAGCTGGCCCAGTAACAAGCTCACCCAGCCCGGCTGCGACAAATGTACCGGCGTCAAGGGAAAGTTCATTACGCTGGTCTCGCTTAAGGATCTGCAGTCATTTGGCGTCGAAGAGCTCGGCGGCCCGGCCCTCAACGCATTCTTCGTCACCCTCAGCCGCTAGGAGCCATTCACCGTGAACAGCCGAATTCTTGCGGGCGTCGTCGCCGTTCTGCTGGCAGTGGTCGGCACTGTCCTCCTCGTCTCCTACGTCGCCGGCGCCGACAAAAGGGCCCTCGCAGGGATGGAGACCATCGACGTGCTGGTTGTGACCAAAGCGGCGCCGGCGGGGACCTCCGCCAGCGCCCTGACCGAGTCCGTGAGCCTGCAGTCCGTGCCCAGAAAGGTCGTGGCAGCTGATGCCGTCAGCTCCCTCGCGGACCTCGGCGGACTGGTCACCACCGTCGACCTGGTTCCCGGCGAACAGCTCATTAAGGCGCGCTTAGTAGACCCTGCCAGCCTGAAAGCCAAGGGAGCCATCGAAGTCCCGGACGGAATGCAGGAGATTTCCATCCAGTTGGAACCGCAACGCGTGGTCGGTGGCCAACTCCGGCCCGGTGACACGGTCGGAATCTTCGTTTCTCTGGAAGCTGGCGATGACGGTACGCCCGTAACCCATCTCGCCCTGCACAACGTGCTGGTCACAGCCATTCAGGGTCTCGCTGCCGTCCCCGAGGCGGCCGCGTCCGGCAGTTCCCCGGCAGCCGCCCCGGTTCCGCCGGGCAGTGTGATCGTCACCTTGGCACGAACGGGGGCCGACGCTGAGAAAATCCTGTTCGCGCAGGAATTTGGCAGGATCTGGTTGTCAAAAGAGCCTTCCACCGCCGCTGAGGGCGGAACCCGGCAAATGACCGCAAAGGATCTGTTCAAGTGAGCCGCTACGCAGTGGTCAGCACCGATCCCGAATACCACGAGCGGTTGAGCGCCGCAGCCACCGGCGTTTTGGCAGGGGAAGTATATTCCTGGTCCGGCGAAGCTTTCCCAAACGAACCAGCGGATCTGCTGTTGCACCTTCCGGACCCCCAACTCCTCGACGTAGTGGTCCTGGGTCCGGGAGTTCCCCCGGACGCCGCCCTTCGTCTTGCGGCCGACTTCGAAATCCAGCGGCCGGAGGTATCAATACTGCTGGTCGCCCCGCCCAGCCCGGAGCTCGTGCTCTCTGCCATGCGCGCTGGTATCCGCGATGTCCTTGAGCCCGACGCCGATGCCAGCAGCATGAGCGCACTGCTCCACCGCGCCACCCGCAGCGCATCCATCCGGCGTCATGCCGCCGGCCTGCATCCCGACGACAGCGCTGGCACCACGAGTGGACGGGTCATTGCGGTCATCTCCCCAAAGGGCGGGGCGGGCAAAACCACGGTGGCCAGCAATCTCGCCGTCGGCTTGGCTGCGGGAGCACCCCACGCCGTTGTGCTCCTTGATCTCGATCTGCAGTTCGGTGACGTGGCTACGGCCCTCTCCATCACGCCGGATCATTCAGTCAATGACGCAGTTCACGGCCCCGCCAGGCGGGACAACATGGTGCTCAAATCCTTCCTCAGTGCACATTCTTCCGGACTGTACGCTCTGTGCGCCCCGGCCCTCCCGGGCGCCGCGGACGAGGTCACCGGCGATGATATCGCCCATCTCGTGGACCAGCTTGCGGGTCTGTACAAGTTTGTCGTCATCGACACCGCCCCCGGTCTGTCCGAACAGACCCTCGCGGCGCTCGACCAGGCCACGGATCTCGTCCTGGTTACCAGCATGGACGTTCCCGGCGTGCGGGGAATGCGCAAGGAACTGGATGTCCTGCGGGAACTCGGCATGGCCGCGACCAGGCGGCATCTGGTCCTCAACGCGGCGGACCCTCGCGACGGGATTTCTCAGCAGGATGTGGAAACCACTCTCGGTGTCAACGTCGACGTCGTCGTTCCGGCTTCCCGTACGCTGCGGATATCCACCAACCGCGGCGTTCCTCTGCTGTCCCGGAACGGGCGTGATCCGGCCAGCAAGGCTCTGCGCAAACTGGTTAGCCGCTTTGCGCCGACTGCTAAACCTGCCCGAAAGCGCTCTGCCAGACACCGGATTGGAACATCGTGAATCTCGCCCAGCGCCTGGAAGCCGCCCGCGTCCCGTCGCCTTCAGCGGCACCAAGTGTACGTCAGCGCCCTGCCGGCAGGAACGAGTCCAATCCGTCCGGCGAGGACTCGCCGATGACGAACTCAACCATCGAATCCGTACCGCCGCCAGCGTTTGATGCGGCGCGGCCTTCACGAAGCGGGAAATCCTCCACCCCTATTCCGCCGGCACGGGATGCCCTGGCGAAGCTGAAGGACAGGGCGGGGGTCATCCTTTTTGAACGGCTGGGAACGCGGCTGCTGGACCCCTTGCTGACCGAAGAGCAGCTGTACACCCTTGTCCAGGAGGAATTGGTCCAGGTGGTGGAAGAGGAAGAAGTTCCGCTGACCAAGGAGGAACGGCAGCGGTTGATTCGGGGCGTTAGTGATGACGTCTTGGGGTATGGACCCCTGCAGCGTCTGCTGGACGACGAGGAGATCACGGAAATCATGGTCAACGGACCAGACATGATCTACGTCGAACACAAGGGCAAACTCACCCTCAGCGGCGTTCGGTTCGCCTCGGAGGACCATCTGCGCAAGGTCATCGAACGGATTGTGGCCCGTGTGGGCCGGCGCATTGACGAGTCGTCACCGCTTGTGGACGCGCGGCTCGCGGACGGGTCCCGGGTCAATGCGGTCATACCGCCGCTGGCCGTCAACGGGTCTTCATTGACCATTCGAAAATTCGCGACCGACCCGTTCCAGGTCAGCGACCTCATCGGCTTCGGCACCCTGTCTCCGGAAATGGCGGAATTGCTTGATGCCTGCGTCAAGGCCAGGCTCAACATCATTGTGTCCGGCGGAACCGGCACCGGAAAGACCACACTGCTCAATGTCCTGTCATCTTTCATCCCTGAGGATGAACGGATCGTGACCATCGAGGATGCGGTGGAGCTCCAATTGCAGCAGGATCACGTGGTGCGTCTTGAAAGCCGTCCTTCCAACATCGAGGGCAAAGGGGCAATCACAATCCGGGATCTGGTCCGGAACTCCCTGCGGATGAGGCCGGACCGGATCGTGGTGGGTGAGGTCCGCGGTGGGGAGACCCTGGACATGCTCCAGGCAATGAACACAGGCCACGACGGGTCGTTGTCCACGGTTCATTCAAACTCTCCACGGGATGCGATCGCCCGGATGGAGACGCTGGTATTGATGGCGGGCATGGACCTGCCTTTGCGCGCGGTGCGCGAGCAGATCGCGTCCGCCGTGGATGTGATTGTCCAGCTCACCCGGTTGCGGGACGGCACACGGCGGGTCACACACGTGACCGAAGTCCAGGGTATGGAAGGCGAAATCGTCACGCTGCAGGATGCGTTTGTTTTTGACTACAGCGCTGGTCTCGATGCCAACGGCCGTTTTCTCGGTAAGCCTGTACCGACTGGCGTGCGGCCAAAATTCACCGAACGGTTCAATGAGCTGGGCATCGAGTTGTCTCCCAGCGTATTCGGGACCCCCGCGGCCAGGAGAACCTGATGAGTCCTGAGCCGTCGGTACTCCTCCTCATGGTGGGTTGCCTGCTCTGCTACTCGGGCCTGGCCGTCGGCGCGTTTCTTGTTGTGGCTCCCCGGCAGCCCAGGAACTCCCTGAACCGGGCTGCAACCACCGGCACTCCATCCTCCTCCCGGCTGGCTACCTGGGTAACCCAGCAGGTAGAGGGACTGCTCAGCCGCCAAAACTACGCCGCCGTGATCGCCGGCGCCATCGAAGCTGCGGGATTGAAGTTTAGGCCCGCTGAATTCCTCCTGCTCACCGCGGCCGCGTGCGTCGTGGCTGCAGCCGTTGGCCTTATCGCCGGCGGGCCTTTCCTCGCCTTGGTCCTGGCCATTGCGTCGCCCCTCGGCGCACGTGTTGGGTTGCGGTTCTCGGCCGCCCACCGGCGGAAGCGCTTCGCCGACCAGTTGGACGACACCCTCCAACTGCTTTCTGGGGGCCTCCGTGCCGGCCACAGCCTTCTGCGGGCGATCGATGCAGTCTCCGGCGAGTCCGAGTCTCCCACGTCGGAGGAGTTCACCCGCATCATCAATGAAACGAGACTGGGCCGGGATCTGGGTGATGCCCTCGACGACGCGGCCGAACGGATGAAGTCGGAAGACTTTTCCTGGGTTTCCCAGGCTATGGCCATTCACCGCGAGGTTGGCGGGAACCTGGCCGATGTCCTGGACCAGGTCGGGCATACCATCCGTGAACGCAACCAGATCCGGGGACAGGTCAAGTCCCTGAGTGCAGAAGGAAAGATCTCCGCCATTGTTTTGATGGTGCTCCCCTTCGGACTGGGCGGAACACTCGTGGTCATCAGCCCGGGATATATGGATCCCCTGTTTGAAAACCCGATCGGTTGGGTGCTGATCGGCGTCTCTGCCGTCCTGCTGACCGTTGGAGCCTTGTGGCTGCGCAAAGTGGTCAGCTTCAAGTTCTAGCAGGCAGTTCTTCACGCAAGTCCCAGCCATACGATAAGGACGAAAAATGTCGCCGTTAGCAGTGAGCGGTATTGTGGCCGTCGCAGCAGCAATTCTGCTGCTGGGCTGGTCAATTCAGGGACATCAACGTCCCGGGCGGCGCATCATCCAGGAGAGCCTCTCGCGGGGACTGACTGCTGGAAAGAAGCAGCCGAAACAGAAGGCCCAACGCTTTGAAGCCCTGGCCAACCGCTATACGCCCGGCAGGTTGATCGCGGGACTCGACCGGAAACTGGCCTTGGCAGGCAGGCCTGCTTCCTGGCCGCTAAAACGCGTCGTCGCCGCCAAGATTGTCCTGGCAGCCTCGGCTGGCATCCTTGGAGTCCTGTATTTTAACGGTGCCCCCACGGGGAAGTCCGCTCTGCTGGCACTCTTCGTGACGGCCGTTTCCTATTTCGTACCGGACCTTCTCATCCATAGCAAGGGCACTGAAAGACAGAATGCCATCATGCTTGAACTTCCGGACACGCTGGACCAAATGACCATCGCCGTCGAGGCCGGCCTCGGGTTCGACGCAGCAATGGCCCGCACAGGTCAAAATGGCCATGGACCGTTGGCAGCGGAATTTGTCCGGACTCTTCAGGATATGCAATTGGGGATGTCCCGTCGCGAAGCCTATGACGCGATGAAAGAACGGACCAGCGCGCCCGATCTCCGACGATTCGTCAGTGCGATTCTGCAGGCGGACAAGTACGGAATCTCGATTTCCGGCGTTCTGCGAACGCAGGCCAGCGAAATGCGGATCAAGCGCCGGCAGAGGGCCGAGGAAAAAGCCATGCAGATTCCGGTCAAGGTGCTCTTTCCACTGATGGTCTGCATCATGCCGGTGCTGTTCATTGCCCTTCTGGGGCCTGCCGCCATCAACGTGATGGAGACTCTGGGAGGGTAGTTTCCCGGCACCTCACCGCGGCAACACAGCGGCGTGAGTTAATCCTGCACGGCGTCCGGTCCTAAGATCCGCCCCGACCGCCAGCACAGATATGCCGCAGCGTTTACATAGGTTCGCCTGCTGCTCAGGCTTTTCCCAAGCTCCGAACGTAGCCTTGAGGCATGTCTGATGCAAAGCAGAGCAAGGGCGGCGGTACTCATGGTGCCTGCCGCCCTCCTTCCGGCTACTCTGCAGGGGCGACGCCTGAGGGACCACCGGAGATCCCCGTCCTGGACCTTGAAGTTCTTCGCGGTTTGGAGGAAGAAGCTGGCGGCGCCAGAGTGGCCCGTAATTTCGCCCTGGACTACATCGGCATCTGGGACAAGCGGCTCTCGTACCTGGAGCGCTCAGTGGAAGGCCATGATGTCGAACAGGCGATGGATGCTCTCATCAGCGTGAAAATATCCGCGCTCATGGTTGGTGCGTCCCGGCTTGCGAGACTGGCGGTGGAAGCCGAATGCCTCCTCCGGGCCAGGGACCTGACCGCCGTACGGCTACTTCTGCCGGACCTCGCGCAAACGGGCGAAGAAACAGTAATAGCCTTGAAAATCGGTTATCTGTGACGCCCGGGACAAACTTCTAGGCCCGGCTCGGCGCCCGCCGGTAACCTACTCCGCGAACAGTGATCAGCCATCGGGGGTTCTGGGGATCTTCGCCGAGCTTGCGACGGAGATTCCCGATGTGGACCTCCACCGCCCGTTCATCAGCTCCGCTGATGTAGGTGTCGTCACGGTAGTGCCCTCCCCGCACCACACGCACCAGGTCCGACCGGGTTCGAACCGCCCCGGACCCCCGCAACACCTCCTGGAGGAGGTCGAATTCGCTGCGCGTGAGCACCAACTCCTTGCCGTGCGAGACCACCGTCCGGGTGGCCGTGTTCAGTGAAAGCCCATTGTGACGCAGGACCTCCGCTCCGGACTCCCCGGGGTCAAGGGCGGAACCGGGGTCATGCTCAGCGTCCAACGCCGAGATCCCAACACCGTCCGTGACGGCGACCTCCCCGCCCGCCTCGGCCCGTGCCCCTGCGCCCGTACCTGCGCCCTGCCGGGGCCGGCGCATCATCGCCGCGACCCGCGCCCGCAGCTCGCGCGGGCGGAACGGTTTGGTCATAAAATCGTCGGCCCCGGTGTGCAGTGCGGTAAGCGTGTCCAGCTCATCCGTCCTGGCGGTCAGCATGACTACATAGGCGTCGCTGAACTCCCGGATCCGGCGCAGGACTTCAAAGCCGTCAATGTCGTGCAGGCCCACGTCCAAGGTGACGACGCTGGCCTTCCGGCTGCGCACTGCCTCAACCCCCGCACGCCCGCTGGCCGCGCCGTGGACGTCAAATCCCGCCTGGCTCAACACCGCTTCAACGAGGTGACGCACGTCTTCGTCGTCCTCGACGACGACTGCTACTCCCAAATCAGGCATGGCCCCCCTTTGCATCTGAACGCTGCGGCATCTACCCCCATAGCAGCCGTGTTGTTACTGCAGCGCACTCGTGGTGCGCCAGTAATGTCAGAGTACCCACGCTATAGCGGTAATTACTGTTTAGGCACAGCTGCAGCCACAAATATTCATCCTGTGTAAAGCTAGCGTGAGGAAGGCCGATAAATTGAAACAGCGAGAAGGGGCGCGGTCTTATTGGGTAGACAGCAACTTGTCCGGAATCCGCAGGGTTTCTCTGTGCGATTCCCGGGGCGTCTGCAGACTTTGTTCCGGCTGACCCGGGGGCGGGAAGCCGAGCTTCATACCCTCCTCGCCGACAGCCGCGAACGCGAACGGCTGCTCACCGACGAGGTCACCGGGCTGGCCGAGGCCCTGTTGGCCAAGGACGGCCTTGTTTCCACCGTCTCGCACGAGTTCCGCACCCCGTTGACGTCGATCATCGGCAACCTGGACCTAATCCTCGGCGAATCGGCAGAGCTCTCCCCTGCCGCCGTGCGCCGGATTGAAATCGCGCAGCGGAACGCCGAGCGGCTGCTGGCACTGGTCTCGGACCTGATGATGGCCGCCGACTCAGCCATGCACGTCAACCCGCGCCGGACCGACCTGGCAAGCCTGGTCGAAGCGAGCCTCGGCTCGGCCCAGGCCCACGCCCAGGCATCGCAGGTTACGCTATCCACGGACCTGCCGGGTCCGCTCTGGGCCGAGGTGGACCCGCTGCGGATCAGCCAGGCCCTCGACAATCTCGTCTCCAATGCCATCAAGTATTCGCCCGACGGCGGCACCGTCCACGTCTCCGCGAGCTCCGGGGGCGGCCGGGTGCTGCTGCACGTGAAGGACGAAGGAATGGGCATGACAGCTGCCGACGCCGACAGGGTCTTCACCCGCTTCTTCCGCAGCCCCGTGGTCCGCGGGGGCCCGATTCCCGGTGCCGGGCTGGGCCTGTCCATCACCAAGGCGATCATCGAACGGCACGGCGGTACCATTTCCTGCAGCACGCGTCCTGGCTGCGGGAGCACCTTCACCGTGGAGCTTCCCGCCGAGGCGGCGCCGCCTGCTTCCTAGGTCCTGCGGACGCGTGTTTCCAGGTGTGGCGGATGCAGGCTGCGCTACTGGCGCACAGCGCGCGTCAGCTCGGCCCGGGCCAGCAGCCCGCTGGCCGAGGGGTACGCCACCTCTTCCAGCACCAGGGGGTGCGGGGCGGCCAGCACGGACTTGGCGTCCCGCTGCCGCTTGAGCAGCCGTTCGTGCAGCCAGCCCGGCTCCTCGATGCCGGCCCCCACAAACAGCGCCGATCCCACCAGGGAGCGCACCATGTTGTGGCAGAACGCATCGGCCTGGACCGTGGCCACCAGGACGCCGTCAGCGCCGCGGGCAAACTCGAACCGCTGAAGTTCACGGATGGTCGTGGCGCCTTCGCGCGGCTTGCAGTAGGACCGGAAATCCTGGAGTCCCAGCAGCTGCGAGGCACCTTCGTTGAGCAGGCCGACGTCGAGCCGGTCCTGATGCCACAGGGTGGCGGTGCGGCCCAGCGGGTCCCAGAGGAGAGGGCCATCTGCAATCCGGTAGCTGTAGCGGCGCCAGAGCGCGGAGAACCGGGCGTCGAACCCTTCGGTAGCGATGGAGACCTTGCGGACCTCGATGGCCCCGGTCAGGTCGCCCAGCCCGCAACTGAGGGCGCCGCGGAGCCGCCGCAGCAGGGCGACCGCAGGATCCAGCTCCACACCGCGGTTGAGGCCCATCCACTCCGTCTCCGTGAAGTCCACGTGCACCACCTGGCCGCGGGCGTGCACGCCGGCGTCGGTCCGCCCGGCGACGGTGACCCTGATGGGCCTGCGGATCAGCAATCCAATGGCCTCTTCCAGGGTGCCCTGGACGGTACGCCGTCCGGGCTGGACGGCCCACCCGCTGAACGGTCCGCCGTCGTACGCAAGATCAAGCCGGACACGCAAAAACCCGCCGCCCCCTCTAGCGGGGGCAGCGGGTTTCTGGTGGTTCATAGACTTCAATCTACTGCCGAAAGAAGGCGAGACTACTCAGCGTCGCCAGCCTGCGCAGCGTCGCCGCCGGCAGGGGCGAAGCCGGCAGCTGCTGCCGATTCTGCGGATTCGAACCAGACTTCAGCAACCGTTTCGTTGTACCAGCGGGAGCCCGGTACGTGGAACTTCATGGAGTCCTCGTTGCCCTTGACAGCGAAGCCCTCAGGAGCAGCATTGTCAGCGGTGGCAGGCTTGGAGCCGGCGTACTTGGACTCAGCGGCCTCGGCCTCGACGGGAGCTTCCTCGGCAGCCGGAGCAGCCTTGGCGGCAGCCTGGGTAGCCTCGGCAACGACTGCCTGCTTGGCGGAAACCGGCTCGAGAACCAGTTCGATGACAGCCATGGGAGCGTTGTCGCCCTTGCGGTTGCCGATCTTGGTGATGCGGGTGTAGCCACCGTTGCGGTTTTCCACTGCCTGGGCAATGTCGGTGAACAGCTCGTGGACGATGCCCTTGTCGCTGATCAGGCCGAGTACACGGCGGCGGGAAGCCAGGTCACCACGCTTGGCGAAAGTCACCAGGCGCTCGGCGTACGGCTTCAGCCGCTTGGCCTTGGTCACCGTGGTGGTGATCCGCTTGTGCTCGAACAGTGCTGCGGACAGGTTCGCGAGCATCAGGCGCTCGTGACTCGCTCCGCCTCCGAGGCGCGGACCCTTAGCGGGGGTAGGCATAATAGTTTCTCCTCATATGGAAGCCGTTGGGCTGCGCACACCGTGGTGCACCAGCCGGCAGGCCAAGATCTGTTTGTTAGAGCTCGTCGTCGCTGAAAGCGGCGTCGTCCTCTTCAATTGCTGCGGCGCGTGCTGCGAGGTCAAAACCGGGAGGCGAGTCCTTGAGGGACAGGCCCAGTTCAACCAGCTTTGCCTTGACCTCATCGATGGACTTCGCACCGAAGTTACGGATGTCCATGAGGTCGGCCTCGGAGCGGGCCACGAGTTCACCCACGGAGTGGATGCCCTCACGCTTGAGGCAGTTGTAGGAACGGACGGTGAGGTCCAGATCCTCGATCGGCAGGGCCATGTCTGCTGCCAGGGCAGCATCCGTCGGCGACGGGCCGATCTCGATACCTTCAGCTGCGGTGTTCAGCTCGCGGGCCAGACCGAACAGTTCCACCAGGGTGGTACCTGCCGAAGCGACAGCATCGCGCGGGGCGATGGCCTGCTTGGTCTCGACGTCGACAATGAGCTTGTCGAAGTCAGTGCGCTGCTCAACACGGGTTGCTTCCACGCGGAAAGTAACCTTCAGGACCGGCGAGTAGATCGAGTCGACCGGAATACGGCCGATCTCGGAGTCGCCGGACTTGTTCTGAGCTGCCGAAACGTAGCCGCGGCCGCGCTCGATGGTCAGTTCGAGTTCGAACTTGCCCTTCGAGTTCAGCGTGGCAATGTGCAGATCCGGGTTGTGGAATTCGACGCCGGCCGGCGGAGCGATGTCCGCGGCGGTGACGACTCCCGGGCCCTGCTTGCGCAGGTAAGCAACAACCGGCTCGTCGTGCTCGGAGGAGACCGACAGGTTCTTGATGTTCAGGATGATCTCAGTGACATCTTCCTTGACACCCGGAACCGTGGTGAACTCGTGCAGCACGCCATCGATCCGGATGCTCGTGACAGAGGCACCGGGGATGGAAGAGAGCAGGGTACGGCGGAGGGAGTTTCCGAGGGTGTAACCGAAACCGGGCTCCAGCGGTTCAATGATGAAGCGGGAGCGGTTATCGGAGACGACCTCTTCGGAGAGGGTGGGGCGCTGTGCAATGAGCACTTAGGTTTCCTTTCGGCGAGCATCCGCTATATGACGCAACACAGGTGGTGGAAAGATCGGTCTGAAGACTTAACGCGGCTGGGCTTGCCCGGACCCGTGGGGGTCCGGGCAAGCACCGGTGCGTTGGAAAGCCTTAGACGCGGCGGCGCTTCGGCGGACGGCAGCCGTTGTGGGCGCTGGGGGTTACATCCTGGATGGATCCAACCTCAAGGCCAGCGGCCTGCAGTGAACGGATAGCCGTTTCACGTCCCGAGCCCGGGCCCTTGACGAATACGTCAACCTTGCGCATACCGTGCTCCTGCGCACGCTTTGCGGCGGCTTCGGCGGCCATCTGGGCTGCGAACGGGGTGGACTTACGTGAGCCCTTGAAGCCAACCTCACCGGACGAAGCCCAGGAGATGACAGCACCGTTCGGGTCCGTGATGGACACGATGGTGTTGTTAAAGGTGCTCTTGATGTGCGCCTGGCCCAGCGCGATATTCTTTTTGTCCTTCTTACGCGGCTTGCGAACCGCGCCACGAGTCTTCGGGGGCATTATTTCTCCTACAGAAAGTTATTGGGGGAAAACCGAGTTAGTCCCTCAGGACCTATCTGGTCTTCTTCTTGCCTGCAACGGTGCGCTTCGGACCCTTGCGGGTACGTGCGTTCGTCTTCGTACGCTGTCCGCGCACTGGCAGGCCCTTACGGTGGCGAATACCTTCGTAGCTGCCGATTTCAACCTTGCGGCGGATATCTGCTGCTACTTCGCGGCGAAGGTCACCCTCAACCTTGTAGTTGCCTTCAATGTAATCACGCAGCTGGACGAGCTCGGCGTCGGACAGGTCCTTGACCCGAACGTCCGCGCTGATGCCGGTGGCAGCCAGGGTTTCGTGTGCACGGGTCTTGCCCACGCCGTAGATGTAAGTAAGCGCAATTTCCAACCGCTTTTCGCGGGGAATGTCTACGCCAGCGAGACGAGCCATAGAGGCAGTGCTCCTTGAATAAACCGGAGGTCGTAGGCAGTACACCCGCACATTCCGTGCGGCCCCAGCCTCCGACCGGGGGTTGGCTGTCCGGACTCGTTCTAGCTCAGTGTCCCAGATCAGCTTGTGCTGCCTTTTATTTACTTGCGTGGGTTAGCAACCCAGGATTTCCCGAAGAGGGAAATTAGCCCTGGCGCTGCTTGTGGCGCGGGTTCTCGCAGATCACCATGACCCGGCCATTACGGCGGATCACTTTGCACTTTTCGCAGATCTGCTTGACGCTCGGCTTGACCTTCATGGCGTTCCTTTGCGTGTTGCAGTGGTCAGCTGGACCGGCCTTCGGCTGTTGCTCTGGCCGCCCAGTGTTTACTTGTAGCGGTAGACGATACGACCACGTGTCAGGTCGTACGGGCTCAGCTCCACCACTACCCGGTCCTCAGGGAGAATCCTGATGTAGTGCTGGCGCATCTTTCCAGAGATGTGTGCCAGAACGATGTGCTTGTTGGTGAGCTCAACGCGAAACATCGCGTTAGGCAGCGCCTCAGTCACAACGCCCTCGATCTCAATGACCCCGTCCTTCTTGGCCATACCCTCCGCTAACTGTTGTTTGCCGCAGCCCTTCGGCTTGCACCGGAAATAACCGCGGACGTTTTTGATTGATTGGCTGATGCCTCCCGGTCCCAAAAGGGCACAACAGGGCAGACAACCAACACCAAACATTACGCCATGACGGCCTGAATGTTAAATCCCGCAAGCGTAGCGTACTCAGCCTCCGTATGCACCCAATTCGCCCGCCGGCGTGCTCACGGCCTCCGCGCAGTCGATCCCGTCCAGGATGGCCAGACGCACGACGTCGGCTGCCGCGCTCTGCAGGGTGATCAGGCCCGCCTGCCGGGCGGCCTCGCTGCTGCGGTCCAGTGCCAGCGCGCCGGTGGCGAGGCAGAAGACGGTGTCCCCGTCCGCGAGGGTGTGACTGGGGTTCAGCGCCCGGGCCAGCCCGGCGTGGGCGGCCGACGCCGTGCGCTTGCATTCGGCCTTGTCCAGGACCGCGTTCGTGGCGACGACGACAAGGGTGGTGTTGAGCGGGGGCAGCTCTCCCGGCGGCGCCTGCTCCGGACGTTCCGGCGCAGCTTTCGCCGAAACGGGCGCAACCCTCTGCGGCGATGTGCCGAACGGCAGTCCCAAAGCGTTGACTACTGCTATGGCCCCTACAACGACCCCGTTGTCCAGGGTGATGGAGGCTGTGCCTACTCCGCCTTTGTAGGTGCCCCGGCCGATTGCTGCTCCGGTGCCGGCGCCGACGTTGCCGCGTTCGACGTCGTGCCCGATATTGCGTGCGGCGGCGTCCGCGGTGGCCGCGTAGCCCATGGCCGCGTCCGGGCGGGCCGCGAAATTCCCGCCGCGGCCCAGGTCGAAAATGGCGGCCGCCGGGACGATCGGGACCACGCCGCCGGTCACTGCGAATCCCCGGCCATTCTCCTCGCACCAGCGCTGGGCCCCGTGGGCCGCGGCGAGACCGAAGGCGCTTCCCCCGGTGAGCACGACGGCGTCGACGGTCCGGGTCAGCGTCGTGGGGTCCAGGGCGTCCGTCTCGTGCGTCCCGGGCCCGCCGCCCCGGACATCGACGGAGCCCACCGTCCCGGCGGGCGGGAGCACCACCGTCACCCCGCTCAGCCAGCCCCCGCCCGTCCTGCCGGCATGACCCACTCTCAGGCCCGGCACATCAGTAATCGCAGTCATGGCTCTATTGTGCCCTCCGGTGCGGGGCCACTGCCCGGATCGGCCGCCCAGCGTCTGGAAGAATCTCGCCCGGACGTCCGTGTCCCAAACTGGCGTTGTGCAATACTGCAGGCAACACAGCGTTAACGGGCAACGAAGCCTTGGACAACAAAGCTCTACTGGTGTCTCGTGCGGGTTTCTGCCCACCAACCATGTGGTGAAGTGATAGCAAGGTTTCCCCGCCCACCCGCCTGCCCCGGCCGGCACGGACCCGTTAGAGACTTGAATGACGCGACAATTGACCGACCGGCCGCGCGCCGCCGTCGAGGCCAAACCGGCTCCGGCGCCGCGTGCCCGCTGGTCCGCCAGAGCCCGCCGGGACTTCTTCGTGTTCCTGGCCCTGGCCCTGCCCAACCTGATCCTGATTGCGGTGTTCACCTACCTCCCGCTCTTCAACAACATCTACTACTCCACCCTCGACTGGACGCTGGGCTCCGCCTCGGCCACGGCGGTGGGCCTGGATAACTACGTCACGTTCTTCACCAGTTCTGACGCCACCAAGGTCCTGGGCACCACCGCCATGTTCACCCTCATCACCGTCGGCGGGTCCATGATCCTGGGCCTGCTGGTGGCCCTGGCCCTGAACTCCAAGATCCGCGGCACAACGTTCGCACGCTCAGCCGTCTTCGCCCCCTACGTGCTCAGCGGCGTCGGCGTCGGCCTCGTCTGGCTGTTCATCTTCGATCCCGGCTACGGGGTGCTCGCCTGGCTGCTGCGCGGCATCGGCCAGCAGAGTCCGCAGTGGATCAATGATCCCCAGTTGTCCCTGGTGATGGTCATCATCGTCTACGTCTGGAAGAACCTGGGCTACTGCGCCGTCGTCTACCTTGCCGGGCTGCAGTCGCTCCCGCAGGATGTTATGGAGGCCGCGTCGCTCGACGGGGCCAACGGCTTCAAGCGCTTCGTCAGCATGGCCCTGCCGCTGCTCTCCCCCACGACGTTCTTCCTGCTCATCACCACGATGCTCAGCTCGCTGCAGGCTTTCGACCTGATCCGGATCATGACCCCGCTGGGCAACGGCACCAGCACCCTGATCTACGAGGCCTACCTCCAGGCCTTCGGGGCGTTCAACCGGGCCGGCTACTCGGCGGCAATCTCGGTGATTCTGTTCGCGATCCTGCTCATCATCACCGTGCTGCAGCTGCGGTTTGTCGAACGGAAGGTGCACTACTCGTGAGGCCGCTCTCCCCCGTCAGCCCTGACCCCGCCGCCCATGCCGGCCCCGCCTCCGGCGCGGAACCCGAGATACCCCTGCAGCGTCCCCGGCCGTTCTCCCGGGCCAACCTGACGCAGACCATTGCCGGCGGCTATCTTCCGCTGATCCTCACCACCCTGGTGGTGTTCCTGCCGCTGCTGTGGATGGTGCTGAGTTCGTTCAAGCTGCCCGGCGAGATCATCACCATGGACTTGCAGATCCTGCCGGAGAGCCTTAATCCCCAGAACTACAACATCGCCATGACGACGGTCCCTTTCGCCCAGTTCTTTATGAACAGCCTGATTGTCACCACCGTGGGCGCCACCATCAAGGTCCTGCTGGCCATCCTGACCGCCTACGCGCTCGTGTTTGTCCGTTTCCCGTACAAGAACGTCATCTTCGTGCTGATCCTGGTGGCCCTGATGGTCCCCCCGCAGGTATCCATCCTGCCCAACTACATCCTGATCGCAGGGATGGGCGGCAAGAACACACTGTGGGGCATCATCCTCCCGGGCCTGGGCACGGCGTTTGGCACGTTCCTGCTGCGCCAGCACTTCATGACCCTGCCCGCCTCCATCCTGGAATCGGCAGAGATCGACGGCGCCGGCCACTGGCGCCGCCTCTGGCAGATCGTGGCGCCGGTTTCCGGACCGTCAATCGCCACGGTTGCCCTCGTCGTCGTCGTGAGCGAATGGAACGACTACATCTGGCCGCTGATCATCACCGACCGCCCCGAGACGATGACCCTGCCGGTCGGCCTGACGCTGCTGCAGAACTCCGAGGGCAACGGCTCCGGCTGGGGCATCCTGATGGCCGGTGCCGTGCTGGTGATCGTACCCATCTTGCTGGTTTTCGCGGCTCTGCAGCGTTACATCGTGGCCGGCCTCACCCAGGGCAGCGTCACCGGGTGACGGTGCCTTCGAAAGCTCCAACTCAAACACAGCCATTCAACGAGTCAGCATCATCGAGAGGATCCACCATGGCATTGAATCTTGACCGCAGGCACTTCCTGGGACTGGCAGGTGCCGGCGCCGGCGCCGCCGCACTGTCGGCCTGCGGGGGCCCGTCCACCACAGGCCCCGCGGCGGCGACCGCGGCCGCCGACATCGATTTCAGCGGGGTCAAGCCCGCAGCCTCGATCGATTTCTGGTCCAACCACCCGGGCAAGTCCCAGGACGTGGAAAAGGCCATTATCGAGAAGTTCCATGCCAAGTTCCCGGAGATCAAGGTCAACCTGGTCACCGCCGGGGCGAACTATGAGGAAATCGCCCAGAAGTTCCAGACCTCCCAGGCCGCGAAGTCCGGCCTTCCGGGCCTCGTGGTGCTCTCGGATGTCTGGTGGTTCCGGTACTACTCCAACGGCAACATCATCGCCCTGGACAGCCTGATCAAGCAGCTGGACGTCAAGGTCGATGACTTCCAGAAGTCCCTGATCGCGGATTACCAGTACGAGGACAAGCAGTGGGCGCTCCCCTACGGCCGTTCCACCCCGCTGTTCTACTACAACAAGGACCACTTCAAGGCCGCCGGGCTGCCGGACCGCGCCCCGAAGACCTGGCAGGAGTTCGCCGAGTGGGCGCCCAAACTGAAGGCCAGTTCGGGTGCCCAGTACGCGTACATCTACCCGGCCCTGGCCGGCTACGCAGGCTGGACCCTGCAGAACAACCTGTGGGGCTGGGGCGGCAGCTGGTCCAACGAGTGGACCTTCAACTGCGATTCGGCCGAGTCGGTCGCCGCGCTGCAGTGGGCCCAGGACTCCATCTTCAAGGACAAGTGGGCCGGCGTCTCGTCCAAGGAAGCGGCCGATGACTTTGCTGCGGGGATCACCTCGTCAACGATTTCCTCGACGGGTTCCCTGCTGGGGGTCCTGAAGTCCGCGAAGTTCAACGTGGGCGTCGGCTACCTGCCAGGCGGTCCGAAGAACGAAAGCCCGGTGTGCCCCACCGGCGGCGCAGGCCTGGGCATCCCCAGCGGCGTCAGCAAGGAGGTGCAGCTCGCAGCTGCCACCTTCCTGAAATTCATGACGGAACCGGAAAACACGGCTCAGTTCTCCGCGGCCACCGGCTACATGCCCACCCGCACCTCGGCCGACATGACCGCGGTGCTGGCAAAGACCCCGCAGATCAAGACCGCCATGGACCAGCTTGCCGTGACCCGGGTGCAGGACAACGCCCGCGTGTTCCTGCCGGGCGCGGACCAGGAGATGGCCAAGTCCGCCGCGGCGATCCTCACCCAGCAAGGCGACGTCCAGGCCACCATGACGGCGCTCAAGGCCACCCTGGAGGGCATCTACACCAAGGACGTAAAGCCCAAGCTCAAGAGCTGACGACACGCTCGGTCTCCGCCCCTGCGACGAATCCCTGGCGCTGCTGGTCTTCCAGCAATGCCAGGGATTCGTCGTGTCTCGGGCCATGAGGCGCGCCGCGGGCGCCAGCGCGGGTCCTGGCGGTGATGCGCGTCGCCGGGTGCCGTGGGCGCCCCGCTGCGTGCCGGAGGCTAGGGGATCGGGACGGGCACGACGCCGAGCGTGGTCACTCCCGCTGCTCGTATTTTCCCCCGACGCGATAAAGCCCTGGCGCTGCCGTATTCCGGCGTCGCCAGGGTCTTGCTGTGTCGCTAGCAATCCCGGGCATCGCCGGCGCCAGCGCGGGTCAACGGCGGTAACACGCGCCGAGCGTGGTCACTCCTGCTGCTCGTATTTTCCGCCGACGCGATAAACCCCTGGCGCTGCCGTATTCCGGCGTCGCCAGGGTCTTTCTGTGTCGCGAGCAATCCCGGGCATCGCCGGCGCCAGCGCGGGTCAACGGCGGTAACACGCGCCGAGCGTGGTCACTCCCGCTGCTCGTATTTTCCGCCGACGCGATAAAACCCTGGCGCTGCCGTATTCAGGCGTCGCCAGGGTCTTGCCGTGTCGCGGGCAATCCCGGGCGTCGCCGGCGCTTGTGCGCGTCGCGGGCGCCAGCGCGGGTCGCTGGCGGTTGTGCGCGTCGCTGGGTGCCGCGGGCGCACCGCTGCGCGCAGGAGGCTAGGGGATCGGGACGGGCACGACGCCGAGAGGGGCCAGTTTCGCGGCTCCCCCGTCGGGCGCGGAGAGCACCCAGATGCCCTTGTCGTGGACCGCAACGGAATGCTCCCACTGGCAGGAGCGCTTGCCGTCGGTTGTCACCACGGTCCAGTCATCCTCCAGCACGGCGGTTTCGATGCCGCCGCGCACCAGCATCGGTTCGATGGCCAGGCACAGCCCCGGGCGGATCTTCGGCCCGTGGTGGTTGGTGCGGTAGTTCGGGACGTCGGGGGCCATGTGCATCTCGGAGCCGATGCCGTGGCCCACGTAGTCCTCGAGGATGCCCAGCGCCTTACCGGGCACGGAGGAAACATAGTCGTCCACGGCGTTGCCGATGTCGCCGACGAACTTCCCGGTCGCCAGGGCGGCAATCCCGTGCCACATCGCGGCCTCGGTGACGTCGGAGAGCCGCTGGTCCTCGGGGTCCGCGGTGCCCACGATCACGGTGCGGGCGGAGTCGGAGTGCCAGCCGCCCAGAATCGCGCCGCCGTCGATCGAGAGGATGTCCCCGTCCTGCAGGACGCGGTCCCCTGGGATGCCGTGTACGACCTCCTCATTGACCGAGGTGCAGATCATGGCGGGGAAGCCGTGGTAGCCCAGGAAATTCGAAGTGGCACCGGCGTCCTTGAGCACCGCGGCAAACACGGCGTCCAGGTCCTTGGTGGTCTTCCCCGGCGCAGCGGCCGCTACCGCGGCGTCGAGTGCCCGGCTGAGGACGAGCCCTGCCTCGTGCATGGAGCGCATCTGGGCGTTGGTCTTGTATTCGATGCGTGGCTGGCCGAATGCCATCAGCAACTTCCTTTCAATGGGGCTGGCCGGCGGGGAGAGGCCCACCGGCCAAATGGCGGAGGCCCCTCCCGATCATCCGGGAGGGGCCTCGAGGTTCGTGGCCTATCAGGCCGTCTGGGCCTCTTTGATGGCCTGCATGACGCGGTCGGTGACCTCGTCGATGCCGCCGATGCCATCGACGCGGGTCAGGATGCCGCGGTCGGCATACTTGGCGACCACAGCCTCCGTCTGCTCGTGGTAAAGATCAAGGCGGTGCCGGATGACGGCTTCGTTGTCGTCAGTGCGTCCGGTTTCCAGGGCGCGGCCCAGCAGGCGGGTGACGAGTTCCTCGTCGTCGGCCGTGAGCTGCAGGACGACGTCGAGCTTCTGGTCGCCGTCGGCCAGGATCCCGTCGAGGTAGTCCACCTGCGCGGTGGTGCGCGGGTAGCCGTCCAGGAGGAAGCCGTTCGCCACGTCGTCCTCGCCAAGGCGGTCGCGGACCATCTTGTTGGTCACGCTGTCCGGGACAAAGTCGCCCGCGTCCATGTACTTCTTGGCTTCGATGCCCAACGGCGTCTCACCCTTGACGTTGGCGCGGAAGATATCCCCTGTGGAGATCGCAATCACGCCGAGGCGCTCCGAAATGCGCTCCGCCTGCGTTCCCTTGCCGGAGCCGGGAGGTCCGATAATCAACATTCTCGTCATCGCAAAAGCCCTTCGTAGTGACGCTGCTGTAGCTGCGCATCAATCTGCTTGACGGTCTCCAAACCTACGCCGACCATGATCAGGATCGAGGTGCCACCGAACGGGAAGTTCTGGTTGGCATTGATCAGGACCAGTGCGACCAGCGGGATGAGTGCCACAAAAGCCAGGTAAATGGCACCGGGGAGCGTGATCCTGGCAAGCACATACTGCAGGTAGTCTGCGGTCGGCTTGCCTGCACGGATACCCGGAATGAAGCCGCCGTACTTCTTCATGTTGTCAGAAACTTCTTCAGGGTTGAAAGTGATCGCAACATAGAAGTAAGTGAAGAACACAATCATGGCGAAGTAGAGCACCATGTAGATCGGCTGGTCGCCGCGGACCAGGTTGTTGTTGATCCACTCCACCCAGGGTGCAAGCGGCTCGCCGGGCTGGGGCTGGTTGAACTGCGAGATCAGGCCCGGCAGGTACAGCATCGAGGATGCGAAGATGACGGGCACGACGCCGGCCATGTTCACCTTGATCGGGATGTACGTGCTGGTGCCGCCGACGGTCCGCCGGCCAATCATCCGCTTGGCGTACTGCACCGGAATGCGGCGCTGGGACTGCTCCACGAAGACCACTGCGGCCACGGTCAGCAGGCCGATGACCAGGACCATGAAGAAGGTGCCGGGGCCCTGAGAGGTCCAGATGGCGCCGAGCGAGCCGGGGAAGCTGGAAACGATCGAGGTGAAGATCAGCAGCGACATGCCGTTGCCGACACCCTTTTCGGTCACGAGCTCGCCCATCCACATGATGAGGCCGGTACCGGCGGTCAACGTGATGATGATGAGGATCGTGGTGACGATGCTGTCGTCCGGGATGATCGGCAGCTGGCAGTTCGGCAGCAGCTGGCCGGAGCGTGCGAGCGAGACCAGGGTCGTGGCGTTGAGCAGGCCGAGGGCGATAGTCAGGTAACGCGTGTACTGCGTCAGCTTCGACTGCCCCGCGGCGCCTTCCTCGTACAGCTGCTGGAAGCGGGGAATGACCACTCGGAGCAGTTGGACGATGATGCTCGCCGTGATGTACGGCATGATGCCCAGGGCGAAGACGGACACCTGGAGCAGTGCACCGCCGCTGAACAGGTTGACGAGCTGATAGATGCCGCCCGTGGTCTGACCGTTCTGCAAGCATTGCTGGACATTCTGGTAGTTCACACCAGGCGAGGGGACGAAGGCACCCAAGCGGAAGATTGTGATGATTCCCAGCGTGAACAACAACTTGCGTCGCAGATCAGGCGTGCGAAAGGCCCGGCCAAATGCGCTAAGCAAGCGTCCTCCTGAGTTATGTAAAGTCGTGTGAGATAGGTCAAATAAACCCAACAACCGAGTCTAACGGGTGGACGCGTCCTGCGAACAATCGCAGGGCCGGAAAAAAGAAAAACTCCCGGTACCTGAGGGCCTGAGCCCCTGGGTACCGGGAGTTTCCACAACGGGCAACTGCCCCGCCGCCTCGTTAGAGGGCGGTGGTGCTTCCGCCTGCTGCAGCAATCTTTTCTGCGGCGCTGGCCGAGAATGCGTGGACGGTGACGTCAACCTTGACGGTGATGTCGCCGGTGCCAAGCACCTTGACGGGCTGGTTCTTGCGAACGGCACCCTTTTCGACCAGGTTCTCCACGGTGACTGCGCCACCTTCCGGGAACAGCTCGTTGAGCTTGTCCAGGTTTACAACCTGGTACTCAACCCGGAACGGGTTCTTGAAGCCGCGCAGCTTCGGCAGGCGCATGTGCAGCGGCAACTGGCCGCCGGCAAAGCCAGCCTTGATCTGGTAGCGGGCCTTCGTACCCTTGGTACCGCGACCGGCGGTCTTGCCCTTGGAACCTTCGCCACGACCAACACGGGTCTTGGCGGTCTTGGCACCCGGGGCGGGACGCAGGTGGTGAACCTTCAGTGCGTTCTGCTTCTCAGCAGCGGCGCCCTGTGCCTTTACGGCGGTGTTCTTCTCTGCCATTACTTCGCCTCCTCTACCTTTACCAGGTGCGGAACCGTGTTGAGCATCCCGACGGTCACGGAGTCGGCGGTGCGGACAACGGTGTGTCCGATCCGCTTCAGGCCGAGGGACCGCAGGGTGTCGCGCTGGTTCTGCTTGCCGCCAATAGACGACCTAATCTGAGTGATCTCCAACTTTGCGTCGGAGACAAGCACGTTCTTAGCCAACTCAGACACCTGCCTTCTGGTTCAAAATCGCCTTCACCATTGCCGGCGGAGCGATCTCGTCGAGCGGGAGGCCGCGGCGTGCTGCCACTGCTGCCGGCTCTTCGAGGCGCTTCAGCGCGTCAACGGTCGCGTGCACGATGTTGATGGCGTTGGAGGAACCGAGCGACTTGGAGAGGATGTCGTGGATGCCCACGCACTCCAGTACTGCACGGACCGGACCGCCGGCGATAACGCCGGTACCGGCGGAAGCCGGACGCAGCATGACGACGCCTGCGGCGGCTTCACCCTGAACGCGGTGCGGGATGGTGCTGCCGATGCGGGGAACGCGGAAGAAGGACTTCTTGGCTTCTTCAACGCCCTTCGCGATGGCGGCCGGAACTTCCTTAGCCTTGCCGTAGCCAACGCCGACCATACCGTTGCCGTCACCGACGACGACGAGGGCGGTGAAGCTAAAGCGACGACCACCCTTGACGACCTTGGAAACACGGTTGATGGTTACGACGCGCTCTACGAACTGGCTCTTTTCGGCTTCGCGGCCACCATCGCGGCCACCACGGCCACCACGGTCGCCACGGCCCTGGCCCTGGCCGCGGTCGCCACGCTCGCCACGACGAGCAGCGCCACCACGGGCGCCGTCGGTGGTAGCAGGCGCAGCGGTCTCAGTTGCCGGAGCAGCTACAGCTTCAGTCACCTGAATGTCCTTTTCGTTATTTTCGGTCACAGTGACAGCCCACCTTCACGTGCGCCGTCAGCGACGGCGGCGATCCGGCCGTGGTACTTGTTACCACCGCGGTCGAAGACAACAGCTTCGATACCGGCAGCCTTGGCACGCTCGGCGACGAGCTCGCCAACGCGCTTGGCCTTGGCAGTCTTGTCACCGTCGAATGCACGAAGGTCGGCTTCCAGAGTGGAGGCGCTCGCTACGGTCAGGCCCTGGGTGTCATCGACAACCTGGACGAATACGTGGCGTGCGGACCGGTTGACGACCAGACGAGGACGTACAGCCGTTCCGGAGATGCGCTTGCGGATACGAAGCTGGCGGCGGCTGCGCTGGGCAGACTTGCTCTTGTTCGTACGCTTCTTGTTAATTGCGATCGCCATGGTTACTTACCAGCCTTTCCGACCTTGCGGCGGATGACTTCGCCTGCGTAACGGATGCCCTTGCCCTTGTAGGGGTCCGGCTTCCGCAGCTTGCGAATGTTGGCAGCAACCTCGCCGACCTGCTGCTTGGAGATACCTGAAACAGAGAGCTTGGTCGGGGTCTCTACTGCAAAGGTGATGCCGTTCGGTGCCAAGATGTTAACCGGGTGGCTGTAGCCCAGAGCGAACTCCAGGTCAGAACCCTTTGCCTGAACGCGGTAACCGGTACCGACGATTTCAAGCTTCTTCTCGTAGCCTGCGGTGACACCCTGGATCATGTTGGCGATCAGGGTGCGGGTCAGGCCGTGCAGCGAACGTGAGGCGCGCTCGTCGTTCGGGCGGGCGACAGTCAGGGTGCCATCTTCCAGGGAAACCTCGATCGGGCTGGGCACAGTGTGGCTCAGCTCGCCTTTGGAACCCTTGACGCTGACGACAGAGCCGTCAACCTTGACCTCAACGCCGGCAGGAACGGTGATGGGGAGACGTCCAATACGTGACATTATTCTCTTCCTTTCCCGTTACCAGACGTAAGCGAGGACTTCGCCGCCCACGCCCTTCTTGCCGGCCTGCTTGTCAGTCAAGAGGCCGGAAGAGGTGGACAGGATTGCGACACCCAGGCCACCGAGCACGTGCGGCAGGTTGGTGGACTTTGCGTAAACGCGCAGTCCCGGCTTGGAAATACGACGAACGCCAGCGATTGAACGCTCGCGGTTCGGACCGAATTTGAGCTCGAGGGTCAGCTTCTTGCCAACCTCAGCGTCTTCTTCTTTCCAGGAGGCGATGTAACCTTCGGCCTTCAGGATGTCGGCAACGCGTGCCTTGAGCTTGCTGTACGGCATAGACACGGAATCGTGGTATGCCGAGTTTGCGTTGCGCAGACGCGTAAGCATGTCTGCGACGGGATCTGTCATTGTCATGGTGGGCTCTTGCCCTTCCTCATAACGGTTTCCGCCGTGCAGTCATCCCCGGAGGGAACCAGCACGTAACGGACCTTTTACGTAGCTAGATTAATCTTCGGTCTTGAACGGGAAGCCAAGCGCCTTGAGCAGCGCGCGGCCTTCGTCGTCGGTCTTGGCAGTGGTCACGACGGTGATGTCCATGCCGCGAACGCGGTCGATGGAATCCTGGTCGATCTCGTGGAACATAACCTGCTCGGTCAGACCGAAGGTGTAGTTGCCGTTGCCGTCGAACTGCTTGCCGCTGAGGCCCCGGAAGTCGCGGATACGCGGCAGAGCCAGCGTGACCAGACGGTCCAGGAATTCCCACATGCGGTCCCCACGCAGAGTTGCGTGTGCACCGATCGGCATGCCTTCGCGCAGCTTGAACTGTGCGATCGACTTGCGGGCCTTGGTTACCTGCGGCTTCTGGCCGGTGATCAGGGTCAGATCGCGGACAGCGCCGTCGATCAGCTTGGAGTCCTTGGCGGCATCTCCAACACCCATGTTCACAACGACCTTGACCAGACGGGGAACCTGGTTGACGTTCTCGTACTTGAATTCCTCAACGAGCGTGCTCTTGATGGAATCCGCGTACTTGGTCTTCAGACGAGGAACGATCTTGCTTGCCGGAGTCTCGAGAGTCTCAGTCATTAGATGTCCTTCCCTGAGCTCTTGGCCACGCGGACACGCACGTCGCGCTTCACGCCATCGCGCTCAACGGTCTCGGTGCGGAAACCGACGCGGGTGGGCTTCTTGGTGGACGGGTCAACCAGAGCCACGTTGGAGATGTGGATCGTAGCCTCGACGACTTCGATGCCACCGGTCTTGGTGCCGCGCTGCGACTGACCGACCTTGGTGTGCTTGGTTACGCGGTTAATGCCTTCGACCAGCACGCGGTTGGTCTCGGGGAAGACGCGCAGAACCTTGCCCTGCTTGCCCTTGTCGCCGCCGCGCTCAGCCTTGGCGCCAGTGATGACCTGAACGAGGTCACCCTTTTTGATCTTAGCCATGGACTAAAGCACCTCCGGAGCCAGAGAAACGATCTTCATGAACTTCTTATCGCGAAGTTCACGACCAACCGGTCCGAAGATACGGGTACCGCGGGGGTCACCGTCGTTCTTCAGGATCACAGCTGCGTTCTCGTCAAACTTGATATAGGAACCATCCGCACGGCGGCGTTCCTTCTTGGTACGGACGATGACAGCCTTGACGACGTCGCCCTTCTTTACGTTGCCGCCCGGAATTGCGTCCTTGACGGTAGCGACGATTACGTCGCCAATGCCTGCGTAGCGACGGCCAGATCCACCGAGAACGCGAATGGTAAGGATTTCCTTAGCACCCGTGTTGTCGGCGACCTTGAGTCGCGACTCCTGCTGAATCACTATTTACTCCTTGCGTCGCGCGGGTTCTCAGACCGAAAATCTTCCTACGGAATGAGCCTTGCGGAACGGTTGATCGGGGTGTCTCTTGACCTGCCTGGATTTTGCCAGACCAGGCCTAAACTCCCGTGCCAACAACATTTGCTTCCCACACGGATTCCGACGAGTCGGGGCGCTAGGGGGCACTATGCCGTGGCACGATTGTTTACGAGGTTGATGACGGCGCACAGAGGGCGCCATACAAACTCAAAATCTTAGCACGTTTCTGGCCCCAGTCAGAATCCGCCCTACCACAGACGACGGCGTCACGCACGGCAGCCTTTCGGCCCGCCGGCCGCGGCGCTCCCCCGGATACCCGGCCCGCCGGCGTCGTACGCCTGCTGAAAGCCTGCCGTGCGTGACGCGGTGCGCTGCCTGCCACCGCCCGCCGCGCTCCCCCGCCAACGGAGAAACCCCCGCTCCCAGAAGGGAACGGGGGTTTCTCGTACAGCGAGGCTGCAGGTGTTACTTGGCCTTCTCGAGGATCTCCACCAGACGCCACCGCTTGGTAGCGGAGAGCGGGCGGGTCTCGGCGAGGAGAACGAGGTCGCCGATACCGGCGCTGTTCTCTTCGTCGTGAGCCTTGATCTTCGTGTTGCGGCGAAGGACCTTGCCATAGAGGGCGTGCTTCACACGGTCCTCGACCTGGACAACAATGGTCTTTTCCATCTTGTCCGAGACGACGTAGCCACGCTTCGTCTTACGGTCACCGCGCTCGGCGGCCGTAGCTGCGTCGGAAACAGTTTCCGTCACGTTCTCGTCCTTTTCACTCACTTGGTGTCCTCCTTGGTCTCAACCTTTTCAGCCTTGTCGGCCTTCTTGGTCGCAGCCTTCTTGGACTTCTTTTCTTCCTTGGCTTCCACAACCGGTGCGGCAACCTCGACACGAATGCCCAGCTCGCGCTCACGGAGCACGGTGTAGATGCGTGCGATGTCCTTCTTTACCGCGCGCAGTCGACCGTGGTTCTCCAGCTGGCCGGTGGCGGACTGGAAACGCAGGTTGAACAGCTCTTCCTTGGCCTTACGGAGTTCCTCAACGAGTCGCTCGTTGTCGAAACTGTCCAGCTGTGCGGATGCAAGTTCCTTGGATCCTACTGACATTTCTATTCACCACCTTCGCGACGCAGAATGCGTGCCTTCAACGGGAGCTTGTGGATCGCCAAGCGAAGTGCCTCGCGGGCAGTTTCTTCATCCACACCGGAGATCTCGAAGAGAACCCGGCCCGGCTTGACGTTTGAGACCCACCATTCCGGAGAACCCTTACCGGAACCCATGCGGGTTTCGGCAGGCTTCTTCGTCAGCGGACGGTCCGGGTAGATGTTGATCCAGACCTTTCCGCCACGCTTGATGTGGCGGGTCATCGCGATACGGGCAGACTCGATCTGACGGTTCGTGACGTATGCCGGGCTCAGAGCCTGGATACCCCATTCACCGAAGGAGACCTTGGTGCCGCCCGTAGCAGCGCCGGAACGACCCGGGTGGTGCTGCTTACGGTGCTTGACTCGACGTGGGATAAGCATTTAAGCCTGTCCTCCTTCTACAGCCGGTGCTGCTGCTGCTGCTTCAACAGCCGGAGCTTCGGCAGCAGCGGGTGCAGCCTCGGCCGGGCGGTCGGTACGACGACGGCGGTCACCACGGTCACCACGGTCAGCGCCACCCGGGCGGCCCGGGCGGTCGCTGGGACCACGGCCGCGGGACGGAGCAGCAGCTGCCTGCTGAGCCAGTTCCTTGGCGGTGACGTCACCCTTGTAGATCCAGACCTTCACGCCGATGCGGCCGAAGGTGGTCTTGGCCTCGTAGAAGCCGTAGTCGATGTTCGCGCGGAGGGTGTGCAGGGGCACACGGCCTTCGCGGTAGAACTCCGAGCGGGACATTTCTGCGCCGCCCAGTCGACCCGAGCAAGCGATACGGATGCCCTTGGCACCTGCACGCTGTGCGGACTGCATGGCCTTCTTCATCGCACGGCGGAAAGCCACGCGGGAAGTCAGCTGCTCAGCAACGCCCTGGGCAACAAGCTGTGCTTCCATCTCGGGGTTCTTGACCTCGAGGATGTTCAGCTGAACCTGCTTGCCGGTGAGCTTTTCGAGCTCGCCGCGGATGCGGTCTGCTTCTGCACCGCGGCGGCCGATAACGATGCCCGGACGTGCCGTGTGGATATCCACACGGACACGGTCGCGGGTGCGCTCGATTTCAACCTTGGCGATACCGGCGCGCTCCATGCCCGTGGACATGAGCTGGCGGATACGGATGTCTTCGCGGACGAAGTCCTTGTACCGCTGGCCGGGCTTGGTGCTGTCAGCAAACCAGTGCGATACGTGATCGGTGGTGATGCCGAGTCGGAACCCGTGCGGGTTAACTTTCTGTCCCACTTAGCGAGCCTCCTCTTTCTCAGGGGTAGCGACTACCACGGTGATGTGGCTCGTGCGCTTCTTGATCTGAAATGCACGACCCTGGGCTCGCGGCTGGAACCGCTTCATGGTCGGGCCTTCATCAACATACATTTCGCTGATGATGAGGTCACCTTCGTCAAACGCCACACCGTCGCGGTCCGCGAGGACCCGGGCGTTGGAGATTGCCGACTGAACTACCTTGAATACCGGCTCTGAAGCTGCCTGGGGGGCAAACTTCAGAATTGCCAGAGCCTCATTCGCTTGCTTACCACGAACAAGGTTGACGACGCGCCGGGCCTTCATAGGCGTTACGCGGATGTGACGCGCAATTGCCTTGGCTTCCATTGCTTTCCTTCTCTCGTCTTTGACGTAAGTGCAGGCGCCTAGCGGCGCTTGCCCTTACGGTCGTCCTTGACATGGCCGCGGAATGTCCGCGTGGGAGCGAATTCGCCGAGCTTGTGCCCGACCATCGACTCAGTGACAAACACGGGGATGTGCTTGCGTCCGTCGTGTACGGCGATCGTGTGGCCGAGCATGTCGGGGACGATCATCGAGCGGCGGGACCAGGTCTTGATGACGTTCTTGGTGCCCTTTTCGTTTTCCCTGGCTACCTTTACAAAGAGGTGCTGGTCAACGAAAGGACCTTTTTTCAGGCTGCGTGGCATGTGTCCAGGCTCCTATCGCTTGTTCTTGCCAGTACGACGGCGACGAACAATAAGCTTGTCGCTCTCTTTGTTGGGACGGCGGGTGCGGCCTTCGCGCTTACCGTTCGGGTTGACGGGGTGACGTCCACCGGACGTCTTACCCTCGCCACCACCGTGGGGGTGGTCGACCGGGTTCATGGCGACACCACGGACGGTCGGGCGAACGCCCTTCCAGCGCATACGGCCGGCCTTACCCCAGTTGATGTTCGACTGCTCGGCGTTGCCGACCTCGCCGACGGTTGCGCGGCAGCGCACGTCAACGTTGCGGATTTCGCCGGAAGGCAGACGCAGCTGGGCGAAACGGCCTTCCTTAGCAACGAGCTGGATCGATGCGCCGGCGGAGCGGCCCATCTTGGCGCCGCCACCCGGACGCAGTTCAACTGCGTGGATTACGGTACCCACCGGGATGTTGCGCAGCGGCAGGTTGTTGCCGGGCTTGATGTCAGCGTCGGCACCTGCCTCTACGGTGTCACCCTGGGACAGCTTGTTCGGGGCAATGATGTACCGCTTGGTGCCATCAATGTAGTGAAGGAGGGCGATGCGAGCCGTACGGTTCGGATCGTACTCAATTTCGGCAACGCGGGCGTTGACGCCGTCCTTGTCGTGGCGACGGAAGTCGATCAGACGGTACTGGCGCTTGTGGCCACCACCCTTGTGACGGGTCGTGATCTTACCGGTGTTGTTACGGCCACCCTTTTTCGGGAGGGGACGTACCAACGACTTTTCCGGCGTCGACCGCGTGATTTCAGTGAAGTCCGCTACGCTCGAGCCGCGACGGCCCGGGGTAGTCGGCTTATATTTACGGATTCCCATAATTTATTTCCTCGTTAAAGTGGTCTCCGCTACGAGAGCGGACCGCCGAAGATGTCGATCGTGCCTTCTTTGAGGCTCACAATTGCACGCTTGGTGTTCTTGCGGGTACCCCATCCGAATTTGGTCCGCTTGCGCTTACCGGCACGGTTGATGGTGTTGATCGAGTCGACCTTGACGGAGAAGATTTTCTCCACGGCCAGCTTGATCTCGGTCTTGTTCGAGCGGGGGTCCACCAGGAAGGTGTACTTGCCCTCATCGATCAGGCCGTAGCTCTTTTCCGAGACGACGGGTGCAAGCACGACGTCGCGCGGATCTTTGATGGTGGCTGCACTCACTTGGCATCCTCCTCGTTCTTTGCCACTGCCTTGGAAGCAACGAATGCTTCGTAGGCAGCCTTGGTGAAGACAACGTCATCGGAGACGAGAACGTCGTAGGTGTTCAGCTGGTCTGCGTACAGAACGTGAACATCAGTGAGGTTGCGCACGGAGAGTGCAGCAACATCGTTGGCGCGCTCGATGACAACGAGCAGGTTCTTGCGCTCGGAGACACCCCGCAGGCTTGCCAGTGCTGCGCTGGCGGACGGCTTGGTGCCGGGAACCAGTTCAGCAACGACGTGGATGCGGCCGTTACGGGCGCGGTCAGAGAGAGCGCCGCGCAGGGCAGCAGCAATCATCTTCTTGGGGGTGCGCTGGCTGTAGTCACGCGGCGTGGGGCCGTGGACTACGCCACCACCGGTCATGTGAGGAGCACGGATTGAACCCTGACGGGCGCGGCCGGTGCCCTTCTGCTTGAACGGCTTGCGACCTGCACCGGAAACCTCGGCGCGGGTCTTGGTCTTGTGGGTACCCTGGCGAGCTGCAGCGAGCTGGGCAACGACGACCTGGTGCATTAGCGGCACGTTGGTCTGTACGTCGAAGATCTCTGCAGGCAGGTCAACCTTGACAGTGCTAGTCATTGAACTAGGCTCCCTTCACGGCGGTGCGTACGAGTACGACCTGGCCGCGGGCGCCGGGGACGGCGCCCTTGATCAGGAGCAGCGACTTCTCGACGTCAACCGCGTGGACCGTGAGGTTCAGCGTGGTGTGACGAACGGCGCCCATGCGGCCGGCCATTTTCATGCCCTTGAAGACGCGGCTCGGGGTGGATGCGCCACCGATTGAACCGGGCTTACGGTGGTTCTTGTGTGCACCGTGGGAAGCTCCAACGCCGTGGAAGCCGTGACGCTTCATAACACCGGCGAAGCCCTTACCCTTGGTGGTGCCAACGACGTCGATCTTCTGGCCGGCTTCGAAGAGCTCTACGGAGAGCTCCTGGCCCAGCTCGTAAGAGTCAGCATCTGCAGTGCGCAGTTCGACGACGTGGCGGCGAGGCGTGACGCCTGCCTTTTCAAAGTGACCAGCCAGCGGCTTGGTGACCTTGCGGGGATCGATCTGGCCGTAGCCGATCTGAACGGCGACATAGCCATCAGTGTCTGCATTGCGCAGCTGCGTGATGACGTTCGAGTCAGCCTGGACCACAGTGACGGGGATGAGCTTGTTGTTCTCGTCCCAGACCTGGGTCATGCCGAGCTTCGTGCCCAGCAGGCCCTTTACGTTACGGGTTGCGGTCATAGTCTCTCAGCACCTCCCTACAGCTTGATTTCGATGTTCACGTCGGCCGGCAGGTCGAGACGCATAAGCGAATCAACAGCCTTGGGCGTGGGGTCGATGATGTCGATCAGACGCTTGTGAGTACGCATTTCGAAGTGCTCACGGCTGTCCTTGTACTTGTGCGGAGAGCGGATGACGCAGTAGATGTTCTTCTCCGTCGGCAGCGGCACAGGGCCAACTACCGTGGCGCCTGCGCGCGTGACCGTCTCAACGATCTTCCGTGCTGAAGAGTCAATGACCTCGTGGTCGTATGACTTCAGCCGGATGCGGATTTTTTGTCCCGCCATGTCGCCTGACTCTCTTTCGTTAGTGCTGCTCCAGTGAGGGCTGCTCTGTTTACTTGCGTGTTGCATGTGGCTGCCGAAGCAATTGAAGTCGTAACTACCACCCGCCGCACAAGCTGAATCCGGATAAATCCGGGTTCCTCAACCTGCCGGCGTAACCGACCCCCGCGGTCGGGCGTGTCGCGCTTTTCACGCATACACGTCCGCAGTTCTTTGGGGCGTGGGTTATGTTTGGTCTCCAACTTGGACCCTGACACCCGGCATTATCCGGATCGGGACACGAAAGAGCGCTTGAACAACTCATCTAGTATGCCGGAATTGCCGGGCAGAAGCGAATCGGCGGCCGGGCGGGGCGGGCATCCGCCGGGCAGTCACCGCGCCGCCTCCGGCCGTCTCGCGCGGTTCCGGAACGGACGACGGCGGGAGCCGACGTCCGATCATTGCCTTCAGCGGGCACCGTGGGGAAGATGGGGGCATGACTGTGCAGGATTCCGTAGCAGTTCAGGCCCTTGCCGCGCGCCTGGGCCCGGATTTCCAGCTGGGAGTTGCCTCGGCCGCTTTCCAGATTGAAGGATCGCTCGCGGCCGGCGGCCGCGGGCCCTCCGGCTGGGACGCCTTCGTCCAGAAGCCGGGCACCATCCAGGACGGCCACTCCCCCGCTGTCGCCTGCGACCACTACAACCGCACCGCGGAAGACGTCGAACTGATGCGCACACTCGGCATCGACTCCTACCGCTTCTCCCTCTCCTGGCCGCGGATCCAGCCGGACGGGTCCGGTCCGTTCAGCAGCGCAGGGCTCGACTTCTACGACCGGCTCATCGACCAGCTGCTGGAGGCCGGCATCTCCCCCATGGCGACGCTGTACCACTGGGACACCCCGCTGCCGCTGGAACACCGCGGCGGCTGGCTGCAGCGGGCCACCGCGGAACGCTTCGCCGAGTACAGCGCGGCGGCGGGCCGCCGTTTCGGCGACCGTGTCGCCCAGTGGGTGACGCTCAACGAACCGGTTTCCGTCACCCTCAACGGCTATGCCCTGGGGGTCCATGCCCCGGGCCACGACCTGCTCTTCGATGCCCTGCCCGCCGTGCACCACCAGCTCCTGGGGCACGGCCTCGCCGTTCAGGCGCTGCGCGCGGCGGGGGTCACCGGCGCCGTTGGCGTCACCAACCTGCATTCCCCGGTCCGGCCTGCGTCCCGGTCGGTGACGGACCGGTTCCTGGCCAACATCTTCGACCTGGTCCTGAACCGGGTCTATGCGGATCCAATCCTCCTGGGCAGCTACCCGAAAGTGCCGCTGGTCGCCAAGCCGTGGTTCCGTTCGCTGGGGAAGATCTCCGACGCGGACCTGCAGACCATTCACCAGCCCCTCGATTTCTACGGGCTGAACTACTACTACCCCGTGAAGGTCGCGACCGGGCGCGGCCCGGGTGACAGCCCGGCGGGCACCGCGGACGCGATGCTGAAGATGCCGTTCCATATGGCGGCGTTCCCGGAATACGCGACTACGGGTTTCGGCTGGCCCGTGGCGCCGGACCACCTGGGCCCGCTGCTCCGCGAGCTGAAGGACAGGTATGGCGCGGCGCTGCCTCCTGTGTACATCACCGAAAGCGGGGCCAGCTTCCCCGAGCCCGATCACGTGTCCGGCCCCATCGCGGACACGGACCGGATCAGCTACATCGCATCCCACCTGGGGCACGCCCTGGAGGCCACCGCGCCCGGCGGCATCGCCGAGGACGTAGCACTGCTGGGCTATTACGTCTGGACCCTGATGGACAACTTCGAGTGGGCGGCCGGGTACTCGCAGCGCTTCGGGCTGGTCCATGTCGACTTTGACACCCAGGAGCGCACGCCCAAGGATTCCTATTACTGGTACCAGGCGCTCAGCAGGGCACGCAAGATCAGCTGAGAGGACCCGCCGGCGCCGGGCCCGCGGTGGCCCGGCGCCCACTGGACGTTGTCCGTCTGTGCGCGCTACTTCTCCCGGTTGGACCGGTTGATGCGCTTGGCCCGTTCAATCTCGTCGCGGAAATGCTTCTTGGCCCAGAAGACAGTGGCGACGACGGCAACGGCAACCAACAGGAAAATAATCCAGCCCATTGTGAGCTCCCTTCGTTGGGAGCAACGATATCAGCGCCCTGCCCCCGTCAACGATGGTCCGCCGGCTCGGGCTGCGGTGCCGGCTCGTCAGCCACGGGCTTGCTGCGGTTCAGCCGCCAGAGTGCCAGCGCGATGAGGGCCGCGGCAATGAGGGCCAGCAGCGCGAAGGTGTACTGGCGCATCGCCCACATGATGCACACCATCACTCCTGCCGCGCCCCACCAGACAAACAACCGTTCGCCCAAGGCCAGCCCGGCCATCAGCACTACGGCCATCAGCGCCAGGACCCACAGCTGCTGCCCCGCGCCTCCCCCCGCGATGATCCCCAGACCGGACAGCGTCAGCAGCCCGGCGCCGCCGGACAACAGCACCCGGCCTGTTCTGCGGTGGCCCGGCCGGCGGTTCCCCGGCATCAGGCGGAGGGCACCCAGCACCCCGGCCAGGACCACGTACCACTGCAGGGTCCAGAACGCATCGGGCCAATCGGAGCCTGAGCCGGGTCCGGTGAACAACACCGCGCGCTGCACCGCCGCGGTCGTGGCAAAAAGGCCCAGTTCCGCACCGGCCCTGCGGGCTGCCGCCGGCACTTCGGCGCAGCACATCGCGGCGGTGGCTGCCACGAGCGCAGCCCCGGCCCACGCCGTTTCGTCCCACCGCAGCCCGGCGGCCGCGGCGAGGCCAACGCCCAGGACCGCTGCAGCCGCCAGCGGCCAGCGCCGGACCGGATCGCCGGCCAGCGCGCCGCGGCGCAGCCAGCGGACGGTATACAGCGCTGCCGCTGCCGGGGCGCAGCCCGTCAGCCACGGAAGGTAGCTGCCCCAGGCACCCGGTACCGCGTCCAGCAGCACGGAAGCCAACAGTGTGGCACCGGCCAGTGTTGCCACCACGGCCGGCACGTAGAGCGCCGGCCACCGTTCCAGGTGCGACGCTGCAAAACAGGCCGCTGCCAGCACCAGGACCGCTCCCCCGGCCAGCCAGTCAGCGGCGAGCGGCGCCAGCATCAGGGCGGTCAGGACGAAGGCGCCGGACGCTGCCAGCCAGAGCCAGCGTTCGACGTCGGCGCGGGCGTTCCGCCGGAAACGCAGGCCTGCGCCGGTGGCGGCCAGCGACAGCACGAGCAGCACCGCCACGACCCCGTTGTGGCTGAGCACCGGCGGCTCAAGGACACCGCCGGCAGACGGGGCGCCGTCGAACTGCATCAGCGGCCCCAGCGCCACGGTGCCGAACACGGCGGCATAGACCGTCAGGTACGCCGCCCCGCAGGCTGCAAACACCCGGCTGGCCACCGCTGCGGAGACCAGCAGCAGGGCCACGTGCACCAGGAGCACCCAGCGGCCGCCGTCGTCCGGCTCCGCCGCCAGATAACCGAGCGGAAGAGCGGCCTGGGCGGCGAGCGTGATCCATACCGCTGCCTGCTGGAACGGGACTTCCATCAGCCGGTGCCGCATGAGCCAGCGGATCACGTGCTGGGCCGCAAGGACCAGTCCGAAGGTCACCGATACGACGGTGACCGAGACCGTCACGTCATAGCTCAGGACGAGCGCCAGCGCCAGGGTCAGCACCCGGGCCGAGGCGAAGTATCCGCCTTTGGCGGTGCGTGAGGTGGAACCCACCACCATCACGGAGCTGAAGGCGGCAAAGATGCCCAGAACCAGCTCGACGTCGAGCGCCGAACCCGCACGGGCCAGCAGCAGCACCGCCAGCGCCGCCGGGGCAAACACCGCCGCCCGTGGGTGGGCTCGCAGCACGAACCCCGCCGCCGCTGCGCTGAGGGCAATCACGACGGCGGCAGCGGTCAGCTGCCAGCCCCCGGACGACCGATACTGAAGCCCGGACGCCGTGAGAGCAGCCAATGCGGCGGCCTGCAGCCCAAGCACCGCGGCGGCGTCGGCGGCGACGCCGCCGGGAGCCCGGCGCCGGACCTCGGCCAGCAGGGGGAAAGCCAGCTGCAGCCCCAGCACCAGCAGTGCCAGCGAAGCGCCCATGAGCTCCTCGCCGCCAAGCAGCAGCGGACCGGTCTCCCGCCGCAGCTGCTGGAAACCCGTCAGGACCAGGACGGTGCCGGTCCCCCGGGCCATCCACCAGTAGCTCCACCGCTGCTGGAGCGCACCGCGGCGCAGCGCCGTTGCCAGGAGGTAGAGCACCGTCAGGGCCAGGCTGATGTTGCCGGCCTGGAGCGAGAGGCCGGTAAGCGCCAGGCCGGCCAGTGCTGCCGCCATGCCCAGGGGCAGCAGTTCACGGACGCCGGGCCGCCGGGGAGTTCCTGCCGCACCTTCTCCGGAGAGTGCCCAGCCGGCGCCAAGGGAAGCAAGGAGCTGGAGCACGACGGCGGCGCCGGCGAGCATCCGCCCCGGCGTGTCGTCCCGGGAGGCCAGCGCGGCGAGGGCGGGGAGTGCTGCGAGGGAGAAAGCCGCCAGGCTCGCGTCCGGGGCCAGGGACGGCATGCCCGCCCGGACCAGGGCTGCCGTGGCGAGCTGCTGCACCACGAGGGCCAGCAGGAAAGCGGTCAGCACCGGAACAGTGCCGCCGGTCACTGCCGCAACGACCGCGGGAACGGCCAGTGTGAGGGCGATGCGGGCGGCGAGAACGAAGTGCCGGCGCAGGGGCTCGGCCGGGGGCAGGGAGCGAACGGCCCAGAACAGCGCGGCCAGCAACAGGAACACCGCCGGGCTCCAGACGCCGGAACGGGCGCCGAAGGCCGCAGCCACCAGAAGCGCAGCCGCCGGGGCCCACTCCGCCAGCTTTCCCAGGCCCACGGCGATGGCCATGCCGGTGAGCAGCGCCAGCAACAGCGGCAGCCACACCGGCGCGTCGACAGTGGGACCGGCAGTGGTGCCGGGAGCGGCAACGATCACGGTGACCACGCCCCACAGCAGGGTCAGGAGCAGTTGCAGGCCAAAGGTGCCGAGGGCGTCCGCCCGCCGGCGTCCGGCTGACCCCAGCAGCGTGGCCGGACACACCTTCAGTCCGGACGCCAGCAGCACTGACTGGAGGGCTGTCAGGACGAGGGCGGTCAGCACCATCCACGGCAGGCTGTCACTCGCAGCCCAGACCGCGGCCGCCGGCGCCACGGTAAGGCTGAACCTCGCACCGTAGTACTGGCCGACCCGGAACCGGCTCTGCGGGAGCGCCGCCATCAGGGCGAAGTACGCTCCACTCAGGAACATAATGAACGCGTACTCGCCCCTGCCGAGCAGCATCGGAAGGAAGGTCACAGCGGCTGCGACGGAGGGGACCACGAACGGGTGCAGGTCCATCAGCGGCTTGAGGAACACCGACGGCATCCAGCGGGGACGGGTCAGGGCGAGCAGAGTCAGGACAACCGCGATGGCGATCAGCGCCGCGAAGTACCAGATCAGGGCTCCGCCCACGACCGAAATCCCGGACCACGCCGTCGACACGGCGAATGTCAGCGACAGGTAGGCGAGAATCTTGCTGTCCATCCGGACGGCGGCGGCAACATAGGCCACGGTGCCGATGAACGAGGTGACCAGCCAGGCGGCGGGGCCGTCGGGCAGGGTGAAGTTGTACATGGCCAGGCCGACCACCGGAATCAGGGCCAGTCCGGTGCCGGTGAAGGCGACGGCGGCTGGCCTGAGCCGGGGGGCCTTCGTGTGCAGGATCAGGCCGCCGGTATAGAACATCGCGGTGATGGCGACGACACCGGCGAAGCGGAGGACTGCCGGCAGCGCGGTGCCTATGAACAGGGAACCGGCAGCGACCAGCAGGAGGCTGGCGACGTAGAGGGTGGTGTTGATGTTCTGCCGGTCCCGTTTCTCCTTGCGGGCGGCCCGGTCCGCGACGGATTCCTGGGGAAATGCCGGACCCGGGGGCCGGGGCGGAGGGTCGGCCGGCTGCACGGGTGTGGGACGGGGCTGTCCCTGCGGAGCAATCCACGCCGCCGGGGCGCTCTGGTACTGGCCGACCCAGACCGGCTGGGCTGGCTGGGCTGGCCGGACAGGCTGCACCTGTGGGACTGCGGGAACCGGCTGGGCCGGCCGGACTGGGTGTGGAGCCGCTGCCGGTTCCGTCAGGATGGCCGCCGCCCCGGGTACCCGGGCGGCCTGGCCGTCCCCCCAGCCCTGGAGGTGCCCAGCCCGGAAGCCGGCCGCGAAGGCCTCTTTATTTGCTGCAGCGGCGCGCGTGCGTTCCCGCGACCTCCCCCAGCGGAGGCCCAGCAGGAGGGCGCCCGCCACCAGAAGCATAACCGGCAGGGCCTGGACAGCGGTCGACATAGATATCCCTCGTGACTCCGGCTGTCCGTACCGCCCAGCTCGCATTAACTCCAGTGACTAGATGAAAGATATCACCGGTGGGCGCTCAGCCAATGCCAGTCCACAGCGCCCGCTCCCAAACCCGGGGCGGATCGTCGCCCCGCATCGGACCGGTGGACCCTGTCCCGCCCGATCGAAGACTCAGCAGGAATGGAAGCGCGGATTGCCGCGGCGCCGGTCAGGGAAGGACCGGTCTCCACCGGGGCGAAGTGTCGCGGGCGGCCCAGCAGTGGGCCGCTGAACTCCACCCCGACGTGCAAGTGTGTCATCCCGCCATGGGGTGTCAGTGTTAACGTGCGCACACCCTTGAACAGGCCAAGGGGCACTCCGCCGGTCCAGGTCATCTCCTTTGCCGGTATCTGCCGGACGCGCAGACGGAAGGTCCGTTTCCCGCAGGTTCGGGTCCGGACTCTAATCGTTCCGCCGTTGCGCAGTTCGCCGTCGATGCGGGTAATCCCGGAGTCCCAGACGGTGTAGTTGCCGCCGTCCGTGATGATTTCCCATACCGTGGAGTTCCGGGCATGGATCAGCGTCTCGGCGTCAAAGGATTTCATGGCGTTCTCAGGCCGGTACTTTGCCGTTGGTTCTGTCAAACCCATCAGCGCTGATGGTTCCAGAGTCCCACCAGCTGTCCCAGACGTTTTCCCGGAAACCCATTTTGATTTTCCTGCTTTCAATGGCAACGGCTTCTAACGCCACGCAGCCAGCTGCGGGGTATGAACTGACGGCGTGTCACCCGGAAAATTCAGGAACCTAGCACTTGGCCGCCGTCTGGAGGTCGCTGACAGCGGCCTGGACGTTGGCTGCTTCGGCCCGCAGGGAGCCGGCCACCTGGGTCAGCGTGGCAGCCTCGGGAACAGCCTTGACGGCTTGGGTAAAACTGTCCTGGGCCGTCCGAACCGCGTCCACCTTGTCCTTCGCAACGTCCTGGCTCGTTTTGATCAGGTCGTCAAAGGTCTTCAGGACCTCATCCCGTGCCGAATCGACCTGCCCCAATGTGGTATCCGGCGTGAGGGTCTGTTTGAAATTTGTCAGGGCTGCGGCGTAGGCGCTGGCTGCAGCGCACACCTGGGAAACGGTCTGCTGCGCGCTGGCGCTGCTGACGCTCGTGCCGGGGGTTGGGGTGCTGCAGCCCGTGAGCATTGCGAGGGCTACCCCGAGCGCCATCGATCCAGCAAGGATTGGGCGTGGTCTCGGCAGCGGAGGCTCCTTAGCGAAATGGGTTGCGGCAGGCAGCCTGCCACTGGTGGGTACGACCATTCTCTGGCCGCACCGGGGGCTCGGACCTCATCCGGGGAAGGTGATCTGTGACGGCAACAACCGGAACCCGACGGCCGGCCGATACGAAAACCCTGGCGCTGACATACCGCCGCTGGCCCCCCCTTCCCTCGGGCACGTCCGGTCGCAGCCGTGGTCCACGTCTTCTGATTGATTCAGCGCTCTGGTGACGGACCCCGGACGCAAAAAAGAACAGCCCCGCTGCGACTGCAGCGGGGCTGTTCTTTGCTTCACAGGGGCCGTCAGACGGCCACCCGATCAGGGATCTAACTCAGATCAGCAAGTATTACTTGAGGATCTTGGTGACGCGTCCCGAACCAACGGTGCGGCCGCCTTCGCGGATAGCGAAGCCGAGGCCCTCTTCCATGGCGATGGGCTGGATGAGCGCAACGGTCATCTCAGTGTTGTCGCCAGGCATAACCATTTCCGTGCCTTCCGGCAGGGTGATAACGCCGGTTACGTCCGTGGTGCGGAAGTAGAACTGCGGGCGGTAGTTGGAGTAGAACGGGTTGTGACGTCCGCCTTCGTCCTTGGAGAGGATGTAGACGTTAGCCTCGAAGTCGGTGTGCGGGGTGATGGAACCCGGCTTGACGACAACCTGGCCACGCTCGACATCGTCGCGCTTCAGACCGCGGAGCAGGAGGCCACAGTTCTCGCCGGCCCATGCTTCGTCGAGCTGCTTGTGGAACATCTCGATACCGGTAACCGTGGTCTTCTGGACCGGGCGGATGCCGACGATCTCGACCTCGGAGTTGATGGCGAGGGTTCCACGCTCGGCGCGGCCCGTAACAACGGTGCCACGGCCGGTGATCGTGAAAACATCTTCGATCGGCATCAGGAACGGCTTGTCGCGGTCACGTACCGGGTCCGGCACAGAGTTGTCGACAGCTTCCATGAGGTCCTCGACGGACTTGACCCAAACCGGGTCGCCTTCGAGAGCCTTCAGACCGGAAACGCGAACGACCGGAGCCTCATCGCCATCGAAGCCCTGAGCCGAAAGCAGCTCGCGAACTTCCATTTCGACGAGGTCGAGGAGCTCTTCGTCATCGACCATGTCCGACTTGTTCAGTGCAACCAGCAGGTAGGGAACGCCAACCTGGCGGGCGAGCAGGACGTGCTCGCGGGTCTGAGCCATCGGGCCGTCAGTGGCGGCAACCACGAGGATTGCACCGTCCATCTGTGCAGCACCGGTGATCATGTTCTTGATGTAGTCAGCGTGACCCGGGGCGTCTACGTGTGCGTAGTGGCGCTTCTCGGTCTGGTACTCAACGTGGGAGATGTTGATGGTAATGCCGCGCTGACGCTCTTCGGGAGCAGAGTCAATGGACGCGAAGTCGCGCTGCTCGTTGAGTGTCGGGTACTTGTCGTACAGCACCTTGGAAATAGCGGCCGTCAGCGTCGTCTTACCGTGGTCAACGTGACCAATGGTGCCGATGTTGACGTGCGGCTTAGTCCGCTCGAACTTTGCCTTTGCCACAGGTTCCTCCTAGAACGTTTTCAAATGACTTACTCTTCGACCGCGCTTGTCGCGGCGAAACCTCAGTAAGTCTACTTGGGGGGCTTTGGATTGATGAAATTGCAGATTCAGGAACCAATACTAGTCCCTCGAGTCTGTCGGTGCAGATGGCCGCCCGGCCAGGCCGGAGCCGGCCACCTGCACCAGGTGAATCTTCGTTGACGAAGACGCACCCGAGTTTGTTGCCGCGAGAGCCTTTTGGAACTACTCGCCGCGGTTCTTCTGGATGATCTCGTCGGCATATGCCTTCGGGACCTCGGCGTAGCTGTGGAACGTCATGGAGTACACAGCGCGGCCCTGGGTCTTCGAGCGCAGGTCACCGATGTAGCCGAACATGCCGGACAGCGGAACGTGTGCGCGGATCACCTTGACGCCCTGGGCATCTTCCATGGACTGCATCTGGCCACGGCGGGAGTTGAGGTCACCGATAACTTCACCCATGTATTCCTCAGGGGTGCGGACCTCGACATCCATCAACGGTTCGAGCAGGATGGGGTTCGCCTTGCGTGCGGCTTCCTTGAAAGCCATACGGCCGGCGATCTTGAACGCCATTTCCGAGGAGTCAACATCGTGGTACGCGCCGTCAATCAGCGTGGCCTTGATGCCGACAACCGGGTAACCGGCCAGGACGCCGTCGTTCAGCGCACTCTGGATACCGGCGTCGACCGAGGGGATGTATTCGCGCGGAATACGCCCACCGGTGACCTTGTTCGAGAACTCGTACATCTCGCCGTCGGACGTGTCCAGCGGCTCGATCGCGATCTGGATCTTCGCGAACTGGCCCGAACCACCGGTCTGCTTCTTGTGCGTGTAGTCGTGACGCTCTACAGCACGCTTGATGGTTTCGCGGTACGCAACCTGGGGCTTGCCCACGTTGGCCTCGACCTTGAACTCGCGGCGCATGCGGTCCACCAGGATGTCCAGGTGGAGCTCGCCCATGCCGGCGATGATGGTCTGACCGGTGTCTTCGTTGAGGGAGACCTGGAAGGTCGGGTCCTCAGCGGAGAGCTTCTGGATGGCCGTGGAGAGCTTCTCCTGGTCACCCTTGGTGTTCGGCTCGATCGCAACAGAGATCACGGGCTCCGGGAAGCTCATGGACTCGAGGACGATCTGGTTGGACGAGTCGCACAGGGTGTCGCCCGTGGTGGTGTCCTTCAGACCGATCGCTGCGTAGATGTGGCCAGCGGTAGCGCCGTCAACGGGCATTTCCTTGTTGGCGTGCATCTGGAACAGCTTGCCGATGCGCTCCTTCTTGCCCTTGGTGGAGTTGACCACCTGTGAGCCTGCTTCCACGTGACCGGAGTACACGCGGATGAAGGTGAGCTGACCGAAGAACGGGTGCGTCGCAATCTTGAACGCCAGAGCCGAGAACGGCTCCTCGGAGGAAGGCTTGCGCGTCAGTTCCTTCTCTTCGTCGCGGGGATCGTGACCGATCATCGGCGGGACGTCGAGCGGGTTCGGCAGGTAGTCCACGACGGCGTCAAGCATCGGCTGGACGCCGCGGTTCTTGAACGCGGAGCCGCAGAAGACCGGGTAGAGCTCGGAGTTGATCGTCATCTTGCGGATGCCGGCCTTGAGCTCATCCGTGGTGATGTCTTCACCTTCGAGGTACTTCTCCATGAGCTCTTCGGAGGACTCTGCAACGGCTTCAATGAGCGTTGCGCGGTACTCTTCGGCCTTTTCCTTGAGGTCAGCCGGGATCTCCTGGATCTCGTACTTGGCACCCATGGTGACGTCACCCTTGGAGTCGCCGGGCCAGACCAGTGCGCGCATGTAGAGCAGGTCGACGACGCCGATGAAGTCGTTCTCGGCGCCGATCGGCAGCTGCATGACGAGCGGCTTGGCACCGAGGCGGCTGATGATGGTGTCGACGGTGAAGTAGAAGTCAGCGCCGAGCTTGTCCATCTTGTTGACGAAGCAGATGCGCGGCACGTTGTACTTGTCGGCCTGGCGCCAGACAGTCTCAGACTGCGGCTCCACACCTTCCTTGCCGTCGAATACGGCAACTGCACCGTCGAGGACGCGCAGGGAGCGCTCAACCTCAACCGTGAAGTCAACGTGTCCGGGGGTGTCGATGATGTTGATCTGGTTGTTTTCCCAGAAGCAGGTCACGGCGGCAGACGTGATGGTGATGCCGCGTTCCTTTTCCTGTTCCATCCAGTCAGTCGTCGAAGCGCCGTCGTGGGTCTCGCCGATCTTGTGGTTCACACCTGTGTAGAACAGGATGCGCTCGGTAGTAGTGGTCTTGCCGGCATCGATGTGGGCCATGATGCCGATATTGCGGACCTTGCTAAGGTCGGTAAGCACGTCCTGTGCCACGGTGTCTCCCTTTCGGATGGACTGCACGTTCGCCGCCGGCTCGGTGGAGCCGGCGGCGTCCGGGAAGTATTACCAGCGGTAGTGTGCGAAGGCCTTGTTGGACTCGGCCATCTTGTGGGTGTCTTCGCGACGCTTCACAGCGGCACCGAGACCGTTGGAGGCATCCAGAATCTCGTTCTGGAGGCGCTCGGTCATGGTCTTCTCGCGGCGGGCCTTGGAGTAGCCAACCAGCCAGCGCAGGGCGAGTGCGGTGGAGCGGCCCGGCTTGACCTCAACCGGAACCTGGTAGGTGGCGCCACCGACACGGCGGGAGCGGACCTCGAGGGAAGGCTTGACGTTCTCCATGGCCTTCTTGAGGGCTGCGACCGGGTCGCCGCCGGACTTGGCACGAGCACCTTCGAGTGCACCATAAACGATGCGCTCTGCGGTGGACTTCTTGCCGTCAACGAGCACCTTGTTGATCAGCTGGGTGACCAGCGGGGAGCCGTAAACGGGATCTAGGACTAGCGGCCGCTTGGGGGCCGGACCCTTGCGAGGCATATTACTTCTTCTCCATCTTTGCGCCGTAGCGGCTACGAGCCTGCTTACGGTTCTTGACACCCTGGGTATCGAGGGCGCCACGGACGATCTTGTAACGGACACCCGGAAGGTCCTTAACGCGGCCGCCACGGACGAGCACAATGGAGTGCTCCTGCAGGTTGTGGCCTACACCGGGGATGTACGCGGTAACTTCAACGCCGCCGTTGAGGCGCACACGTGCAACCTTACGCAGAGCCGAGTTCGGCTTCTTCGGGGTCGTCGTGTACACGCGGGTGCAAACACCGCGGCGCATCGGGCTGCCGTTAAGCGCGGGGGCCTTGGTCTTTTTGACCTTCGGCGTGCGGCCCTTGCGGACCAGCTGGTTAATCGTAGGCACTCTCGTGTTCTCCGTTTTATCCGGAGCGGCCGTTGGCAGCCGCTCTCTTGTCGCTGCGCCCCGCCGCTCGAGCTTTGAAGTTCTCTCCAGAGCAGCTGAGGCGAAGCCTTAATAGTCGGACCGCACGCCAGGGTCCGCGGACTTTCATCCTGAACTGACCCTAGGCATGGGAAAATGTGGCATACGTTGCACAAGAACCCTGCAAACCGGAAACGTCGACCTGGTTCAGCCTTTCAGCTTCAACCGGCGCACTCATCCACTGCCACAATAACAATTAGTTTCAAGTCTAACACGGTCGGATCCCGGCCCTGAATCGGCGCGGAACCAGGCCCGTCCGACGTCGCCCTTAAACAACAACGCGGGGTCACTACGCGCCCAATCCAAGGTTCGGATTGGGCCGTAAGTGACCCCGCGTTGCTTGCAAGGGCAGGGCGGCCGGGTCCCTACGTGGCGCGGAACGCGACACGCAAGGGCCCGCCCTGCCTGCTAGCGGAAGTCGCTGCCCAGGTCGTAGTCATCCAGCGGGATGGCGTGGAACTCAGGAGCTCCGTCGCCGCCCAGGGAATCGTAGGAGAAGTCACTGAACGCGCTGGGGCCGGTGAACAGGTTGGCCTTTGCTTCCTCAGTGGGCTCCACGGTGACCTCGGTGTAGCGCGGGAGGCCCGTGCCGGCCGGGATGAGCTTACCGATGATGACGTTTTCCTTGAGGCCGAGCAGCGGATCGCTCTTGCCTTCCATGGCCGCCTGCGTCAGGACGCGGGTGGTTTCCTGGAAGGAAGCTGCGGACAGCCAGGACTCGGTCGCCAGGGACGCCTTGGTGATGCCCATGAGCTCGGGACGGCCGGAAGCCGGCGTCTTGCCCTCGGACACAACACGGCGGTTGGCATCTTCGAAGCGGCTGCGCTCGGCGAGCTCGCCGGGCAGCAGGTCCGATTCGCCGGACTCGATGACCGTGACGCGGCGCAGCATCTGGCGGACGATAACCTCGACGTGCTTGTCGTGGATACCGATGCCCTGGCTGCGGTACACGCCCTGGACCTCGTCAACCAGGAACTTCTGCGCGGCACGGGGGCCCATGATGCGCAGAACCTGCTTGGGGTCGACCGGACCGTTGATGAGCTTCTGGCCGACGCTGACGTGCTCGCCGTCTTCGATGAGAAGACGTGAACGGCGCAGGACCGGGTAAGCGATCTCTTCGGATCCGTCATCCGGGGTGATGACCAGGCGCATCTGGCGCTCGGACTCTTCGATGGTGATGCGGCCGGCTGCTTCAGCAATCGGTGCGACACCCTTCGGAGTACGGGCTTCGAAGAGCTCCTGGATACGGGGCAGACCCTGGGTGATGTCGTCGCCACCGCTGGAGGAAACAGCACCACCGGTGTGGAACGTACGCATGGTCAGCTGGGTACCCGGCTCACCGATGGACTGTGCGGCGATGATGCCGACTGCCTCACCGATGTCCACGGTCTTACCCGTGGCCAGCGAACGGCCGTAGCACAGGGCGCAGGTGCCGACGCTGGACTCACAGGTGAGTACAGAGCGGACCTTGACCTCGGTGATGCCGGCGGCGAACAGTTCGGCAATGACGACGTCGCCGCAGTCAGTGCCGCCCGCTGCCAGGACCTTGCCCTTGGAGTCAACGACATCCACGGCCAGGGTACGGGCGTACGCGCTGTTCTCGACGTTCTCGTCCAGGACCAGCTCGCCGTTGGCGTCAGCGACCGCGATGGCGGTCATCAGGCCGCGCTCGGTGCCGCAGTCCTCTTCGCGGACAATAACGTCCTGCGACACGTCCACCAGACGACGGGTCAGGTAACCGGAGTTGGCGGTACGCAGCGCGGTGTCAGCCAGACCCTTACGGGCACCGTGCGTGGCGATGAAGTATTCCAGCACCGACAGGCCCTCGCGGTAGGAGGACTTGATCGGACGCGGGATGATCTCGCCCTTAGGGTTGGCCACCAGGCCACGGATACCCGCGATCTGGCGGACCTGCATCCAGTTACCACGTGCGCCGGAGGACACCATGCGGTTGATGGTGTTCATCGGGGACAGGTTGTCACGCATCACCTGCGCGATCTCGTTCGTTGCCTTGTTCCAGATCTCGATCAGTTCCTGGCGACGCTCATCGTCGTCAATCAGGCCCTTGTCGTACTGGCCCTGGATCTTGGCAGCCATGGTCTCGTAACCGGCGAGGATCCGCGGCTTGTCCTTGGGCACCTCGATGTCGGAGATGGCGACGGTGACACCGGACCGGGTGGCCCAGTAGAAACCGGCATCCTTCAGGTTGTCCAGCGTTGCCGCCGTGACCACCTTCGGGTAGCGCTCGGCGAGGTCGTTGACGATGGTGGACAGTTCGCCCTTGTCCGCAACGTTCTCAACCCACGGGTAGTCCGCGGGAAGCGTCTCGTTGAACAGGACCTGGCCCAGGGAGGTCTGGACGAGCACGGTCTGACCCGGCTCGTAGCCTTCCGGAGCTTCCCAGCCGGCGTAAGGGACAAAGCCCTCGAGACGGATCTTGACCTGGGAGTTCAGGTGCAGCTCGTGCAGGTCGTACGCCATGATGGCTTCCGCGACGGAGGAGAAGATCCGGCCCTCGCCAGCTGAACCGACACGCTTGGTGGTCAGGTGGTAGAGGCCGATGATCATATCCTGCGAAGGCAGCGTCACCGGGCGGCCGTCAGAAGGCTTCAGGATGTTGTTCGAGGACAGCATCAGGATGCGGGCCTCAGCCTGGGCTTCGGGGCTCAGCGGCAGGTGGACTGCCATCTGGTCGCCGTCGAAGTCAGCGTTGAAGGCGCCACAAACCAGCGGGTGGAGCTGGATTGCCTTACCTTCAACGAGCTGCGGTTCGAACGCCTGGATGCCGAGACGGTGCAGGGTAGGTGCACGGTTCAGTAGCACAGGGTGCTCGGTGATGATCTCTTCGAGGACATCCCAGACCTGCGGGCGGTAGCGCTCGACCATCCGCTTGGCCGACTTGATGTTCTGGGCGTGGTTGAGGTCAACCAGGCGCTTCATCACGAACGGCTTGAAGAGCTCCAGTGCCATCTGCTTCGGCAGGCCACACTGGTGCAGCTTCAGCTGCGGACCGACGACAATCACGGAACGGCCGGAGTAGTCAACGCGCTTACCCAGGAGGTTCTGGCGGAAACGACCCTGCTTGCCCTTGAGCATGTCGGACAGCGACTTCAGCGGACGGTTGCCCGGCCCGGTGACCGGACGGCCGCGGCGGCCGTTGTCGAAGAGGCTGTCAACGGCTTCCTGAAGCATGCGCTTCTCGTTGTTGACGATGATCTCCGGGGCACCGAGATCAAGCAGGCGCTTAAGGCGGTTGTTGCGGTTGATCACACGGCGGTAGAGGTCGTTGAGGTCGGAGGTCGCGAAGCGGCCACCGTCCAGCTGGACCATCGGGCGCAGTTCCGGCGGGATCACCGGGACGGCGTCCAGCACCATGCCGAGCGGGCTGTTGTTGGTCGTCAGGAACGCGTTGACCACCTTGAGCCGCTTCAGGGCGCGGGTCTTGCGCTGGCCCTTGCCGTTGGCAATGATGTCGCGGAGCATGTCCGACTCGGCCTGCATGTCGAAGTTCTCAAGACGCTTCTTGATCGCTTCGGCACCCATGGAGCCTTCGAAGTACATGCCGTAGCGGTCGCGCAGTTCGCGGTACAGGCCTTCGTCACCTTCAAGGTCAGCGACCTTGAGGTTCTTGAAGCGGTCCCAGACCTGCTCGAGGCGCTCGATTTCAGCATCCGCGCGCTTGCGGACGTTGGCCATCTGGCGGTCAGCGGAGTCGCGGGCCTTCTTCTTGTCGGCAGCCTTGGCGCCTTCGCCTTCGAGACGGGCAAGCTCGTTCTCAAGGTCGCGGGCGATCGTGGCGATGTCCGAGTCGCGGTTGTCGATCAGCTGCTTCTTCTCGATGTCGTGCTCAACCTGGAGGTTGGGCAGTTCTTCGTGGCGGCTGTCGGCGTCGACGCTCGTGATCATGTAGGCAGCGAAGTAGATGACCTTTTCGAGGTCCTTCGGTGCCAGGTCAAGGAGGTAGCCCAGGCGGGACGGAACACCCTTGAAGTACCAGATGTGCGTGACCGGGGCGGCCAGCTCGATGTGGCCCATGCGCTCACGGCGCACCTTTGCGCGGGTGACCTCAACGCCACACCGCTCGCAGATGATGCCCTTGAAGCGCACGCGCTTGTACTTACCGCAGTAGCACTCCCAGTCGCGGGACGGGCCGAAGATCTTCTCGCAGAAGAGGCCGTCCTTCTCAGGCTTGAGCGTGCGGTAGTTGATGGTTTCCGGCTTCTTAACCTCGCCGTAAGACCAGCCACGGATGTCTTCCGCGGTGGCGAGGCCGATCTGCATGAGGCCGAAGGAGGATTCGCTGGACATATGGTCCCTGTTCTCTCTTGTTCTCTAAATTCTGAAGTCTTGGGTTACGGGAAGAGGGAGGAATCCGGGAAAGGCAGCGCGGCGGGCGCCTCTGCCTTTCCCGGACGCCTGCTAAACCTCTTCTACGGAACTGGGCTCTGCACGAGACAGATCAATGCCCAGTTCTTCCGCAGCCGTGAAGACTGCGTCATCAGAGTCACGCATTTCAATTGTGGTTCCGTCCGTGGAAAGAACTTCCACGTTCAGGCACAGCGACTGCATTTCCTTGATCAAGACCTTGAAGGACTCAGGAACGCCCGGCTCGGGGATGTTCTCGCCCTTGACGATGGCTTCGTAGACCTTCACACGACCATGGATGTCATCCGACTTGATCGTGAGGAGCTCCTGGAGCGTGTAGGCGGCGCCGTAAGCTTCGAGCGCCCACACTTCCATTTCACCGAAGCGCTGGCCACCGAACTGTGCCTTACCACCCAGCGGCTGCTGCGTGATCATGGAGTACGGGCCGGTGGAGCGCGCGTGGATCTTGTCGTCCACCAGGTGGTGGAGCTTAAGGATGTACATGTAGCCGACCGAGATCGGGTCCGGGAACGGCTCGCCGGAGCGGCCGTCAAACAGACGGGTCTTGCCTGAGGAGTTGATCAGGCGGACACCGTCGCGGGTGACGTTGGTGGAGTCGAGGAGACCAGTGATTTCCTCTTCACGCGCACCGTCGAAGACCGGCGTTGCGACAGTGGTCGAGCCACTCTCGCGCGGCAGGTTCGGCAGCTGCTTGACCCACTCGGGCTCGCCCTCGATCTTCCAGCCGGTCTTGGCAACCCAGCCGAGGTGCGTTTCCAGCACCTGGCCGACGTTCATACGGCCCGGAACACCCAGCGGGTTCAGGACGATATCAACGGGGGTTCCGTCGGCAAGGAAGGGCATGTCCTCGATCGGGAGGATCTTGGAGATAACACCCTTGTTGCCGTGACGGCCGGCGAGCTTGTCGCCGTCGGTGATCTTGCGCTTGGCAGCGACGTAGACGCGGACCAGCTGGTTGACGCCCGGGGGCAGCTCGTCGTCGTTGTCGCGGTCGAAGACGCGGACACCGATGACGGTGCCGGACTCGCCGTGCGGAACCTTCAGGGAGGTGTCGCGCACTTCGCGGGACTTCTCACCGAAGATGGCGCGCAGCAGGCGCTCTTCCGGGGTCAGCTCGGTCTCGCCCTTGGGCGTGACCTTTCCGACCAGGATGTCGCCGGCTTCAACCTCGGCACCGATGTGGATGATGCCACGCTCGTCCAGGCCTGCCAGGACTTCCTCGGACACGTTCGGGATGTCACGGGTGATTTCCTCGGCACCAAGCTTGGTGTCGCGGGCGTCGATCTCGTGCTCCTCGATGTGGATGGAGGAAAGAACGTCCTCAGCCACAATGCGCTGGGACAGGATGATGGCATCCTCGAAGTTGTGGCCCTCCCATGACATGAATGCCACGAGCAGGTTCTTGCCGAGGGCCAGTTCGCCCTGGTCCGTTGCCGGGCCGTCAGCGATGATGCCGCCGACTTCCAGGCGCTGGCCTTCGCTCACCAGAACGCGGTTGTTGTAGCAGTTGCCCTGGTTGGAGCGGGCGAACTTGTTGATGCGGTAGTTGGTTTCCGTGCCGTCGTCGTTGAGCATGATGACGAGCTCGGCGGAAACCTCGGTGACCACACCGGGCTTTTTCGCGATGGTGACGTCGCCGGCGTCGACCGCTGCGGCGCGCTCCATGCCGGTACCGACGAACGGTGCCTCGGAACGGACCAGCGGCACGGCCTGGCGCTGCATGTTGGCACCCATGAGTGCGCGGTTAGCATCGTCATGCTCGAGGAACGGGATCAGGGCGGTTGCCACGGACACCATCTGGCGCGGGGAAACGTCCATGAACTCGACCTCGCCGGCGGGAACCAGCACGGGCTCGCCCCCACCACCACGGGCGCGGACCAGGACGGTCTCTTCGGCGAACTTCTTGTTCGGATCGAGCGGAGCGTTGGCCTGTGCAATCAGGACCTCCGCTTCGTCGTCGGCCGTGAGGTACTGGACCTCATCGGAAACAACACCCTCGGCCACCAGGCGGTACGGGGTCTCGATGAAACCGAACGGGTTGATGCGTCCGTAGGAAGCCAGCGAACCGATCAGGCCAATGTTCGGGCCTTCAGGGGTTTCAATGGGGCACATACGTCCGTAGTGGGACGGGTGAACGTCCCGGACTTCCATGCCTGCACGGTCACGGGACAGACCACCCGGGCCAAGTGCCGACAGGCGGCGCTTGTGGGTCAGACCCGACAGCGGGTTGTTCTGGTCCATGAACTGGGACAGCTGGGACGTTCCGAAGAACTCCTTGATCGCTGCCACGACGGGGCGGATGTTGATCAGCGTCTGCGGCGTGATGGCCTCGACGTCCTGGGTCGTCATACGCTCGCGGACAACGCGCTCCATGCGGGACAGGCCGGTGCGGACCTGGTTCTCGATGAGCTCGCCGACGGCGCGGATGCGGCGGTTGCCGAAGTGGTCGATGTCATCGACGTCAACGCGCAGCTCGTGGTCCTGGCCGTCGCGCTTGCCCGTGAGGGTCTTCTCACCGGCGTGCAGGGCAACGAGGAACTTGATCATGGCGACGATGTCTTCAACGTGCAGGACAGACGCTTCCTTGTCACCAAGGGAGCGGTCGATGCCGAGCTTGCGGTTGATCTTGTAGCGGCCAACCTTGGCCAGATCGTAGCGCTTGGAGTTGAAGTACAGGTTGTCCAGCAGGGACTGGGCAGCCTCGACCGTGGGCGGCTCGCCCGGTCGCAGCTTCCGGTAGATGTCCAGCAAGGCGTCTTCGCGGGTTTCGGTGGCGTCCTTCTCCAGCGTTGCACGCATGGAGTCGTACTGGCCGAACTCTTCGAGGATCTGGCCTTCGGTCCAGCCGAGGGCCTTCAGCAGCACCGTGACGGACTGCTTGCGCTTGCGGTCGAGGCGAACGCCGACCTGGTCGCGCTTGTCGATTTCGAGTTCGAACCAGGCGCCGCGGGACGGGATGATCTTCGCGGTGAAGATGTCCTTGTCGCTGGTCTTGTCGGCGGTGCGCTCAAAGTAGGCGCCCGGCGAGCGGACCAGCTGCGAGACAACGACACGCTCCGTGCCGTTGACGACGAAGGTGCCCTTCTCGGTCATCAGCGGGAAGTCACCCATGAACACGGTCTGCTGCTTGATTTCGCCCGTGTTGTTGTTCATGAATTCGGCCTTGACGTACAGCGGAGCCGAGTACGTTGCGTCCCGGTCCTTGCACTCAGCCATCGTGTATTTCGGATCAGCGAACTCCGGCTCCGAGAAGCTCAGGGACATGGTGCCCTGGAAGTCCTCGATCGGGGAGATCTCTTCGAAAATGTCGGACAGACCCGAAGAGGTGGCGACGCTGAGGTCGCCTTCTTCGACGGCCTTGGCTACGCGTGCCTGCCAGCGTTCGTTTCCGACCAGCCAGTCAAAGCTGTCCGTTTGCAGGGCAAGCAGATTCGGAACGTCAAGAGGTTCGTGAATCTTTGCGAATGAGAGCCGGCGGGTTGCACCGTCGGTGCTGTCGGCATTGATAGCGGTTGCAGCGTTGTTTACATTAGAGGTGCTCGAGGCGACCAAGAGGGATCCTTCCACAGACCTTCAGGCGTTTTCAGATCTCCCCCGTTACGAACCCTGCGGAGTGACTCCGCAGTGCTACCAATCCGGTTCCGCTATATGACCCGGGACCCGCGCTGAACATGCTGGTGCCGTTGTTGACGGCACATTGATGGCCCAGCTGCCAGGCTAAGCCCACCGCTATATGAAGGCTGAAGGTAAACAGGGAAGACGCAAATCTCTACGATACGGCAAAGCAACCTACTTGTCTACCCCACTTCGTCCGGGATTGCAAGCACTGGCCCGGGCCCCCGGATCGGGTATAACTCCCGCGGATCGCGGTGCTGCTTCGCCGGCGGTTAGGGAGACGGATGGCTCCGCGACTGGGGTCGAGATAGCCTTGCTGTACATCGATCAAGATCGGAAGAGAAAACTATGAGCAACTCTGCAGACAACAATGATGTTGTCATCCTCGCCGCCGCCCGCACGCCCCAGGGACGCCTCAACGGGCAGCTCTCCAGCTTCACGGCCGTGGAGCTCGGCGCGCATGCCATCCGCGCAGCCCTTGCCGCCAGCGGAGCGAAGGCCGAACAAGTGGACTCGGTGATCATGGGCCAAGTGCTGCAGGCCGGGGCAGGCCAGAACCCCGCGCGCCAGAGCGCCATCGGCGCCGGCATCGGCTGGAACGTGCCCACCGTGACCATCAACAAGGTCTGCCTGTCCGGGCTGACTGCGGTGATCGATGCGGCGCGGATGATCCGCAGCGGCGACGCCACCGTCGTCGTCGCCGGCGGCCAGGAGTCGATGACCCGCGCGCCGCACCTCCTCCCCGGCTCCCGGCAGGGCTGGACCTACGGCTCCATGCAGGCGCTCGACGTCGCCGCCCATGACGGCCTGACCGACGCCTTCGACGGGCAGTCCATGGGCCTGTCCACCGAGACCAAGAACCTCACGCTCGGCATCGACCGCACCTCCCAGGACGAGGTGGCGGCTGCGTCCCACCAGCGCGCCGCCCGGGCCGCCAAGGACGGTGTGTTCGACGGCGAAATCGCGCCGATCAGCGTGAAGCAGCGCAAGGGGGACCCGGTCATCCTGGCCGCGGATGAAGGCACCCGGCCGGACACGACCGTCAGTTCGCTGGCCGGGCTGCGGGCGGCGTTCGCCACGGACGGCACCATCACCGCCGGCAACTCCTCTCCCCTGTCCGACGGCGCCTCCGCCCTCGTGCTGTCCTCGCGGAAGTTTGCCGAAGACAACGGGCTGGAGTATCTCGCCGTCGTCGGGAAACCCGGGCAGGTGGCCGGTCCGGACAACTCGCTGCACTCCCAGCCCTCCAACGCCATCAAGTGCGCACTGGACAAGGCCGGCTGGTCCGCCGCGGACCTGGACTTCATCGAGATCAACGAGGCTTTCGGCTCCGTTGCCGTCCAGTCGCTCAAAGACCTCGACTACCCGCTGGAGAAGTGCAACATCCACGGCGGCGCGATCGCCATGGGCCACCCGATCGGCGCCTCCGGTGCCCGGCTTGCCCTGCACGCGGCGCACGAGCTGAAACGGCGCGGCGCCGGCAAGGCCGCGGTGTCCCTCTGCGGCGGCGGCGGCCAGGGCGAAGCGCTCCTGCTCTACCGCGACTGAGCGCCATGCCGGACCCCGTGATTCCCGGGCAGGGCCCGGCAGGTGGTGGCGCCACCGGTGGTGGCGCCGCCGGTGGTGGCGGTGAGCGGTTCCTGGCTGACGCCGCCGCCCGCGGCCTCAGCGTCCAGGTTGTGGAGCGCCTTGCCGCGAACAGTCTGGCTGACGCGGCCCGGGTCCTGGGGATCCAGCCCGGAGATATCGTGAAGTCCCTGGTGGTCAAACACAAGAACGGCAGTTTCCTGTTCGCCCTGATTCCGGGCGACCGGCAAATCTCGTGGCCCAAGCTCCGCGCGCTGGTCGGGGTGAACAAGCTGTCCCTTCCGGCGGCGGACGTTGCCCTGGCCGCCACGGGCTACGAGCGCGGTACGATCACCCCGCTCGGAAGCACCACGGCCTGGCCGGTGTACGCGGACCGGACCATCACCGGGCGCAGGATTTCCATGGGTGCCGGGGAGCACGGCTTCAGCGCCTTCGTCGAGGCCGACGCCCTGACCGCCGCCCTCGCCGCCGTCGTCGCGGATATCTCCGAACCCAACTGACCGCCCACCCGGACCCGCCCCCCAACCGGATTTAGCCCGGGCGGGTTAACTCCTCCCCCGGGTTAACAAAAACAACGCGGGGTCACTTACGGCCCGTCCCGACGCCCGGGATGGGCCGTAAGTGACCCCGCGTTGCTGTTGGCTGGGGGTTAGGCGGTGACGGTCAGTGCCGCACCGTTGACGGTGAGCCGCCAGTTGTCCTGGCTGAACACGGCCACGTCGAGTGTTCCCTTGGCCACTACGTGGTCGATGATCCGCTGCCGGATTTCCTGCTGGCTGTTGGATAGGACCGGGGCCGTCTTCACTGCGGGGAAGTTGCCGCCGCCGCTCTGCCGGTAGTTGTTGATGGCCAGCGCGAACTCCTGGTCCATGCGCAGTGCCCCAGCGCCGTAGCTGAGCCCGGTGATGCGCTCCCCCACCGGCTTCGCGAGGTCAATCTCGTAGTTCAGCGGGGCGTCAAGGCCGTAGACGACGTCGTAGTTGTAGTCCGGTGTCCCGCCCGGGGCCGTCGCGGTGACGGCGTTGGTGACATCGGAGGCGCGGGCGGTGGTGCTGAAAACCGGCTTGAAGTACTGCGCGGACCATTCCAGGTAATCCTTGACCTGCGCGCCGGTGACCTTGATGGACAGCAGCGTGTTGTCGAAGATGTAGAGCCCGGCCACGTCACGGATGGTCAGCGGCCCGGCCTTGACGTCCACGGCGCGGGAGAAAGCCGCCGCGATGGAGAGGACGGGCAGCGCGGAGGCCGGCCCGTTGGCCAGTTCGGCCTTAATGGTGCTGGCCTGGACGTAGTTGATCGCGTCAATCGCGGCCGAGTCCTCCCAGCAGGCGGTGGCCGTACTCAGCGGGGCGGTGCAGGTGCCGATCACCTTGTTGACATACTTCACCGTCTCCTCGTGCCCGGACTGGACGGCACGCACGACGGCGGGGTCTGCGTCGACCGTCTTGGCGTCCAGCAGGTGCGAGTGCGCCGACGTGACGGTCCACCGGCCCTTCTCCCGGACCAGTTCCAGGTCCATCACGGAGACGCGCATGCCCCACTTGAGCGGTTCGGTCAGGAGCACCTGCCTGCCGGTCGCCTTGTTGGTCACGAAGCGTTCCGGGATCTCCTGGTGGGCGTGGCCGACCAGGATGGCGTCGATCCCGGGAACCTCTTCCGCCAGCTGGGTGGAGGCGTTCTCCGGGAACGGCAGGGCGTCGCCGTAGGAGGAACCCGGCGTCGCGCCCGAGTGGCTCGTGACGATGACAATGTCGGCTCCGGCGGCCTTCAGCTGCGGGATGACGACTTTGGCTTCCTCGACGATGCCGTTGAAGTCCAGCTTGCCCTGGACGTTGTCCCGGTCCCACAGGGCGCAGCCAGGGGTCACAAAGCCGACCAGGCCCACGGTGACCCAGCCGTTGCCCGTCTTGACGCGCTTGAGGACGTAGGGGCGGAAGGCGCGCCGGCCGGTGACGGCGTCGTGGACGTTGGCGCCAAGCAGGGGGAAGTCGAGCTGGCTTTCCCAGGTGCGCAGCAGCGTGATGCCGTAGTTGAATTCGTGGTTTCCGAGGCCGACGGCGTCGTACCCCACCGCATTCATGGCAAGCGCCATCGGGTGCTTGACCGTGGCGGAAACGGGGTTGATCTTGGCGAAGTAGTAGGCCAGGGGCGTCCCCTGGATGGTGTCGCCGGCGTCGATGGTCAGCGTGTTGGCCGCTCCGCGCTCGGCCCGCATCGCCTTGATCAGGGTGGCCGCCTGGGCGATGCCGATCTTGTTTCCTGCCCTGTCGGCGTAGGCCGTGTTCTTGAAGTAGTCCCAGTTGAAGACATTGTTATGCAGGTCGGTGGTGCCAAGCACCGTCAGAGTGAACGGCTTCCCGCCCTTGCCCGGGGATGGGCTAACCGCTTGGGCAGCCGGGGCCCCGGCCAGGGCCGCCGCGGCAGCGCCGCCCCCGACGAGGGCCGCGGTCAGCATGGCGCGGCGGGTGAGCGCAGTGGTGGGGTCGGTCATTGTGTGAGCTCCTCAACGTTGGCGGCCTGTTGGCACAAAGCCAAAGTCTAGGGGCCTGCCTGCCCGGGAGAACAGAGAATCAGCAGTCCTTTTTTAGGAATTCATGTTCCGTTGGTTTCCGGCCCGAACGCAGGAAACCCCGCCCACCGGAGTGGACGGGGTTTCCCGGAGCAGAACGGGAACGCGGGGTTCCCGGACGGTTCGTGAAGCGGCGAGTTACTTGAGGGTAACGCGGGCGCCGGCTTCTTCGAGCTGTGCAACAGCCTTCTCGGCAGCTTCCTTGGTGACACCTTCGAGGATGGCCTTCGGAGCGCTGTCAACAACGTCCTTTGCTTCCTTGAGGCCCAGGGAAGTGATCGCGCGAACTTCCTTGATGACTGCAATCTTCTTGTCGCCCGGGTGCTCCAGGATGACGTCGAATGCGGTCTGCTCTTCTTCTTCGGCGGGGCCGGCGGCGGGGCCAGCAACTGCAACAGCAGCAGCCGTAACTTCGAAGGTCTCTTCGAAGAGCGTAACGAACTCAGAGAGCTCGATGATGGTCAGTTCCTTGAAAGCTGCAATGAGCTCTTCGTTGGTGAGCTTCGCCATGGTGTGGCGTCCTTCCTATAGTGGTGCTTGGCGGCCGGAGCCGTGCCTTCGCACCGGAGTCTGGTTTAGAGAGTTAGTTCTCTTCGGGGGCTGCGGCGTCGGCCGGAGCTTCAGCGGCGGCATCAGCCGGAGCTTCAGCTGCTGCGTCGGCCGGAGCTTCGTCAGCGGCGGGCGCTTCGGCTTCAGCCGTTGCACCGTTCTCTTCTTCAAGCTTGAGGCGCAGCGCGTCGATGATGCGGACAGCGGCGGCAGCAGGAGCCTTGAGGATGCCTGCAACCTTGGCGAGCTGCAGCTCGCGGGACTCGAGTGCTGCCAGGGCAGCAACTTCGCTGGCGTTCAGTGCCTTGCCCTCGAAGTAACCGGTCTTGATAACCAGCTGCTTGTTGGTCTTGGCAAAATCCGTCAGGCTCTTGGCAGCGGCAACTGCGTCACCCTTGATGAACGCGATTGCAGTGGGGCCGGAGAGCTGGCCGTCGAATGCTTCGACACCGGCTTCCTTGGCTGCAATAGCGGTCAGGGTGTTCTTGACGACCGAGAACTTGGTGTCCTGGCCGAGAGAGACACGCAGCTGCTTGAGCTGTGCAACGGTGAGCCCACGGTATTCGGTCAGGACAGCGGCGTTCGATTCCTTGAAATCGTTAGTGATCTCAGCTACTGCTGAAACCTTGCTAGGCGTTGCCATAACCCTCCTTCCGGGGATAGTGCCGGTGTTTCCCGGTCCCCGCTCAAAAGAGCTAAAAACTAAAAACGCCCCGCGCAGATGCCCGGGGCTTGTCTCGACGCAGTCCATGACTGCGGAGCTTTGCTTCGTTCACCTGCGCCGGCCGCCCTATGTTCAGGGTCCTTCGTCTGGAGATCCACTGGCTCTCCCGGCGCGACTGCAGAAGTGAGTCTTGCTTGGGAGAGTGGATTTCCAACAACCGACGGTCTTTGGTCCTCCCAGCGTACGCGAGCCTGGCGTGTGCTCCAAATCGGTGCCCGCGGGGTGCGGTTCAGCTGATGCTGGGGCTGAAGTCCGGGAGCTCCTTTTGCCAGATCCCGGTCACGCCGGCAGTCGCGAACCCCAGCTGCAGGTTGACCTTGAGCAGGTACCGGTTTTCGGGTGCGTTCCAGGTGTAGAGGACCCGGGCATCCGGAAACTGCTCGGAGAGCCGCTCCATGTTCGAGACCTTGATCAGCAGGCCCAGCTTGTTGCCGCGGTGCTCGCGCAGGACCACGGTGTCGTCCTGGAACACGACATCGGGGCGCATTGCGAGGACGCTGATAGTTGTCAGGCCAACGAGTTCACCGCTGGCGAGGTGTTCGACGGCGGTGACCACCGTCCGGCGGCCCTGCGCGATGGCGGCGTCTTCCGCCTCACGGAGGATGCCGCCGTCGAACACCATGTCCGAGTCGTCGACGCCGGGAACGCCGTCTTCGCCCGCACTGTTTTCCAGCGTCGCGACCGCCTCAAGCCACTTCTGCGGGCACCGGTCCGTCCAGTGGTGCAGGCGGTATCGGCCGGAGTTGGCGTCCTCGGCCTCGGTCTGCAGCTCCTCCACGAGCCCGCTGTCCAGCGGCAGCGCACAGGCACTGAATTGTTCGATGTGCTGGAGCGTGTAGCCGCTGTGACGGGCGAACTCCACTTCCCGGCTGTTCATCGGCACGAAGCCGACGCCGGCGCCGGGCACCAGCTGGCCGGCTTCGCTGTCCACCAGCGAGGAGCTCGGATGGTTCGTGTCGATCAGGATGGTGTGACGGCCCTCCTCGCGTGCGAGGTGCTCCGCGGCCTCGAGCAGTTGCCGGCCGACGCCCCGGCCCTGGAACTCCGGCAGGACGTCCAGATCGAATTCGGCCAGGTCGAGGTTCTCAGAGAGAGGCAGCGCGATATCAACGGTGCCGACGATCTCCCCGCCGATTTTGGCCACGAGAATCACCTGGCGCTCGTAGGGGTCCGCCAGTTCCAGCAGTTTCTCCTGCGGCGCGTAGGCGAGATCGTCGCTGCCCCAGGTTTGCATGCGCACCTTGCGGCCCACTTCGACGGCGGCTATGAAGTCGGCGGCGTCCGGCCCGTCCAGCGAATCGGGGATCCACAGCTGTTCAATCCGTACGTCATTTGCCATAACGGGCGCCATCCCCAGGTGTTCTGCCATCTACGGGTACCGGATTTCCTGCAATAGCAGGGATCCACCGTCAGCATATGCCGGTTTGCGCCGGCGTTCCATCAGTGACCTGCGTAGGGCCCGCTAGGCCTCCCGGCCGGCAGCGTCACGGTCCGCTGCCACTCGCCGTCGTAGCCGGCGGGGCGGAATCCGAGCGCCACGTTGATGCTGAGCATGTGATCGTTCTCCTCGGCGTTGAACGTGTTGACGCGTTCCACCGCCGGGTATTCGGCGAGCAGGCGGCGGAGGTTTCGGATTTTGACGAGCATGCCCAGGCGGTGCCCGCGGTGGCTGGCGGCCACCAGCGTGTCGTCCTGGTCCGCCAGCCACGGTTTGCCGGGCGCCAGTTCAAGCACGGAGTACGCCGCCAGTTCATTTCTGCCGCGGTGCCGTGCGGCGGTTACCAGTGAGATGGTTCCGGCCTGCTTCCAGGTGTCCTCAACGTGCCGGACGCGGGCGACGTCCCAGCTCTCTGCGTCATAGCTGAGCCCGCCCGTCGGCGCGTCCGTGCTCATCCGGGACATCAGCACGGCCAGCTGCTCCACGTACTCCTCCGGGCAATGGCCGGTCCAGGTGAGAAGCTCGTAGGGTTCCGCCCTGGCCAGCGCCTCCCGTTCCAGGGCGTCCAGCAGTCCCGGAGCCGGCGGCATGGCGAGGGAGCTGAACCGCTCCACCTGTTCCAGCTGGTATCCCGCTTGCTGTGCGAACCGGACCGCGCGCGCGGTCGCCGGCAGCGCGCCGGTCCCGGTGGCGGGCCGGAGGAGATCCGGGCTCTGGGCGTCGAAGCCGGCGGGGTGCTCGGTGAAGCTCATCAGGACGTTGCGGCGGTCCGCGGCCGCCAGTGCCTCGGCGTGGGCCAGCAGGGCCCGTCCGGTCCCGCGGCCTGTGAAGTCGTTCAGGACGTCCACATGGATGAGCGCCCTGCCCAGGTTGTCCTGTAGCTCGCAGCGGAGCCAGGACCGCGCCACCATCCGGCCCCCGAAACGGACGAAGAAAAGCTGCATGCGTTGGTAGGCGTCGTCCCTCCAATACCGGAGCCGGGCCCCCGGCGGGGTGGCGCGGTCCAGGTTCCCCCAGGTCTCCAGCACCAGGGCGTCGCTGAGTTTACTGAACTCGAGGAAGTCCCCGGCGTCAGGGGAATCGAGGGTGTCAGGAAGGAGTAGGCGTTCGATCCGGTACGGCACTGCAGTCACCGGGACAGCGTATCCGGTGCCCCGGAACGCGGAAAAGACCGCCCCGCGGATGCGGGACGGTCTTTTCTGCTGTGCTGTGAACCAGGTGAAGCTTAGACCTCGGTCAGGACCTTGGTGACGTTGGGGTCAACCGAGATGCCCGGGCCAAAGGTGGTGGCGACGGTGGCCTTCTGGATGTAGCGGCCCTTGGAAGCGGACGGCTTGAGGCGCAGGACCTCTTCCAGAGCTACTGCGTAGTTCTCGGCCAGCTTAAGGGCGTCGAAGGAAACCTTGCCGATGATGAAGTGCAGGTTCGAGTGCTTGTCGACGCGGAAGTCGATCTTGCCGCCCTTGATGTCGTTGACGGCCTTGGCGACGTCAGCGGTCACGGTGCCGGTCTTCGGGTTCGGCATCAGGTTGCGCGGGCCCAGGACCTTACCGAGGCGGCCAACCTTGCCCATGAGGTCAGGGGTGGCGACGGCGGCGTCGAAGTCGGTCCAGCCGGCTGCGATCTTTTCGATCAGGTCATCGGAACCAACGAAGTCGGCGCCGGCTGCGATTGCTGCCTCAGCCTTGTCGCCCGTTGCGAAAACCAGGACGCGGGCGGTCTTACCGGTGCCGTGCGGCAGGATAACGGTGCCGCGGACCATCTGGTCAGCCTTACGCGGGTCTACACCCAGGCGGAAAGCAACCTCAACGGTGGCGTCGAACTTGGACGGGTTGGTGTCCTTGGCCAGCGTCACTGCCTCGAACGGCGCGTAGAACTTCTCCGCGTCGATCTTGGCTGCGGCTGCCTCATATGCTTTGCTGCGCTTTGCCATGCTGCTTATTTCTCCTTGTGCAGTTGTGGTCTGCGGACCGCGCTGGGCCCTGCCACAGTTGGAACTCCGAACGGTTTGTCCGTACCGGATTTCCAACATCTCAATGTTTAGGTGGTGCCGGTTGCCCGGCGGGGAAGGCTATTAGCCTTCGACGGTGATACCCATGGAACGGGCGGTGCCGGCGATGATCTTCGCGGCGCCTTCCAGGCTGGTGGCGTTGAGGTCTTCCATCTTGGTGGTGGCGATCTCGTTGACCTGGGCCTGGGTCAGCTTGGCAACCTTGACGGTGTGCGGGGTAGGCGAACCCTTGGCGACGCCTGCAGCCTTTTTGATGAGCTCTGCAGCCGGCGGGGTCTTGGTGATGAACGTGAATGAACGGTCCTCGTAGACCGTGATTTCAACCGGAATAACGTTGCCGCGCTGGGCTTCCGTCGCAGCGTTGTACGCCTTGCAGAATTCCATGATGTTGACACCGTGCTGGCCAAGCGCAGGACCGATCGGCGGGGCCGGGTTAGCGGCACCTGCCTGGATCTGCAGCTTGATGAGGCCGGTGACCTTCTTCTTGGGAGCCAATGTAGGGTCCTTCTCTCAATTACGTTCTGGGACACAGGAGCGTGCCTCAGGTTGTTGGCCGCCATGGCGAGGCGGCCGGCCGCCCCAGGCCGCTAAAGCGGGCAGTCCGGGGCGAATTCTGTGGGGATGACTAGATCTTGCTGACCTGGTTGAAGGACAGCGTGACCGGGGTCTCGCGTTCGAAGATGGAGACCAGCACCACGAGGGTCTGGGAGTCCACCTTGATTTCCGAGATCGTGGCCGGAAGGGTCTCGAAGGGACCTTCCTTGACGATGACGGACTCGCCAACCTCGAAGTCGATGTCGATCTGCGCGGCGGCGTGCTTGACCGGTTTGCCCTTCTCGGCCTGCTCTTCCTCGAAGACCGGGGCGAGCATGGAGAAGACCTCGTCGAGGCGCAGCGGGACCGGGTTGTGGGCGTTGCCCACGAAGCCGGTGACGCCGGGGGTGTGGCGCACGGCGCCCCAGGAGGCATCCGTCAGGTCCATGCGGACCAGGACGTAACCGGGGATGCGGACGCGGTTGATGACCTTGCGCTGAGCATTCTTGATCTCAACGACTTCCTCCATCGGAACCTGGATTTCGAAGATGTAATCTTCCATGTCCAGGGTCTGGATGCGGGTTTCAAGGTTGGCCTTAACGCGGTTCTCGTAGCCGGCGTAGGAGTGGATGACGTACCAGTCACCTTCCTGGCGGCGCAGCTTGGCCTTGAACTCGTCGGCCGGATCGACCTCGGCGGCGGCTGCAGCAGCGGCCAGAGCGTCAGTCGACTCGCCGTCGGCTGCCTCTTCGCCGGCGACGGTGTCTCCCTCGGCCTCTGCCTCGGCGGACTCGTCAGCGGCGGCCGCTGCCGTGTCAACGGCCTCGTCGGCGACGTCGGATTCGGGCGCAGCAGACACAGCCTCGGACTCTTCCCCGGCTTCCACCGCGGCGTCCTGGCTCTTATCCAGCTCAGTCTCAGTTACCTCGAGCTCCTGCTCAGACACTTGGTCTCCTGCTTCCTCATTGCCTAACATGCCTATTTAAATGACTCAATTCCGCACACCCCGCGGAACCTCCGGAATCCCGGTGGTGATCCACGCAGTCTGCGGACCGGTCGTCTTAGCTGTCCGTGGGGCCCGTGCCGCCGAAGACCCAGCCCACTGCGGTCCCGAAGGCCAGATCCAGCAGGGTGACGATGACCATCATGATGACCACGAACACCAGCACCACGAGGGTGTAGTTGATCAGTTCCTTGCGGGTCGGTGCAACGACCTTCTTCAGTTCGCCGATGACCTGGCGGACGAAGAGCGCGATTCGAGAGAACAAGCCTGCCTTGGGGGCATTCTTGGCGGGGCGGCCACTGGAGCTGCTTGCAGCTGTTTCGGTCACCTGGTCCTCACTCATCCTCGCAATGTCGGATACCCGGCTCTGAACTGAACCATGGGTGCTGCGCTTGTTCCGGATAAACCGGAACAGCTTGCGCAGGGCAGACAGGACTCGAACCTGCAACCTGCGGTTTTGGAGACCGCTGCGCTACCAATTGCGCCACTACCCTATGGAGCGAAAACCAGTTCCGGCCAGTTTCCCCAGACTTTCCTGAGGCACAGACCATCATCGTGTTTTCAACACCGGAAATCTAGTCTACGCAACAACTGCGCCTACGTCGAACCGGCCCTGCCGGGCCCTCCCGTCTCACCGAGAAAACACCGCACAACCACCGATAAACCACCGAAAAAACGAGACGATAAACCAGCTGCGAAAACCATCGGACCAATCTGCAGTCATATTTAAACGCCGGCACCGCGGACGATCCGGTGAACAGCATAGAGTAGGGTCCGTCGAATCCCACCAACAGCTACCGAAGCTGCTAGCGAAGAATGGACCCGCGATGACTGCCGCCCGCATTTCACAGCGTATTTCCGCCATAGCCGAATCCGCCACGTTGGCTGTCGATGCCAAAGCGAAGGCGTTGAAGGCAGCCGGCCGCCCAGTCATCGGCTTCGGCGCCGGCGAGCCGGACTTCCCGACCCCCGATTACATCGTGCAGGCAGCCATCGAAGCCGCCAGCCAGCCCAAGTACCACCGCTATTCGCCGGCAGGCGGCCTGCCGGAGCTGAAGCAGGCCATCGCAGACAAGACGTTCCGGGATTCCGGCTACAAGGCGGATGCGGCCCAGGTGCTGGTCACCAATGGCGGCAAGCAGGCCGTGTACAACACCTTCGCCACGCTGCTCGATCCGGGCGATGAGGTCATTCTCCCCACGCCGTTCTGGACCACCTACCCGGAGGCCATCCGGCTCGCGGGAGGCGTGCCGGTCGAGGTCTTCGCCGGACCGGAGCAGGGATACCTGGTCACCGTGGAGCAGCTTGAGGCCGCCCTCACGGACCGCACCAAGATCCTGCTCTTCGTCTCCCCCTCCAACCCCACCGGCGCCGTGTACTCGCCGGAGCAGGTCAGGGAAATCGGCCAGTGGGCCGCCGCCAAGGGCCTGTGGGTGGTCACGGATGAGATCTATGAGCACCTGACCTACGACGGCGTGCCCTTTACCTCGATTGCCACGGCCGTCCCGGAGCTGGGCGACAAAGTGGTCATCCTCAACGGTGTTGCGAAGACCTATGCCATGACCGGCTGGCGCGTGGGCTGGATGATCGGTCCGGCCGACGTCATCAAGGCCGCCACCAACCTCCAGTCGCACGCCACATCCAACGTCTCGAACATCCCGCAGATGGCTGCCCTCGCCGCAGTGTCCGGGCCGCTGACCGCCGTCGACGAGATGAAAGTCGCCTTCGACCGCCGCCGCCAGGCCATCGTGGCCGGACTGAATGCCATCGAGGGCGTTGAATGCCCGACGCCGGAGGGCGCGTTCTACGTCTACCCTGACGTCCGCGCCCTGCTGGGCAAGGAGTTCCCGTCCGCGAGGGGTCCCGTCCGGCCGTCGACGTCGGCGGAGCTGGCCACCCTGATCCTGGATGAGGTCGAAGTAGCCGTGGTTCCGGGCGAGGCGTTTGGCCCCTCCGGCTACCTGCGCCTCTCCTACGCGCTGGGCGACGAGGACCTCGCCACCGGCGTCGCCAGGCTGCAGGACTTCCTCGGCAAGGCGAAGTAGCAGCCCAAAACCCCCGATGCGCTATCACTTAGAGTCCTTATTCCAGCGCGATAAGGACCCTAAGTGATAGCGCATCCTTGGCTAGAGGAGACGGCGTTCGGCGGCCCAGCGGGTAAGTTCGTGCCGGCTGGAAAGCTGGAGTTTGCGCAGCACTGCCGAGACGTGGGTCTCCACGGTCTTGATCGAGATGAACAGCTCCTTGGCGACTTCCTTGTAGCTGTAGCCGCGCGCGATGAGCCGCATCACCTCGAGTTCGCGGGCGGACAGCCTGTCCAGCTCGTCGTCGGCTATGTCCGCCGGGGCGGTCCCGAAGGCGTCCAGCACAAAACCGGCCAGCCGGGGCGAGAAGACGGCGTCCCCGCCGGCGACGCGGCGGACGGCGTCGGAAATCTCCGCTCCCGAGATGGTCTTGGTGACGTAGCCGCGGGCCCCGGCCCGGATCACGGAAACGACGTCCTCGGCCGCGTCCGAGACGCTGAGGGCCAGAAACCGGGTGCTGCCCAGCAGGGGCACGGACCCGGCCAGCACTTCGCGTCCGCCGCCGCCGAGTCCGCCCGGCAGGTGGACATCCAGGAGCACGACGTCGGGACGCACGGCAGCGATCACGGCGACGGCGTCTTCCACCGTACCGGCCTCGCCCGCCACGACGATGTCCGGGTCCAGGTCCGCCTTCAGGCCGGACCGGAAGATGGCGTGGTCGTCCACGATCACCACCCGGATCCCCGGGGCCGGGCTCCCCGCTTCGGTGCTGCTCACAGTCTTGCCTCTCCGTCGCTGGTCGTGGCGGCGGCCCCGGCGGGTGCTCCCGCTGACAGGGGCAGCCTGAGCCGCACCTCGGTGCCGTCCCGGGTGCTGTTGATGGTGGCGGTGCCGCCGTGGCGGTTCATCCGGCCGATAATCGACTCGCGGACTCCCAGCCGGTCAGCGGGGACAGCGTGCGGATCGAAGCCGGGACCGCGGTCCTTCACGAAGACCTCCGCCGCGCCGTCGGTGACTTCCAGGTACACCGACACGGCGCCGCCGCCGTGCCGGGCCGCGTTCAGCATGGCCTCACGGGCGGCCTGGACCAGTGCCTCGTGGCGTTCGGTCATGGCGCAGTCGCCCACCGTGACCACCTCGACGGCGCGCCCGAGGGAGTCCTCCACTTCCGCTGCCGCGGTCTTGAGGCCCTCGGACAGTTGACCGGCTTCCTGGCCCGGATCCCGGTACAGCCAGCCCCGCAGCTCGCGCTCCTGGGCGCGGGCAAGGCGGACGACGTCGGACTCGTTGCCGGCGCGGCGCTGGATCAGGGCCAGCGTCTGCAGCACGGAGTCGTGCAGGTGGGCGGCGATCTCGGCCCGTTCGGTCGCGCGGACCCGTCCGGCCCGCTCCGCCTCCAGGTCCCGCCAGAATTTCAGCCCCCAGGGCAGGAGGACCAGGGCCACGCCGCCGAGAACCGCCACCGAGGACAGCAGGGCAAGCCAGGTCTGTTCCCAGGACCCGGAGCCGGACACCATCACCAGGACACCGGTCACCACCAGGGCCAGCCCGGCCGCAAGACGGGCCCAGCCACCGGCCTGGTCCGCTTTGGTCTGCTCCACGAGGCCGGCCCGGCGGGTCTCGTCCAGCTGCATCCAGGCGATGGCCGCGCCGCCCAGGATGGCAGTTACCGGGATGAGCGTCCCGAGCGGAACATCAATACCCAGCATGCGGGCGATCAGGATGCCGGCAGCCAGAAGCAGACCCGCCCCGAGCAGAATCTCCTTGCCGTAGCGCATGCCGGTGACCGTGCTCCACCAGGAACCGGCAGGACCTTCTCCTGCCGGTGCGGCCGGTGTTCCCGGTGCTGCGGCGCCCGCGGCGGAGGACTGCGCTGGGAACGTGGCCGCGGTGAGGGTGGCCGCGTATGGCTCGGCGCCGGCAGCCGCGAACGGCGCGCTGACCGCCGGGGCAATCGGCGACGCCGGCTGGCGGGTATTGCGTTTGGCGCTTTCGTCCGCGGTGGGAACCATGATCCAGAGCCAGGCATAGAAGGCGACACCGGCGCCCCCGGCGAGCGCGGCCACCGCCATGCCAAGGCGGACCATGCGCACCGGCCAGCCCAGGTGCCGGGCGAGGCCGGCGCAGACCCCGGCAATCACCCGGTCGCTGCCGCGGACCAGCGGCGGGCGGGAAGCGGCGGTTGTCATGCTTCAATCCAAACATGGATCAGGGTTCCCCGGACCTGTTTTCAGCCCTAACCGGGGGTCACTCAGGGGCAGTTCAGGGTGTTCCCCAGTAGAGCGGATCCGCGGCGGGCGGGAGGATCGAAATATGAACCCGCACACTGAGCACCCCGATGAGGGCTCCGACCCTTCGGGCGGCAACGCCGGGCAGACGGCAGACACCTCCGCCACCCTTCCGCTGGATACGTCCGCCACTCTCCCCCTGGATTTTCCGGCCGGCGCCGGCGCCGGGACGCCGCCACCGCAGCCACCGCCGGCGCCCTCGTACTACGGCCCGACACCCCCGCCGGCCGGCAGCCAGCCGCAGACTTTCTTCGACTGGATCCGCAGCCAGGGCGTGTACCGGGGCCGCGAGCGCTGGGTCGGGGGCGTCGCCAGCGGCATCGCCCAGCGCCTCGGGGTCGACCCGCTGATTGTCCGCGGCGTCCTGATCGTCCTGGCAGTCTTCGCCGGCGTCGGCGTCCTCCTCTACGGCATCGCCTGGGCCCTCCTGCCCGAAGCCGACGGCCGCATCCACGTCCAGGAGGCCGCCGCCGGCCGCTGGTCGTCCGGAATGACCGGTGCCCTGATCACCACCATTATCGGCTTCCCCAGCCTGGGCACCGGAGTCTGGGGTTGGGACCGCTATGGCTTCGGCGCCTTCATCTGGACCGTCTTTTGGGTGGGTGGCGCCATCTACCTCATCTACTACCTGACACAGCGCAACAAGCCCCGGAACGGAGTTCCTCCCATGTCCTCGAGCCCCCAGGCCGGCGGTCCGGCAAGCCCCGACTATCCGCTGAATCCGCCGCCACTGCCCCCACCGACAACACCGACAACACCGACAGCACCGGCAACGCCGCCACCACCGTCAACGGGGGCAACACCTGCGGCTCCCTACTCCACGACCGGCTACGGCGCGTCGGCCACGCTGCCCCGCTACGGCGAGTCATCGATGGCCGGCCCGGGCTGGGGAACACCTCGTCCCCCCGGCCCCGTCCCTCCCCCCCGGGGCGGCTACCAGCCGGTGCCGGGCGGCGGGCCGGTCCCGCCGGCCGGGAACCGGAACTTCGGCCCCGGTGCCCCCGCCGTCGCGGTCACCGCAGGCCTCGCCCTGCTGGTGGGCGGTGGTCTCAAGGCCCTCGACGTCGCGAACGTGATTGACCTCGGCACCTCCAGCAACGCTGTCGTCTGGGCCAGCGCCGCGGTGGTCCTGGGTCTCGGCATCTTCATCGCCGGCCTGAGGGGCCGCACCTCGGGCATTCTCGGATTCTTCGCCGTGGTCGCCCTGATCGTTGGCGGAATCTTCAACGTGCTTCCCAACGGCGACCGCTTCCGCCCGCAGAACGCCGACTGGTCACCGGTGAGCATCGAGCAGGCCCGGGATGGTTTCGAGATCACGGCCGGCACCGGGACCGTGGACCTGACGAGGCTTGCGGTCAACCCGCCGCTGCGGACCGACCTGGTGGTCCGCATCGACGCGACCGCGAGCAACCTCACGGTGGTCATCCCGGATACGGTTCCGGTACAGATCCGCGCCGATATGACCATGGGCAACCTCAATGAGGGCAGCCAGAGCAACGGGGGCATGACCAACCAGGTCAGCAACTACAACACCAACAAGCCGGGAGAGACGCTGATCGTGGAGATCGACGGCACTCTCAGCAACGTCACCATCAGGGAAGGGAACTGACATGAGCAGCTATGACGCACCGACCGGCGGCACGAACGACAGCAGCCCCGCTGCTCCCCCGCGGCCCGGTGCCCCGGAGCCGCCGGAGGATTCCCCGGTCCGCGTCGGCACCATCGTCTGGGGGCTGATCGTGGTGGCCCTCGCCGTCCTGATCATCGTCGCCCAGCTCGGCATCGTGGCGCTCAACGGCACCTACGTGGTGATCGGCCTGATGATAGGCGCCGGGGCGGCACTTGTGATCGGCGGGCTGCTCTCGGCCCGCGGGCGTGACAAAGCAGCACCGACAAGGAAGTCTTGAGCCATGGAAAAATTCTTTAGCACTGTCCGGGGCCTTGGCCTGAAACGTGGTCCGCAACGCTGGCTGGGCGGGGTCTGCGGCGGGATTGCCGCCAAACTGAACGTGGATGTTGCGTTCGTCCGGATCGCTTTCCTGCTCCTGGCCCTGCTGCCGGGACCGGCCTTCGTGCTGTACCTCGCAGCGTGGCTGCTCCTGCCGGACCAGCGGAACGCCGTTGTCCTTGAGACGTTCCTGGCGAAGCGCTCCAACCGGCCCTGAGGCCCCCTCCGCGAGGACGAAAGTGCCCCTGCCGCCCGGCCGGGGCACTTGCCGTTGTCATCGTTTGTCTCCTGCCCCGCAGGCTCCATTAGACTTTAGGTGAGCTCAGCGTGGCGCTCTGCCTGTAACCCCTCGAGCCAGGATTTGAGCCGACACATGAAAATTGGAATCCTCACCAGCGGCGGGGACTGCCCCGGGCTGAACGCCGTCATCCGTGGCGCCGTCCTGAAGGGCATCGCCGTTCATGGCCACGAATTCGTGGGATTCCTGGATGGCTGGCGCGGCGTCGTTGAGGGCGACATCGTCGCTATCCCCCGCACCATGGTCCGTGGCATCGCCAAGCAGGGCGGGACCATCCTGGGCACGTCCCGCACCAATCCGTTTGAGAACAACGGCGGGCCCGAGGTCATTAAGGCCAACATGGACCGGCTGGGCATCGAGGCCCTCATCGCCATCGGTGGCGAGGGCACCCTGGCCGCCGCCAAGCGCCTCACCGACGCCGGCCTGAAGATCGTCGGTGTCCCCAAGACCGTCGACAACGACCTCGACGCGACCGACTACACCTTCGGCTTCGACACCGCCGTCGAGATTGCCACCGAGGCGATCGACCGCCTGCGCACCACGGGAGAGTCCCACCACCGCTGCATGATCGCCGAGGTGATGGGCCGCCACGTGGGCTGGATCGCGTTGCACTCCGGCATGGCCTCGGGCGCCCACGCCATCCTGATCCCGGAGCAGAAGGCCTCCATGGAGCAGATCGCCGAATGGGTTGTCTCGGCCCGGGACCGCGGCCGCGCGCCGCTGGTTGTCGTCGCGGAGGGGTTCGTCCCGGACGACCAGGAAACGCCGCACTCCGAACGTGGGCTGGACACCTTCGGCCGTCCGCGGCTGGGCGGGATCTCGGAACGGCTGGCCCCGGAACTGGAAGCCATGACGGGCATCGAAACCCGGGCCACAGTGCTGGGCCATATCCAGCGCGGCGGGGTCCCCACCGCGTTCGACCGTGTGCTGGCGACCCGTCTCGGCATGGCCGCCATTGACTCCGTGGTGGAGGAACGCTGGGGCACCATGGTGTCCCTCAACGGCACGGACATCGTCAATGTGGGCTTCGACGCCGCGCTCGGCAATCTCAAGACCGTCCCGAAGCACCGCTACGACGAGGCCGCGGTCCTCTTCGGCTGAGCCGCCTGATCCTGCGCACTGGGCCCGGCGCACCCGTGGGTAGGGTGGAGTCATGACACTTGAGCCCGGTTCGGTCGACATCATCCAGCTCGCGTGGGCCCGCCACCTGGGGCTCGACGACGGCGCCTTCGCGGCCGCCGCGGGCGTCCGCATCATGCGCGCCGATGACACGGCCAGCGCCGTCCAGTTCGTCCGGCTGTTCGGAAACTCCGTGCTGGTCGGCCCGCAATGGGCGCTGGACGCCGCCGTCGGGCTGTCCGACGAGGAGCTCGCGCAGCATGTCACGCTGCTGACCATCACACGGGAGCATGGCGGCCACGGCCTCGGCGCCGCCGCGCTGTTCTTCGCGGACGACCTGCCCCTGCGCCAGCCCGCGGAGGAACTGACGGTCTCGCACGGCCATCCGGAAGCGATCGAGCTGGAAGCCGCCTGCCCGCCGGATGATGTCAACGAAGTCGGCCTCTCGGGCCTTGAGCACCGCTTCACCATCCTGCACGCCGGGGACGGCCGCCGGACCCCCGTGGCATGCGGCGCCTACACCGAATGGGAAGGCCTCCTGGCGCAGATGGGGGTGCTGGTGGCACCGGAGTGGCGCCGCCAGGGGCTGGGCTCCCTGGCAGCCTCCATCGCGGCCCACGAGGCACTCGCCTCCGGGCTGACGCTGCAGTGGCGCTCCGACGTCAGCAACCAGGGCTCGCTGGCTATCGCCCGCAGCCTGGGCTTTACCGCCGGCGGCATCCAGACCAGCGTCCTGCTGGGCTGATCCGGGGGCGCGGGCAGCCTCAGCGGGGCTGTGCCCCGGCGCCCTGGGCTCCGGCCGACGTTGCCGGTACCGATCCGGGTGTGCCCCAGCCCCGCATCGGCTGGGGCTTGGCGAAGAACAGCGCCACCGCCGCGCCAAGCAGGATGACCGCCGCGGGCAGCAGCATGGACTGGCCCATCGCCGTTGAGAAGCCCTCCTGCAGAGCCCCGGGCAAGGCGCCGCCAAACGACATCGGGCTGGCCTCCCCGGCCCCTCCCGGAGCTGCCGGGAGTTCGGCCGCGAGCCGTGCCTGGATGAGCACCGCGATAGCGGCGCTGCCCAGCACAGCCCCGATCTGGCGCGTGGTGTTGTAGACGCCGGATCCGGCTCCCGCCTGCCGGGGCGGCAGGTTCCGGGTAGCGGTGGTGCTCAGCGGCGCCCAGATGCCGGCGTTGGCGAAGCCGAGCACGGCACTGGGCAGCAGGAACAGCCAGATCGGAGTGTCCGGGTGCATCAGGAAGGCGTACCAGAGAAGCGCCACGGACATCAGGACCAGGCCGGCCGCGGTGATGAACTTCGGGTTGACCCGGTCGATGATCCTGCCCACAACAGGGGCCAGCCCGCCCGAGATCAGCGCCATCGGCACCATCATCAGCGCGGACTGGGTCGGGGTCAGACCCCGGACAACCTGGTAGTAAAAGATCAGCGGCAGCGTGAACGCGGTTACGGTGAAGCCCACGGTGGTGATGCCGATGTTGGCGAGGGAGAAGTTGCGGTCCTTGAAGAGGGACAGGGGGAGCAACGGCTCGCCCTTGTTCACCTTCTGCCACAGGACAAACACCACCAACACGGCGATCCCGGCGATGATGAGCCCCCACACCGTGACGGGTCCGGTGATGGTTCCCCAGTTGTAGGTCTCGCCCTGCTGGATGCCGAACACCAGCAGGAACAGCCCGACGGCGCTGAGCAGCACGCCGGGGATATCGAATTTGTGCGGGTGGGTGCTGAGCGTCGGCACGAAGCGCAGTGCGAGGAAGAACCCGGCGAAGCCCACCGGGACGTTGATGAAGAAGATCCATTCCCACCCGAGTCCGTCCACCAGGACGCCGCCGAGGATTGGTCCCACCAGGGTGGCCATGCCGGCCGTCGCGCCCCAGATGCCCATCGCGGCGCCACGCCGGTCCGGGGGGAAGATCCGGGTGATGACCGCCATGGTCTGGGGCGTCATCATCGCAGCGCCGAAGCCCTGCAGCACCCGGGCCATGATGAGCGTCTGGACGTCGCCGGAGAGCCCGCACCAGAGCGAGGCGACGGTGAAGACCACAAGACCGGACAGATAGAGCCTCTTGGGGCCGAACCGGTCACCCAGCCGGCCGGTGATCAGCAGCGGGACGGCGTAGGCGAGGAGGTAGGCGCTGGTGACCCAGATCACCGAGTTGATATCGGTATTGAGGCTTTCCATGATGCGGGGGTTGGCCACCGAAACGATGGTGGTGTCGATCAGGATCATGAAGAACCCGATCACCAGAGCCCAGAGGGCCGGCCACGGCCTGGCTACGTTTTCGATGGGAGTCCTTTGGGGCTGATGGGCTCGCTGATGCAGGCCGCGGGCGGGCTTAACCCAGCAGGGCCAGGATGTCTTTGCGCTCGAACATCTGCGCGGCGGCGCGGGCGGAGGGCATGCCGGCGTCGGGGTCCGCTCCGGCCTCCAGCAGCGCCTGCGCCACCTCCGTGTAGCCCTTGAACACAGCGCCGGCGAGTGGCGTCTGGCCCCGGTCGTTGGCACCGTTGGCGTCTCCGCCGTGCTGCAGGATCAGCCGGACGGTGTCGGTGTGGCCATGGTAGGCCGCGAGCATGAGCAGGGTGTCCCCCGCCGCGTTGGTCAGGGTGGCCGGGGCCCCGGCCGCGAGGTAGCTGGCGAGCAGCCCGGAGTCCCCCTGTCGGGCAGCGTCGAAGAGCTTGTGCGCCAGGGCAAGTGTCTCCTCGTCCGGCGCGGTGCCGTCCCGGGTCACCGGGTCCCCCGCAGGAAGCCGGTCTGGCGGCCCACGACCTGGCCGGCGTCGGGAGCCACAATAAGTTCCTGTGCCGCGGTGTAGGGCTCCTCGCCGTCGACAACGGTCAGGACCTGCTCCGGAGCGACCGATCGTTTGACCACGGCCAGGGCCACCGGCCCCATCTCGTAGTGCTGCGCCACCGACGTCACGGTGCCGACTTTCCGGTCGCCGGAACGGACCTCGCTGCCGACGGCGGGCATGGTGTGCTGCGAGCCGTCGAGCTGCAGGAACACCAGCCGGCGCGGCGGGTGGCCCAGGTTGTGGACCCGGGCGACGGTTTCCTGGCCCTTGTAACAGCCCTTGTTCAGGTGCACGGCGGTGCGGAGCAGGTCCAGTTCGTGCGGGATGGTCTTGTCGTCGGTTTCGGCGCCCCAGCGCGGCCGCCAGGCTGCGATGCGCAGCGCCTCGGCGGCCCAGATCCCGGCGAGCGGGCGGTCGCCAACCGTGGCTTCCAGCTCGGCGGCCGGGACGAGGTATTCGAACCAGGGCCGTTCCAGACCGGGGTGGGAGTCCTCCGCGACCACCGCGTAGGAGTAGCCGCCGGCACCGACATGCGGCCACGGGTCTTCCCAGACGAGCAGGCCGGAGAATTCCGGCACCCGGCGGGTGGTTCCCAGCACGGCCCAGTCCGCCGAGGCGTCGGCGATCTCGACGCGGAGCATGAACTTCATCCTGTCGAGCCATTCGGCCAGCGGAGCGGCCTCGGCCGCCTCGACGATCAGCCAGGTCCTGGAGCCGTCGTCCACCACCCGCGCATCGAATTCGATCCGGCCCTGCACGCTCAGCAGCAACAGTTCGCTGGACTGCCCGGGCGCCAGGTTGGTGAGCTGCTGGGAGGAGAGGGTGTTGAGCCAGCTCAGCCGGTCCGGCCCGGTGACGGTGACGATGCCGCGGTGGGACAGATCCACGACGGCGGTGCCGGCGGCCAGCGCCCGCTGTTCACGAAGCGGTTCACCGTAGTGGGATGCGACGCCGGCGTCAGCGCCGCCGGCCTCGACGGCGCCAGGGCGCGCCAGCAGGGGGCTCTTAGTAGTCATATGAAGTAGAAGTCCTAACGGGCTATCGGTATTCCGGATTCTCGAAGTCAAACCGTGTACCGGCTTTCCAGGCGCCGGGCAGGTTTCCGAAGGCAGGGATGCCGCCGGCGTCCTTGAGCAACCGGGCCAGGTGCAGCAGGTTCCACGTCATAAACGTGGTGTTGCGGTTGGTGAAGTCGCTTTCCGGACCGCCGGAGCCTTCATCGAGGTAGCTCGGGCCCGGCCCGACGGCGCCGATCCAGCCGGCGTCGGCCTGCGGCGGGATAGTGAAGCCGATGTGCTGGAGGCTGTAGAGGACGTTCATGGCGCAATGCTTGATGCCGTCCTCGTTGCCGGTGATGAGGCAGCCGCCCACCTTGGGGTAGAACGCCCATTGGCCCTTGTCGTTGAGTTCGCCGGAGTGCGCGTAGAGGCGTTCGATCAGCTTCTTGGTCTGCGAGGAGTTGTCGCCCAGCCAGATCGGTCCGGCGACGATGACGATGTCGGCTTCCCGGACGGCAGGGTACAGTTCCGGCCACTCATCGCTCGCCCAGCCGTGCTCGCGCATGTCCGGGTAGACACCGCTGGCGACGTCATGGTCCACCGTCCGGATGACCCGGGTGCTGACGCCGTGTTTGTCCATGATCCGGCGGCTGACCTCGATCAGGCCCTGCGTGTTGGAGGTTTCCGGGGACTTCTTGAGGGTGCCGTTGAAATACACGGCCTTGAGGTCGCTGAAATCAGCAGTCTTCCCGGACATAGCAGCTGTGGCGTTCACTGTGGTACTCCCTGCGGTCGCTACGGACAAAGGAAAATCAGTGATACCTCACCATGGGCGGTGCGGCGGCGCAGCGTTGCGCCTCAGGTGAGTTTATGGAGGATGGCGGACGCGTGGGCTTCCAGGCCGCCGCTTCCCCCAGGAGCCTTGCCCGTGGCCACGTCCCAGCGCCAGAGCAGATTGCCGTCCACGAGTCCGAAGATCCGGGTGGCGGCGGTGTACTCCTTGGAATGGCTGCCGCGCATCACCATGTCGGTGCTGAGCTGGATCTGCGGGCCCTTGATCTGGCCGTAGTACAGCTCGGAGATCCCGCCGGGGTGGGAGATCGAGACGGAGATGTCGAAGCCGCCGTCCTTGTTGCGCAGGGCCTCGACTTCGTCGGCGCTCTTGAGCACGGGAACGATGTCCGCCGGGATCAGCCCGGGGCCGCCGTCTTCCTCGCGCTGCTTGCGCTCCAGGGCCCAAAAACCGGTTTCCACCGTCAACGGACGCAGCCTGGTGCCGTCGTCGTCGGCCAGCCAGCTCTCGGCACGGTACTGCAGGTACGGCAGACCGTTGTGTGTGAAGGACACGTGTTGCAGAAAGTGCTCGGAATCCTCTTCCCCGGTCCCCAGCCGGCCTCGGCCCTCCCACTCACCAATGAGCCAGGACAGCGGAACGATTTCCGGGGTCAGATCTGTAGGTATTTCAATCGGCACAGCAGCTACCTCTGGAAACGAAGACGGCTAGTGAATTCTGGCTGTTACTTCTGGCCTTTGAAGAGGCGGTAGAGCACGAAGACGGCAAACCACGCCATGGCCAGGCTGGCAACGCCAAGGAGGACAAGGAAGAAGATTTCATATGCAAGTACGGACATGATGCCATCCTAGCGCTTTAGAAGATGAGTAGTTTGTCTATGAAGTAAGCCAGCGAACCGACGGCGGCCACCGGGCCCAGCCCGATTCCCAGGGCTGCCGCAAAGCTTAGCGATTCACCCCGGAGAATGACCAACCGGCGGAAACTCGCCAGCACGGCCCCCACCACCACCCCGACGATCGCGGCCGGGATCACCGCGATGTCGGAGAAGACGAGGCCGGCGAGCGGTCCGGCCAGCCCGGCAGCGACAACACCCAGCGGCGCCACGACCCGGTCGGGCCAGCGGATCAGGCCCGCCAGCAGCGCGACCGCTGCGCTGATCGCGGCGACCAGGACCATCTCACGGACGCCGTTGAAGCGGGCGCACGCGATCCACCCGGCGCCGAGGCAGGACAACATCACACCGGCGGAGGAACCAAGCATGGACTCCAGGCGCTGCGACTGGCCGGTGCCGCGGATCAGCTGCATCACGAAAACCGCCATCACCCCTGCCGCCATAAACGATGGCGTCCAGTCCATAAACCCCGGGGCGGGAAGGTACGTGGCGGCGACGGCGGCGCCCACGCCCGGCAGGCCGATCAGGACGGCGAGGGTTTTCCTGGCGGGGATGCCCAGGAAGTGCGGCCAGCCGATTCCGACGGCGGCGGCGGTCAGCACCCCCACCGCCAGGAGAGCCGACGGCGAGGTGTAGGACGCGCCGACGATCGCGGCGAGTCCGGCCAGGCCGATCACCCCGACGGACCAAGCCCTCACTTGTTAACAGACATGTGTAGTTCCGTCATCCGTCTTCCGTCTTCCGGCCATCGTTGTACTTTCGCTCACTGCAGACCCCAATTCGACCTGATCTTTCGTCATGGGGGCGGCAGGCCCCGACGGATCAATCCTGCCCTATGAGACCGTTTTGTGTCGCAAAAGAACCGGACGCAGGTGACGGAGGCATGTCCGGCAAGGGGCCTTTCGGTATACTCGGACTCAGCTACAGACGCCCAACGATGCGCGGACACCCCCTGGAGGAAACATGTCGCACATCCTGCTACTGACGAACACCACCGGCTCATCGGTGGACGTCCTGCCTGCGCTGGAACTGCTGAACCACCGGGTCCATATTCTCCCCGCCGAGCCGACGGCTCTGCTGGAGACAGACCCCTGCGACATCGTGCTCCTGGACGCCCGCAAAGACCTCGTCGGGGCCCGCTCCCTGACCCAGCTGCTCAAGGCCACCGGCCTGAGCGCCCCCCTCATCCTGATCCTGACCGAGGGCGGCATGGCCGCCGTGTCCTCGGCGTGGGCGGTTGAGGACATCCTGCTGGAGTCCGCCGGACCCGCCGAGGTCGAGGCCCGCATCCGCCTGGGCGTCGCCCGGGCCGCGCCCGACCAGAACGACGCCCCGACCGAGATCCGGGCCGCCGGCGTCGTCATCGATGAGGCCAGCTACACCGCCCGGGTCAACGGGGCACCGCTGAACCTGACCTTCAAGGAATTTGAACTGCTCAAGTACCTGGCGCAGCACCCCGGCCGGGTCTTCACCCGGCAGCAACTGCTGACCGAGGTCTGGGGCTACGACTACTACGGCGGCACCCGCACGGTGGACGTCCACGTCCGGCGCCTGCGGGCCAAACTCGGCGCCGACCACGAGAACCTGATCAGCACGGTCCGCAACGTGGGTTACCGCCTGACCCTGGCCCGGCATCCGGAGGAAGAACTCACCGAGGCCTGACGGGCCGCGGGCACCCGCCGGCCCCGTCCCGCCCGGCCTCCCACATCAACCGCAAGGAACACGCAGGAAGCCCCGGACATCAGTCCGGGGCTTCCTGTTTCTTCAGTGGAGGACATACGGGTCGAACGTATCGAGGCCACCCCAGTGGTGGATCCCCCTCGTGTGCCGGCCAGCGGTTCCAGAAACAAGCTCTGAACCGAACAGTCCAACGAGTTAACGACTATACGTAACAGTTCCGGAAACAACAAAACCGGCCCCGCCCACGCGGCACCGTATAGCCTTGCACCATGAGTCCCGCGCACCCTGAGAACTGGCCCGTCTTCGCCGCCAAGGGAGCCGCGGATCCGCAGCTCCTGATGGACGTCAAAGCCCTCGCGGCCGCCGCCGAGGAATCCGATGGCAATCCGCCGCTGTCCGAGCAGACGCTCGTGACGCTCCGGACCGCGGACACCGGCGGGGCCACAGGCACCCATGCAGCGCTGACCCTCGCCCTGTACTGCCCCGACGAGACCTCCGACCCGGCGACGGCGCAGGATCTGGCCGGCGTCGCCGTCGTGATCGAGGAACCGGACGGCACGGGCGTGCTGGAAATTGCCGTCCACCCCCACTACCGCAACCAGGGCGTGGCGGACCGGCTGGTCGGCGAACTCAAAGCCACCCGCGGCTTCGCCGGCCTGTTGGCCTGGTCCCACGGCAACCACGAGGCCGCGGCCGACCTCGCCGCGCGCTACGGCTACGGCCCGGTCCGCGAGCTGTGGAAGATGCGGCTCGCCGGCTCGACGGCGGAACTGCCCGACGTCCCGCTGCCGGACGGAGTGAGGTTACGCGCCTTCGTCCCGGGCCAGGATGAGGACGCCTGGCTCGCCGCGAACCGGGCTGCCTTCGCGCACCATGCCGAGCAGGGGAACATGACCCGAAGCGATCTGGACGCCAGGATGGCCGAGCCGTGGTTCGATCCCGCCGGTTTCCTGCTCGCCGTCGATTCCTCGAACCGGATCCTCGGCTTCCACTGGACCAAGGTGCACCCCCGGCACGGAGACCACCCGGCGATCGGCGAGGTCTACGTCGTGGGCGTAACTCCCCAGGCGCAGGGCACCGGGCTGGGGAAGGCGCTGACCGTGGCCGGCATCCGGCACCTGCAGCTCCAGGGACTGCACGCCGTCATGCTCTACGTCGATGCGGACAACGTCCCGGCCGTTTCGCTGTACCGGAAGCTGGGCTTCACCCGCTGGGACGTCGACGTCATGTACGCCCCGCTGGAGGGGCGTTAATCCAGTCGTCGGACTTCTTAGCCCCTCCCGGGGAACTTTGGGCTCCGCGAAAGCTGATCCCGGGATGATTGCTTGTAAGGTTGAAGCAAAATCGAGCCAGCATTAGGAGAGACCATGCAACCGGATTCTGCCCGGACAGCCACGTCTGAGGCCGCCACGTCGGACAAAAAAGTCCGGCCCGCGCGTGCCCAGTTCGGCTCCTCCGAAGTGCCTGCCTCACGTGCCACCCAGGACCGGATCGACATTCCGGAATTCGCGCCCAACCTGGAGCCGGAGGGCGACTTCAGCCCGGACCGCTTCCTGGACCGCGAACTGAGCTGGCTCTCCTTCAACGCCCGGGTGCTGGAACTCGCCGAAGACCCGGACCTGCATCTGCTGGAACGCGTCAGTTTCCTGTCCATCTTCGCGTCCAACCTGGACGAATTCTTTATGGTCCGTGTCGCCGGGCTGAAGCGACGGATCGCCACCGGCCTGGCCGTCCCCTCCCCCGCCGGGCTCAGCCCGGTGCAGGTCCTGGAGCAGATCGGCGAGGAGGCCCACCGGCTGCAGCAGCGCCACGCCCGCGCCTATGCCGAGCAGATCCGGCCGGCACTGGCCTACGAACACATCCACCTCATGCACTGGGAGGAACTCGATTCCCAGGCCAAAGACCAGCTCAGCGCCATGTTCGCCGAGAAGGTCTTCCCGATCCTGACCCCGCTGGCCGTGGACCCGGCCCACCCCTTCCCCTACATCTCGGGTCTCTCACTGAACCTCGCCGTCGTCGTCCGCAACCCGATCAGCGACAAGGAACTCTTCGCCCGCCTCAAGGTCCCGGACCAGCTCCCCCGGCTGATCTCGGTTGACGGCCCGCGCGCCGGCTCCGTGCCGGGCCGGGTGGCACGCTTCATCGCCCTCGAGGAAGTCATCGCCGTCCACCTGGACCAGCTCTTTGCCGGGATGGAGGTGCTGGAGCACCACATCTTCCGCGTCACCCGCAATGAAGACCTCGAAGTCGAAGAAGACGACGCCGAGAACCTGCTGCAGGCCCTCGAAAAGGAACTGCTGCGGCGCCGCTTCGGCCCGCCGGTCCGGCTCGAAGTCACGAACGACATCAACCCGAACATCCGGGCGCTGCTGATCCGCGAGCTCGGCGTCGAGGAATCCGAGGTCTACTCGGTCCCGGCCCCGCTGGATCTCCGCGGGCTCTCGGTCATCGCCGGAATCGACCGGGCCGACCTGCACTACCCCAAGCATGTCCCGCACACCTCCCGGCACCTCAACGAATCGGAAACGTCCAAGCCGGCAAACGTCTTTGCGGCCATGCGGCGTCGGGACATCCTGCTGCACCACCCCTACGACTCGTTCTCCACCTCGGTGCAGGCGTTCCTGGAGCAGGCGGCCTCCGACCCGAAGGTCCAGGCCATCAAGCAGACGCTTTACCGCACCTCGGGCGACTCCCCGATCGTCGACGCCCTGATCGACGCCGCTGAGGCCGGCAAGCAGGTCCTGGCCCTGGTCGAAATCAAGGCCCGCTTCGACGAGCAGGCCAACATCTCCTGGGCCCGGAAGCTGGAGCAGGCCGGCGTCCACGTGGTCTACGGCATCGTGGGCCTCAAGACCCACTGCAAGCTCTCCCTCGTGGTGCGCCAGGAAGTGGACGGCCTCCGCCGCTACTGCCACATCGGCACCGGCAACTACCACCCGCGCACGGCCCGCTACTACGAGGACCTGGGCCTCCTCACGGCCAATGAGCAGGTGGGCGAGGACCTCTCCAAACTCTTCAACCAGCTTTCCGGCTACGCTCCGAAGTCGACCTTCAAGCGGCTCCTCGTGGCCCCCCGGTCGGTGCGTTCAGGACTCATCGACCGGATCGAAACCGAGATCCGCAACGCCCGGGCAGGCCTCACCGCCCGGGTCCAGATCAAGGTCAACTCGATGGTGGACGAAGCCATCATCGATTCCCTGTACCGGGCGTCCCAGGCCGGCGTTCCCGTGGACATCATCGTCCGGGGCATCTGTTCGCTGAGGCCGGGTGTGCCCGGCCTCAGCGAGAACATCACCGTCCGCTCCGTGCTGGGCCGGTTCCTGGAGCACTCCCGCGTCTTCGCCTTCGCCAATGCCGGGGACCCGGTGGTCTACATCGGTTCGGCGGACATGATGCACCGGAACCTTGACCGGCGGGTGGAAGCCCTCGTCCAACTCACCAGCGGAGACGACACGACGTATGTCATGGACCTGCTGCGCCGCTACATGGATCCAGGCACCTCCAGCTGGCACCTGGACAACCAGGCGGAATGGACCCGCCACCACGTCACAGAAGACGGGCAGGATCTCGAAGACATCCAGTCCTGGCTGCTCAACTCCCGCTCGCGGCAGCGTTCGTCCGGGCTGAGGTAGGGGCTCTGTCATTGAGTAGCGATTCACTGGTTGCCGACCAGACAGACCGTCCCGGCGAAGCAATCGTGGTGGTGGCTGCCGGCGCCGTGCCGTGGCGCGTCGTCCCGGGCAACAAGGACCACATCGAGGTCCTGCTGATCCACCGCCCCCGGTATGACGACTGGTCCTGGCCCAAGGGCAAGATCGACCCCGGTGAGACGGTGCCCGAGTGCGCCGCACGCGAGGTCGACGAGGAAATCGGTCTGAGGGCGCCCCTGGGCATCCCGCTGCCCGCCATCCACTACCACGTCCCCGCCGGGCTCAAGGTCGTCCATTACTGGGCGGTCGACGTCGGCGGTGCCGCCATCCAGCCGGATGGCAAGGAAGTGGACACCGTCATGTGGTGCCCGCCGGAGAAGGCGGCCCGCCTGCTGAGCAACCCCAGCGACGTGGTCCCGCTGGAGCACCTGACGGCCGCCCACGCCCGTAACGAACTGAAAACATGGCCGCTCATGATCGTCCGCCATGCCAAGGCCAAGCCGCGCTCCTCATGGTCCAAGGCCGAAGGGGACCGGCCCCTGGCTGTCACCGGGTTGCGGCAGGCGCAGGCAGTGGGGCGGCTGTTGCAGGTCTGGAAACCCATGCGCGTCATCTCCAGCCCGTGGCTGAGGTGTGTCGCCACCATCGCCCCCTACGCCAAGGCGTCCGATGCGAAGATCAAGCTCAATGATGCCCTCACAGAGCACCGGCACGGCCGCCATCCGCACAAGACGGCCGGCGCCGTCGAGGGCCTCTTCGACAAGCAGCAGGCCGTGGCTCTTTGCACACACCGCCCCGCCCTCCCCACCGTGTTCGCCCAGCTCGGAAAACACATGGGTTCCCGGCTGCGCGCCCTGCTCCCGGACTCCGACCCGTTCCTTGCCCCCGGTGAGATCGTTGTGTGCCATGTGGCGCACCACAGCAAAAACAAGGTGGTCGCGGTCGAACGGTTCAGGCCCTTCGACGACTGAGGCCACTGTTTCTCTCAGTAGACTGGGACCGTGAGCATACCTACGCCCTATGAAGACCTGCTGCGCGATGTGCTGGATCACGGCACGCACAAATCGGACCGGACCGGGACGGGCACCCTGAGTGTTTTCGGCCGCCAAATGCGTTTCGATCTGAGCAAGAGCTTCCCCCTGATCACCACCAAACGCGTGCACTTCAAGTCCGTCGCCGTGGAACTGCTCTGGTTCCTCCGCGGGGACACGAACGTGAAATGGATGCAGGACCAGGGCGTCACCATCTGGAACGAATGGGCCGACGCCGACGGCGAACTCGGCCCGGTCTACGGGGTCCAGTGGCGCTCCTGGCCGACCCCCGACGGCGGCCACATAGACCAGATCGCCGAACTCGTCGAGAACCTCAAGTCCAACCCGGATTCCCGCCGTCACATCGTTTCGGCCTGGAACGTCGCCGAGCTCAAGAACATGGCCCTCCCGCCGTGCCACGCGTTCTTCCAGTTCTACGTGGCCGACGGCAAACTCTCCTGCCAGCTCTACCAGCGCTCCGCGGACACCTTCCTGGGCGTGCCGTTCAACATCGCCTCCTACGCCCTGCTGACCTGCATGATCGCCCAGCAGACCGGCCTGGAACCCGGCGAATTCGTCTGGACCGGCGGCGACGTCCACATCTATGACAACCACATGGACCAGGTCCTCAAGCAGCTCGCCCGCGAGCCCTACGATTACCCGCAGCTGCGGATCACCCGCAAGCCTGCCTCCATCTTCGACTACACCCTCGATGACTTCGAGGTGGCCGGATACCAGCACCACCCGACGATTAAGGCCCCGATAGCCGTATGAGCAACGACAACATCCCGGGCGCGCAGCCCGCCGGCTTCACCGACACGCTGGAGGCCCTCACCGGCCTCGGCGTCGTCTGGGTCCAGACCAGCACCGGTGTCATCGGCAGGGACGGTGGCATGCCGTGGCGCCTGCCCGAGGATATGCGGCACTTCACCGGGCTCACTACGGGCCACCCGGTCATCATGGGCCGCAAGACCTGGGAATCTTTCCCCGACCAGTACCGCCCCCTGCCCGGGCGGACGAACATCGTCATTACCCGGCAGGAAGAGTGGGGCGGGACGCCGGCGGCGGAAGGTGCCATCGTGGTCAAATCCCTGGACGACGCGCTTCTGGAGTCCCAGTTCGCACCGGGCAGCGACATGGTCTGGATCATCGGCGGCGGCAACATCTATGCGCAGTCCATGGACCTCGCCAATGTTGCTGTCATCACCACGATCGACGCCACGACGGAGGGCGATACGTTCGCCCCGGACCTGGGTTACGACTGGACCATGGGCGCAAGCCTGCCGGACGACGGCTGGGAAACCGCCGGGAACGGCACCCCCTACCGCATCAACGTGTGGCGCCGGACGGAGCACTGAAGAAAATGTTGAAGAAACCCGAAACCCTCTTTGTCCTTGGCTACATGCTGCTTCCGCTGCTGGCGCTGCTCTCTGCAATCGTGGGGCTGACCATGATCCTGGGCGGCAACAAGATCCCCGGAGCAATCGTCCTCGTGGTGGTCACCCAGGCCTTTGCCTTCGGGGCCTTCTACGCCCTCCGCAGGCGCAAGCACGCGCTGCTCGCAGAGCGCAGCGGCGACCGCGCCTCATGAGCGACGCTCCGGAGAACGGACGCCGCTCCCGGCGGAAGGGCTACTACAAGCGCCAGGTCGAGCAGGAAGCGGCGAAGCAGTGACTCACCGTTGAGGAGTATGGCGTCTACAAAGGCAGCACCCCACCCGCCGCTCGATGGTCCGGGACTAGGCGGGCCGGCTGGGGGCGGATGGGGAGATCACCCCATCGCCGGCATTCACGGTTGCGGCTAGATTGGTGGCCGTTCGGCATTTTCGCCGGAATGCACGGGGTCTGCGCCGCAGCCGGTTAGGCTGATGCACGTACAAGGGGGATGCCGCTATGGCAGGAAATTTGTGGGGCGCCGACGTCGCCCAGCTGCGCACACTCGCACAACAGTTCGGCAAGACGTCCGAGTCACTGCTGCAGCAGTCCACCACACTGACGTCGGCCATCAACGGCAACACGGCGTGGAAGGGGGCCGACGGCGCCAGGTTCACGTCCGAGTGGAACAGCAGCCACCGCGCCCTGATCCAGAAGACCGCGTTCGCCCTCAAGGCAGAGTCGAAGCGGCTGCTGACCCACGCCGAACAGCAGGAGAAAGCCAGCAACGCGGCCGCCGGTGCCGGCGGCGGGCCCGGCGCCCTCGGAGCCGCGGGCGGCAACTGGGCTGTTGTCGGCGGGGCGGCCGTCGTGGGCGGGGTCCGGGCCGCGATGGGAGTCCAGAAGAACATCAAGGCCCCGCTGACGCTGGCCAAGCATGTCGGCCAATACGGCTGGGTCCTGAAGAACCAGCGTGCGGAACTGGCCCAGACCATGCTCACCAAGGGGCGCCACCGCCTGGGCGGACCGGCTTTCGACAGCCGGCACCTGGGGCAGACCACCGCCGGGAACCGCGCCCTCGAGGTGCTGCTCAAGGACACCGGCAAGTCAAACCGCATCCTCGCGCGGATCGACAAAGCCTCTGACATCGTCTCCCTGAAGAACCTGAACAAGTACATCGGTCCGCTGTCCAAGTTCGGACCGCTGCTGGAGGAAAAAGCCTGGATAGGAGCCGGAAGCAAGCTCGAATGGCTCGGGAAATCAGGACTCGCGCGCGGGCTCGGCTGGGCCGGCGTGGGATTCAGCGCCGCCGACTCGGTGCGGAGCTTTGCAGACGGGGACATCAAGGGCGGTGTCGGCAGCGCACTTAAAGCCGGGCTCGGCGTCGGCTGCTTCCTGCCGCCTCCGGCCGGAACCGTCTGCCAGGTGGCCAGCGTCGGGGTCGCCATCTACGAAAACTGGGAGACCATCAGCAGTGTGGGCAAGAACGTCGGCGAGGGTATCGCCAACGCCGTCAAGGATCCGGGAAAATTCGTCAGCGACGCCCAGGATACCGTCAAAGATGCTGGGACGTCCGTGGCCAAGTTCTTCGGCTTCGGGGATTAGGAGACTCGTATGACTGTTCAGGATGAGACACGGCAGGAGCCGCGGCTGGGCGTCGACGTGATCGGCTTCGGGGTAGGCGAATTCGCCTATCTGCTCAACGTGTTCGAGGGCCCCGCGAGGGACCGGTCCGTCAGCGTCTTCCGCGCCGAGGAACTGGTCGATGATGTCACGCTTTCCACGGCCGGGGCGTCATCGCTGATGGCACGGGACATGGCTACCGTCGACGAGGACGGGGACCTCGGCGTGAAGGGGGTGGCTGCGGCCGTCGCCACGGCCCTTGGGCAATCGTCGCGCTGGACCGAACTTTCCTTGCTGACGGAGGACAGCATGGACAACGTGGTGCTGGTCGAGGCGCCCGGCGTCGCTCTGATGCTGCAGCCGCGGCTGCTGGGAACCTGGTTCGTCTTCGCCCAGGATCCCGCCATCAGTTCGGCTGAGGCAACCCTCCGCGTGGTCCGCCAGCACGTCGAGCAGAATCCCGGCGGCACCGCCTACCTCGTCTTCAAGACCCTTGACGCGGAGAAGCACCTGCTAATCCGCCGCGGCGAGGACACCTGGGCCACCGGCATCCCCAATTTCGCCACCGACGAAGTCGCAGAAACCGAAGGACTGGACGACGCCGCCCTGCTGCGCGGCATCCGGGAGTCCCGTGGCGAGGCGTAGCCGGGACATTCCCCAGGAGCCCGGATACGTGCCGTACCAGCCGACTGAAGCGCGGGTCATCCACCGTCTGGCGGAGAACGGCGAGGTGGTCGCGTACACGGCTGAGGAATACGGTGTCCGCAAGGACGACGGCCTTGGCATCATCAAACCCACGAACTCATCAGCCGGTCTGCTGGTCCTGGCAGTCCTGATCACCATCGCATTCGGCGGGATGCTGTACGGCCTGGTCCAAATGGGAATCACCGACCAATGGGAAATTCTGGGCGAGATCTGGTGGATGTACCTGTTGATCCTCTATCCGCTGATCTTCGCCTGGTCCAGTTATTTCGCTGAGCGCAAGGCCGAGAAATTGCGCAAGGCCCGCAACCTGCCACGCCCCGTTGAATAGCGTGCACGCCCTCGTGGAGTCCCGTTGCCAGGCGTACCCGGGACGTGCCCCAGACGCCTGGCTACATCCCATACCAGCCGACCGAAGCGCGGGTAGTCCACCGCATGGCGGAGAACGGCGAGATGGTCGCCTACACGGAGGAGGAGCACGGGGTCCGCAAGGACGACGGCAGCGGACTGGTCAAGCCTGTCAATTCGGCCCGCGGCCTACTTTTGATGGCTATTGTCGTGTCCGCTCTTGATTGCCTGGTGCTCTACGGTCTGATCAGAATCGTGCTCGACGGAACCTGGGAGATACTCGCGGAAACCTGGTGGGTGCTCATTGTCGGCATCTTTGTGCCCTGGGCGTGCTGGAGCTACCACTTCAAGGAACGCAAGGCCGCGAAGCTGCGCATAACTCGCAACCTCCCCGCCCCGTGGGCCCCGCAGGCGGTGTCCGGTGACAGTTGAGTCGTCACAGCGCCGTACCGCGCTCTTCCGTCCGTGGTACTACGGCACCGGACTGGACAGCACGATCCATGCGTACACCCGGGAGGAGTGGGGCGTCGGCGGCTCGCAGCCCTACGGGAACTACTCGGTCCATACCGTCACCGGCCTGGTCACCGTAACAGCCCTGATGCATCGTCACCACCGCAGCCGGCATGCGGGCCCTCGGCGTCTTTTTCGCCGCGGTGGCGGCATTCTCACTTTTCCTTATTGCCGCTCCCGCGGCCAACGGCCAGGACCCGCTGTGGGGAGCACTGCTGCTGACCATCGGCGGGATCGCCGGCCTGGTCTACGCCGTGCGGCTGGAGCTCTCCGAATTCCGGGCGCGCAGGATCCGCCGGGAACGGGGCATCGCAGATCCCAGCCCGCGGCAACTGAACTGAGCAGGACGTAACCGGCTGCGTCCCGCCGCCAACACTGTCTAAACTGGCTCAATGACTACAGCAGCTACTCCGTCCGTTGGACTGGTCGGTTGGCGTGGCATGGTCGGCTCCGTCCTGATGCAGCGCATGCAGGACGAGGGCGACTTCGCCAACATCAACCCGGTATTTTTCTCCACCTCGAACGCGGGAGGCGCCTCCCCCTCGTTCGCAGGTTCTGCCGGGGGCAACGCCGGCAAGCTCGAGGACGCGTTCGACGTCGAGACGCTCGCCAAGCTGCCGATCATCATGACCGCCCAGGGCGGGGACTACACCCAACAGGTCCACGGCGAGCTGCGCAGCCGCGGCTGGGACGGTCTCTGGATCGATGCCGCCTCCACCCTGCGGATGAACGACGATTCGATCATCGTGCTGGACCCGATCAACCGCGACGTGATCGACAAGGGCCTTGCCAACGGCACCAAGGATTTCATTGGCGGCAACTGCACCGTCTCCTGCATGCTGATGGGCCTCGGCGGGCTGTTCAAGAACAACCTCGTCGAATGGGGCACCTCGATGACCTACCAGGCGGCCTCCGGCGGCGGTGCCCGGCACATGCGCGAGCTGCTGAGCCAGTTCGGCACGCTCAACGCCCAGGTCAGCACAGAACTGGACGACCCGGCGTCGGCCATCCTGGAGATCGACCGCAAGGTCCTCGCCCACCAGCGCACCGACATCGACGCCACCCAGTTCGGCGTGCCGCTGGCCGGGTCGCTGATCCCCTGGATCGACGCGGACCTCGGCAACGGCCAGTCAAAGGAAGAGTGGAAGGCCGGGGTGGAAACCAACAAAATCCTCGGCACCTCCGGCGATGAGCACATCATCATGGACGGGCTGTGCATCCGGATCGGCGCCATGCGCTCGCACTCCCAGGCGCTCACGCTCAAGCTCCGCGAAGACCTCTCCGTCGCCGAGATCGAGACGCTCCTGGACGCGGACAACGAGTGGGCCACGGTGGTGCCCAACACCAAGGAAGCCTCCATGGCGAACCTCACGCCCGTGGCGGCCTCCGGCACCCTGGACATCCCGGTGGGCCGCATCCGCAAGCTGGAGATGGGGCCGCAGTACATCAGCGCCTTCACCGTGGGCGACCAGCTCCTGTGGGGTGCGGCCGAACCGCTGCGCCGCATGCTCAACATTGCGACCGGGAACCTTTAGGGGCTCCTCCAACCCCCGTTCAGGTGCCGAGGAATCTCCGGTACTTCGCGGCCTGCAGCTCAAAGGATCGTTGGGCGGCAGGCCGCAGCCCGTTAACCTCATCGAAGGGCTCAGGAACCACCACTGCGGTCTTTCCGCTGCGGGACACGTCCCAGGTGCCGACGATTTGGCCGCCGGCGACAATCGTCTTCCGGAAGACCCCATTGCCGCCCGGCACGATCTTGTCCGCGTGTTCCGGGGGCAGCACGAGCGACCGGTCCGTGTAGCCGAGCAGGAACTCGTCGAATCCGGGCAGCGCCAGCACCAGACGCCCCGCGGGGACGCCTTCGTCAAGCAGCGCCGCCGTCTCCGGGGACATCCAGTAGCTGGTCCCCTCGAATGCCACCTCCGCCAACTGGTCCCTCACCCGGGCCAGGGCCGCGCGGACCTCCGTCAGGGGAATGCCGGACCACCAGGCAAAGTCCCGCTCTGTCGCTGGCCCGTGGCTGCGCAGGTACCGCAGCAGCCACTCGGCCGTGCCCTCCGCACGGTCCAGGACCCGCGACTCCGTGATCCAGTCGTCGAAGGCCACCACCAGCTGCTGGTTGCCGGCCAGCGGGCCCTGCACCAGGAGTCCCCGCTGGCACAGGATCCCGAGCAGGTGGATGCCGCGCTGGCCGGTTGTGGACTGGCCTGCCCGCTCGAAAGCCTGGAACAGCTCGGCCCGGCTGGCGGCTGCCCCGCCGGAGACCAGCCGCAGCGCGGTTCCCATCGCGGTGTCGACGTCCGCGGGAGTGATGCCGAGTTCCCGGTGGCGCCCGGCCAGGCCCCGGATCAGCCGCTCGGAGGTGATGGCCAGCATCCACTTGAGATCTTCGGGCGCCAGCAGGTTCAGGGTGCCGCGCATCGGCCAGGAGCGGACTATTTCGCCCCGGTCCAGGGCGCTGCGGACATCACCGGCGCGGGATCCCGGCACACGCAGGCCCACAGCCCAGAGGGCGGACTGCAGATCCTGCGCCTGCATGGCCGTCATCCAGCGCACCGCCGCCGGGACGCCGTGGAATCCGGACCCGGCCAGCCCCTGCGAGGCCAGCCGCAACCGTCCCAGGATCCCCCGGCTCAGCCGGGCACGCGCCATTGCTGCCATGCACCCATGCTAGGACTCCTGGCGGGTGGTTCCCAGCCTCCGTCCAGCCGGACTCCCTACCCTTGATGGATGACCCTGAGTGAGATGTGGCCGCTGCTGCGGCCCCTGAGCCGGAGGCTGGCCCTGCTGGGCTGGGCGTCCAGCGCTGCCGGCATGGCCGCCGGGCTCGCCGTTGCCATTGCGAGCGGGACACGGCTGTCGCCCGTGATGAGCACCCTGCAGCTCGTGGCGGTGGTGTCCATGACCGTGGCAGTGACCAGTTTCGTCACGGCCGCCTCGGTGCAGCCGCGTCCTCCCGTTCAGGGCGCCGTTGAATCATCTGTTGCACCGGACAGCCCGGAATTCAGCGGATTCCCGGACACCGTGCAGAGTTTCCTGCTCGGCTCGATGACACTGCTGGCCGGGGCGGTCGCCTTCGCCCTCGCCGGCCTGGTGCTCCGCAGCGGGCCCAGCGCCCAGTCCGTGGCGTTTTGCCAGGTTTTCTTTATGGGCGCCGCCGCGTCCGGCTTCACCTTTATGCTGTTCAGCAGGGTCGCCGGACACCGCCGCGGGAACTGAGGACGGCCGCTTCCTAGAGCTCGACGCCGATCAGCAGCGGTTCCGGGTGTAGTTCAATCCCAAAGCGTTCGACGACGCCGCGGCGCACTTCGCGCGCGACCGCCAGCAGGTCCGCGGCGCTGGCCGTTCCCCTGTTGGTGATGGCCAGGGTGTGTTTGGTGGACAGCGAGGCCCGGCCGCCGGAGACGCTGTCCGGCTCGAGCCCGAATCCCTTGCCGTAGCCGGCCTGGTCGATCAGCCAGGCCGCCGAGAGTTTGGTCAGCCCGTCCGCGCCGCCCGGGTAGCGCGGCGCGTCCTCGGGCAGCCCGGCGGCGACGGCTGCCGGGACGATCGGGTTCGTGAAGAAGGAACCGGTGGAATAGGTGTCAGGGTCCGCGGCGTCCCACACCATTCCCTTGGATGCCCGGAGCCGGAGCACTTCACGCCGGACGTCGTTCGAATAGGCCCGCTGGCCGGCGTCGACGCCCAGCGCCCGGGCCAGCTCGGCGTAGCGGATGGGCGCGCTCATCCGGCCCAGCGGCAGCTGGAACTCGACCGTGAGCACGACGTAGCGCGGGGAGCCGTTGACGGTGGTCTGCTTGAGGATCGAGTCGCGGTAGCCGAACTTCAGCCCGGAACTGGTGAAGGTGTGCACGGCGTTGCGCTGCCGGTCCCAGGTCCGCACGGCGGCGATGGTCTGGGAAACGTCACAGCCGTACGCACCGACGTTTTGGACCGGGGTGGCGCCCGTGGCGCCCGGAATGCCCGAGAGCGCCTCGATGCCCGACCAGGCGTGCCGCACGGCGTGCTCAACCAGGGCGTCCCAGTTGTGCCCGGCCTGGACCACAACGGAGACGCCGCCGCAGGAGTCCTCCGAGGTGACAGCGAAACCCTCCGAGGCGATTTTCAGCACGGTGCCGGGGAACCCGTCGTCGGACACCAGCAGGTTGGAGCCGCCGCCGATGATCAGCAGGGGTTCACCGGCAGCGTCCGCTGAGCGGACGGCCTCGATGATCTCTGCCTCGGTGCGGGCTTCGATGAAGCTGCCGGCGGGGCCGCCGACGGCGGCCGTGGTCAGGGCGGAAAGCAGTGTCTGGGTCACCCGACCAGCCTAGCCGGGCAACGCCGGACTCCCCTAAGCGGGGCCGTGCGCTACCCGGTCTTCCGGGCCACCGGGGAGAGCAGGAAGCTGACCACGAGCATCGCCATCACGGCCGGCAGGGAGTGCAGGGTTCCGACGTGCTCCGCCAGCAGGCCCAGCAGGAGATGGAGGAGCCCAGGGTCATGCACAGCAGCAGCCCGACATTGCCCGGCGTGAGGTCCAGCCCGTCAGGATGGCCCGTGGCCACGCTCACGGCATCGCCATGCGGCTAGGCCAGCCTGACGACGGCCTGGGCCTTCATGAGCACCTTCTGCCCGGCGCAGGTGACGGTCAGGTCCACCCGGGCAGTGCCCGCCTCGGCGTCGATCGCTCCGATGGCGCCGCTGACCTCGACCACGGCCCCGGCCCCGGCCGTTCCCGTGGTGTCTGACACCGGGACCGGTTTCGTGAAGCGGGTCTGGAAATCGACGACGGCGGCAGGATCGCCGGCCCAGTCGGTGACGAGCTGGACGACGGAGCCCATGGTGAACATGCCGTGCGCGATCACGCCGGGCAGTCCCACGCTGGTGGCGAAGGCTTCGTTCCAGTGGATGGGGTTGAAGTCGCCGGAGGCACCGGCGTACTTGACGAGGTCCGTGCGGGTGACGTCGATGCTGCGGCTGCCGACGTCCTGGCCGACGATGAGTTCCGAAAGTATGGGTGTCATGGTTACTGTCCCTCTCCGCGGACCAGAATGGACGAGGTGGCGGTGGCGACGGGCACGCGTGCGGCGTCGTCGGCGGCACCGGCGGCCAGCGCGAAAATCTCCGAGCGCGTGGTGATCATGGCTCCCCCGCCCATGGCCCGGACGCCGTCGACGTGCAGTTCGGCAACCAGCCGGTCCCCGGCGACGATGGGCCGGTGGTGGATGAACCGCTGGTCGGCGTGGACCACACGGGTGAAGTCGATGCCGGAGTCCGGATCCTCGATCAACTGGGCGTCCGCCCGCTGCGCGACGATGATGGCGAAGGTCGGTGGTGCCACAAGGTCGCTGTGCCCCAGTGCGGCGGCCGCATCCAGTTCGAAGTGGGCGGGGTGGGTGGCCTTGACTGCGCGGGCGAACTCGCGGATTTTCTCGTGGCCGACGTCGTACACCTCTTTGGCAGGGTAGCTGCGCCCCTGCAGGTCCGGATTGATAGTCATGGGGTCCAGCCTAGCGGCAGGCTTCCGGCCACACGCGCCGCTGACGGGGACGGGACAGGGTGACAGCTCTGCGGTATGATGAAAACATAAATTCATCAATTCGCGGCCGTTCCCGGCCCCGCCGACGAGAAAGCCCAGGCAGCGATGATTTCCCCAGCGCAAACCCCCCTGTACGAGATCAAGGCGAACCTGTTCAAGGCCCTCGCCCACCCGGCGCGGATCCGCGTGCTCGAACTGCTGTCCACCGCGCCGGATAACTCGGCGCCCGTCAGCTACCTGCTGGCCGAGACGGGCCTGGAGGCCTCCCACCTGTCCCAGCACCTCGCCACGCTGCGCCGGCATGGGGTGGTGACCTCGTCCCGGTCCGCCAATGCCGTGACCTACCGGCTGTCCCATCCGAAGATCGCCGAATTGCTGGCCATCGCCCGGACCTTCCTCCTCGACACCCTGGCCGATTCCAGCGAACAGTTCATCCTCGCGCAGGGACTTCCCAGCGGCCATCTGCAGGGTTCCGCTTCATGAATGCCGCGTTGGGTCAGCTCAGCCGGTTCCTGCCGTCCCGCCGTGACTACGACGGGCTGCGCTCATCCTGGAAAACGGATCTCCTGGCGGGAATCACGGTAGGAATTGTGGCCCTGCCCCTGGCACTGGCCTTCGGCGTGAGTTCCGGCGTCGGCGCCGAAGCCGGGCTCATCACCGCCGTCGTGGCCGGTCTGGTCGCCGCGGTTATGGGCGGCTCGCACGTCCAGGTTTCCGGCCCCACCGGCGCGATGGTCGTGGTGCTTGCTCCGGTCGTCGCCGTCCACGGGATCGGCAGCATCGCGCTGTTGTCCCTGATGGCCGGGCTGATGGTGGTTATCCTCGGCATCAGCGGCCTGGGCCGTGCGGTGGCCTTCATCCCCTGGCCGGTAGTGGAGGGCTTCACCCTCGGCATCGCCGCGATCATCTTCCTCCAGCAGGTTCCCCTGGCCACCGGCACCGAGGCAGTGCCGGGACACAACACACTCCTGGCCGCCTTCGAGAGCGCTTCCCAGGCCACCCTGCCCACCGTTCTTCAGACGCTCGGCATCGTCGCGGGGGTGGCTGCCGTGATGTTGCTGCTCCCGAAGCTGAACAAGGCCCTGCCCGCGAGCCTGATCGCGGTGCTGCTGGCCACCGTGGCCGCTGAGCTGCTGCAGCTGGACATTCCACGGATTGGCACCCTGCCGCAGTCCCTGTCCGCACCGTCGGTCCCGTCCCTGGATCCGGCTCTGTTGGGCGCGTTGCTGATGCCGGCGGTGTCCATCGCGATGCTGGCCGCCATCGAGTCCCTGCTCTCCGCGCGGGTGGCCGCCGGCATGGTGGGCCCTGACGGGAGGCCCTCCGGGGCCTACAGCCCGGACCGGGAGCTGATGGGGCAGGGACTCGCCTCGGTCGCCTCGGGGTTCTTCGGCGGCATGCCGGCCACGGGCGCGATCGCCCGGACCGCGGTCAACGTCCGCTCGGGCGCCAAGACCCGGCTCTCCGCGATTGTGCACGCCCTGGTCCTGCTGGCCATCATCTATCTCGCGGCGGGCCTGGTCGGGAAGATCCCGCTGGCCGTCCTGGCCGGGATCCTGATGGTCACGGCCACGCGCATGGTGTCCAAGCGCACGGTCACCGCCATTATGCGTTCCACCCGCGCCGACGCGTTCGTGTTTGTCCTGACGGCCCTGATCACCGTGGCCTTCGACCTGATTGTGGCCATCGAGATCGGTCTGGTCGCCGCGGCCATCTTCACGCTGCGGAAGTTCGCCTCGCTCAGCGGGGTCAAGCGCGAGGAGATTCCGGGACCGCGCGAGGAGGGCGACGAGCACATCGCGATCTTCCGGCTGGACGGGGCCATGTTCTTCGGTGCCGCGGAACGGGTCCTGCAGGAAATCAGCCAGGTCAAGGACATCCAGGTGGCCGTCATCCGGCTCTCACAGGTGCGGATGCTCGATGCCACCGGCGCCCATACGCTGGTGGAGGTCATCTCGGCGCTGGAGCTGCGCGGTGTGACGGTCCTGTTGAAGGGCGTCCAGCCGCAGCACCTTGAGCTGGTGACTAACGTCGGGGTGATCCGCTCGCTGCGGCACCACAAACACCTGTTCACGTCCCTGCCCGAGGCAGTGGCGCACGCCAGGAGCCACGTGCGGCGGAACGCTGCCGCTAGCGCTTGAAGTTTCTGCGGATCGTCTGGCCGCGGACCACGATCCCGGCGATGTGCAGGACCAGGCCGAGTCCGATCACGGCCAGGGAGGCGACGGCCAGGTCCTGGTTGCCGGAGCTGTTGCCCACGACGTTCAGGACGACGCCGACGCCGAGCAGGCCCATGGCAGTGAAAACGAGCACCTTGTAGGTGGTTGGCGCGGAGTCCCAGAATTCTTTCAACACCGTGCCAGTCTACTGGGGACCGCCGGCAAGGCCGCGAGCCGCAAGATTCCTGGCGACACTCAAAATGCCTGCCGACGCGGGACTACCGGCGCGTCCGGCATTTTGCGCGTCGCGGGGCACTTTCAGCGTCAGAACAGGGATTCCTGGACCGCCGGGACGCCGGAGCCGTGGTCGCCGAGCGCAATGGTCCGCGCCTTGAGCTGGCCGAGGTTGACGACAAATTCAAGATCGGCGCCGTCGAGCCGGGCCAGCGCGACGCTCCCGCTCAGCGAGTCGATCCGGAACCCGTGGGCACCGGTGCTGAGCTCATGCGGGTAGGCGTGCCGGGCGGCCGGCGCGCAGACCGCATCCGAGACGCCCGGCCGCAGCCAGCGCTCGTCCACGACGTCGAAGCCGCCGCCCCCGGCGCCCGCGAGCAGCCCGCGGACCTCGGCGGCCAGCCGGCTGTTCCGGGCATCCAGTTCGGCGGCGGGCGCCGGGCCGGCCAGGGCCGCGGCTTTGGCGGCGGCGCGGATCTGCTGCGGGATGCCGGCGTCGCGGGTCACCAGGTCCTCGAGGTTCCTGACCACCCTGCCGTCGTCGGCGCGGGCGACGTAGCGGGCGGCGACGGCGCCCTGCTCGGCGAGTCTCTTCCATTTCCGCAGGTTCGCGGCGGTGCCCACCTTGCTGGCGCCGTTGGCGAAGGTGGCGATGTACAGCCAGTGCGGCTGCATCAGGTAGGCCCGCAGGCCGGGCGGTACGCGCCCGCCGCGGTGGAAATCGTGGATGAGCCGGGAATCGTCCACGACGAAGCACCGCACACACTGGCTGCCCTTCACGGCCGGTGCACGGTCCGGGCACAGGACGTGATCGCGCTCGGCGGGCCCGTGAACCACGTGGTGCCCGAGGCAGCGCTTCCCCGGTGCGGCCAGCCTGAAGCCGAGCCGGGTGCCGGCGTCGAGCGGCAGGTCGGTGAAGCCGCCCCCAGGGTCCTGCAGCCGCATCGCCGGGCGCCCGCCACCGGGGTCCTGCGCTGCTGCCGGTCCGTCCGGTTCGGCATCCCAAAAGACCCCGTGGACCAGATAACAGGTATCGGTCACGGGGTCTCCCTGGTTCGGGCTGGCTACAGGGCCGGCTGCACCCCAAAGGCTACCGCGAGCTTCATGATCTTCTCGGCGCGGCCCAGGCGGGGCAGGTCGGAGCCGTCGCGGATGACACGGCCGTTGGCCTCGAAGTCGGCCATGAAGTCGGTGGCCCAGGCGACGTCGGACGGCGTCGGGCTGATGACCTCGTTGATGATGTGGGTCTGGTCGATGGCGAGGCAGAGCTTGCCGGTCATGCCCATCATGACGGTGATCCCGGTCTGCTCGCGCAGGATCGGGTGGTTGGTGCCGACGGTGGGGCCGTCGATGGGGCCGGGCAGGTTCCCGACGCGGCTGGCCACGACGAGCTTGGCGCGCGGGTAGGCCATGGCTTCCGGGGTGGCCGCCATGCCGGTGTCGCGGCGGAAGTCCCCCGAGCCGAAGGCCAGCCGGAAGGCGCCCTGGGCCTTGGCAATGTTGTTGGCTTCCTCGATGCCGACGGCGGATTCGACCAGCGCAATGACGGGCGTCTTGCCGTCCATGCGGTGGAAGCTTTCGGTGACCTGGTCCGCGGACTCGGTCTTGGCCAGCATCACACCGAGCAGGCCCGGAGTGCCGCGCAGCCCGGCGAGGTCGTCCGCCCAGAAGGGGCTCGTGGCGTCGTTAATCCGGACCCAGGCGCTGCCGCCGGCAGTCAGCCAGTCCACCACGTGCCCGCGGGCGGCATCCTTCTGCGAGGGGTCCACCGCGTCCTCGATGTCCAGGACGATGGCATCCGCGCGGGAGGCGGCCGACTGGTCGAAGAGCTCGGTTTTCATGGCATTGACCAGCAGCCAGGAGCGGGCGATTTCAGCGGGGATGTTGCGTTGGGGCCGGAGGGTCCCGGCGGTGGTGGTGGAAGTCATGTATCTACGCTATCCGCCCGGGGGCGTTTGCGGCTAAGCGATCCGGCCCTCCGGGGCGACCATTACGACCAAAATCACGTCCCCGCCCAAGTAGCTGGCAGCAGAAGCCCTTTTCAGCGCTCACAACGGCCCCTGCCGCGGGCTACTTGGGCGGGGTATGACGGCGGGCGTCTACGGGATGTTGCTGCCGCGTGCCGTCACCCAGAGCCGGTACCACTCGGCCCGGGTCATGGCCGCGGCGACCGCGGCCGCGTCCGCGCAGGCACGGATACGGTCCGGGTTGGCGGTGCCGATCACCGGGGCGATTCCAGCCGGGTGCTTCATCAGCCAGCCCAGCAGGACCGATTCCCCCGTCGTCTTTTTCTCCGCAGCCAGCTGCGCCACGAGCCTGGCCGTCGCTTCCTCCGCGGCCGACGGCGTCGCGGCCGGGGCCCCGGTGTAGAGCCCCCGTGCCAGGGAGCCGTAGGCCTGCAAAGTGATTCCGTGCCGGACACAGTGCTCCACGGTGCCGTGCGGGAAGCTGTAGTCCGTGCCCTCGGCATGGTTGACGAGCACCGTGCTCTCCAGCCAGGCGCGTTTGAACAGGCTCATCTCCAGCTGGTTGGCGACCACCGGCGTCTCGAGCCGGTCCTGCAGCACCTCGATCTGCGCCCCGGACATGTTGGACACCCCCAGCGCCCGGACCTTGCCTTCGGCCATCAGCTGCCCGACGGCGGAGGCCACCTCGGCGGGGTCCATCAGCGGATCGGGGCGGTGCAGCATCAGCACGTCCACGTGGTCGGTGCGGAGCCGGCCGAGGCTTTCGTTGACCCGGGCCAGGATGGCGTCCCGGCTCAGGTCGTAATACGTCTCCAGTCCGTGTTCGTTGAGCCGGATGCCGCACTTGGTCTGCAGCCTGATGCGGTCCCGCAGCCCCGGGGTCTGCGCGAGCACCTCGCCGAACACGGCTTCGGACTTGCCGCCACGGTAGATGTCGGCATGGTCGAACAGGGTGATGCCAGCGTCCAGGGCGGCGTCGACGGCGGCAGCCGCCTCGTCCACGTGCGCGGGCGAGTGCGGCTCCGGCGACCAGCTGCCGCCCAGGCCCATGCAGCCGTACACCAGTTCCCGGCCTGGCTCTTTGGCCTCCGGCCAGTTCACCGCAGCCAGACGGTGGTGCTGCCCGGCAGGAGGTTCTTCTCCAGCGGCCCGCTGCTGAGCAGCACCGTTCCGGCGGGCAGCGGGGCAGGCTCGTTCCCGAAGTTGGTCACGGTCTGCCAGCCACCGGGGCGGCTGAAGTGCAGCACCTCGGGGCTGGCCGTGGTGTGCCATTGGAGTTCTTCCGAGGTCTGCAGTTCCCGGCGCAGCTTCAGCGCCCGGCGGTAGAACTCCAGCGTGGAACCCTCCGCGCCGTCCTCGGCTGCGACGGCGTAACGGCCGAACCACTCCGGCTGCGGCAGGTGCGCCCCGCCGTCGCCGAAGCCAAAGGAGCTGCCCTCGGCGGCCCAGGGCAGCGGCACGCGGCAGCCGTCCCGGCCGATCTCCACGCCCTTGTTCCGGAAGAAGGTCGGGTCCTGCCGCTCGGCGTCGGGGATGTCCGTGACTTCCTGGAGCCCCAACTCCTCGCCCTGATACAGGTACGCGGACCCCGGCAGCGCCAGCATCAGCTGGGTGGCCGCGCGGGCACGGCGCAATCCGAGGTCGACGTTGAGTTCCTCGGGCGGGGCGCCGGCCAGCAGCCAGCCCTTCCCGTCCTGGCCCTTGGCGTGCTTGCCGCCGCCCTTGGGCAGCCCGTAGCGCGTGGCGTGGCGGACGACGTCGTGGTTGGAGAACACCCAGGTGGAGGAGGCGCCGGACTCGGTGGCCTCGGCGAGGTTCCGGGTGATGATTTCGCGGAACTCGTCGGCGTCGAAGTCGGCCTGCAGGAGGTCGAAGTTGAACGCCTGGCCCAGGCCCTCCGGGCTCGCGTAGCGGCCGCGGCGGCTGGCGTGGACCCAGGCTTCGGCGACCGCGGTGCGCGGCGGGTTGTATTCGTTGAAGACCTCGCGCCACTCAACGTAGATCTCGTGGACCTCGTCGCGGTCCCAGAACGGGTGCGAGCCGTCGTCGAAGCCGTCGGTGCCGCTGTTGGCCTCGCTGAGTTCGACCCTGGACTGCAGCGGCTCGGTGAGATCCTTGGTCAGGGCGTGCGCGACGTCGACGCGGAAGCCGTCCACGCCGCGGTCGGACCAGAAGCGCAGGGTCTTGAGGAAGTCGTCGCGGATTTCCCGGTTGGACCAGTTCAGGTCGGGCTGTTCCTTGGCGAAGATGTGCATGTACCACTGGCCGGGGGTGCCGTCCGGTTCGGTGATGCGCTCCCAGGCCGGGCCGCCGAACACGGACTCCCAGTCCGACGGCGGGATCTCACCGTTCCCGCCTTTGCCGTCGCGGAAAATGTAGCGTTCCCGCGCGTCGGAGCCGCGGGGGGACGCGAGTGCCTCCTGGAACCAGGCGTGCCGGTTCGAGGAGTGGTTGGGCACGATGTCGGCGATCAGCTTGATGCCGGCGGCGTGCAGGGCCGCGGACATCCCGGCGAAGTCCTCCAGCGTTCCCAGCTTGGGGTCGACGTCGCGGTAGTCATCGACGTCGTAGCCGCCGTCCGCGAGGGCTGAGGGGTAGAACGGGCTCAGCCAGACGGCGTCGATCCCCAGGTCCTTCAGGTAGGGGACCTTCGCCGTGATGCCCTTGATGTCCCCGATTCCGTCGCCGTTGGAGTCGGAGAAGCTGCGCGGGTAGATCTGGTACACGGAAGCCTGGCGCCACCAGTTGGCGTCGGCGGCGAGATCGGAACCGGACAGGGTTGCCAGCGTGGCGGTGTTGGACAAGAGATGATCCTTCGGGTTCGGAGCGGTGCTTCTGATAATTTAGATACAAGCTAAATATATTGCCGGGTCAATTATGGGTCCGGACTTCCGGGGAGGTCAAGATTCTGATGCCGCACGCAGCCGCCGCCACGCCCCAGCTGCTGCGCCGGGTCAACGCCCGCTCCGTGCTCGCCGCCATCCGGACCACGGAGGTGGCCACCGGGACCGAGCTGATGGCCCGGACCGGGCTGACGCGGGCATCGGTCATCGCCGTCTGCGAGGACCTGATCCGGCGCGGCTGGATCCGGGAACTGGAGGCGCGCGATGAGGAACAGCCCGGAAATCCGCGCAAGGGGCGCCCGGCCCGGCGCTTCGAGCTCAACAGCGGCGCGGGATTTGTGCTGGGCCTCGACATCGGTGCCGCCACCACCACCGCGGCGGTCGCGGACCTCCGCGGCACCATCCTCGGCCGTTCCAGCGAGCTCTTCCGGGCCGCCGACATCCCCGCGGAGGAGCGGATCGACGTCGTCGACCGTGCCTGCCGCCGGGCACTGTCCGCCGCCGGGACCGGCCCGGACAGGGTCCTGGCCGTTGGCGCGGGCATCGCCGCCCCCGTGGACCGTGACGGGAATGTGCTCGTTGCCCAGCATTTCTGGAGCCTGTTCGACGTCGGGCTCCGCGCGGCGCTGAAGGATCTGCACGGCTGGACGGTGCTGCTGGAGAACGACGCGAACCTCGCCGCCCTGGGCGAACGCTGGCGGGGTTCCGGCGCCGGCGTCGACGATCTTGTGGTGCTCCTGGCCGGCGAACGGCTGGGCGCCGGGGTGATGGAGTCGGGGCGGCTGCTGCACGGCCGTGGCGGCGCCGCAGGCGAAATGGGGTACCTGGACCTCGTGGAGGGCGTCGGCTCCAGCGACGGCATCGCCAGCCTCGCCCGGCAGTGGTCTGCCGCCGGGGGCGGGCCTTCCGCGGGAGGCGAGGCGAGCGCCCGCCGTGTCTTTGAGGATGCCGCTGCCGGGGATCCCGCCGCGCTGGCCATCCTGGCGCGCATCTCGGACCGGATGGCCCGGGTCATCGCTTCCGTGGCGAGCTTCGTGAACCCGGAGCTGGTCGTGATCGGCGGGGCGGTGGCAGAATCCGCCGGTGCGCTGCTGCCGGGCATCACGGCCCTGCTCCCCCGGTTCACGGCAACTCCCCCGCGCGTGGCCGTTTCTCCCCTGGGCGATGCGATTGTCACCGTCGGTGCCGTCCGGCATGCCCTGGACTACGTCGAGGCGAACGCGCCGGAGCTGGAGCTCGGGCGGTAGGCAGTCCCACTGTTCGGCGGGACACACGGTTCGGCGGGACACACGGTTTGGCGGGGCGCCGGGTGCGGCGGGGCGCAGGGTGCGGCGGGGCGCATTCTTTGGCGAGGCGCCGGGTATTGCTCAGGATTAAGCAATGATTCGCTGCTGAAGACGCAGGTTTGGTGCAGGTTCCCGTTTCTGGCGATGCGCCGTTCCTAGACTGGCCTCACTTCCCGGTCTCCCGGCCGTTCTGCTGAGTGTTCAGTGGGGCGGCGGTCTCATGAAAGACGAAACGTGAACTCAGTACGGAAGACGACGGCGCTGCTGGCAGCGTTCGTTGTTACTCTTGCCTCACTCACCGCGGTGACGCTCTCGCCGGCTCTCGCTGATCCGGCGCCGACGCCTGCGTCGACAGCCTCAATCACTGCCACACCACTTCCCACGTCGACGGCGTCAGCCACCCCGGCGCCCGCGCCAACAGCAGCCACGGCACCCCCGGCCACGGTGGAGTCGGAGACTCTGACGGGTCCGGAGCCGCTGTTCACGGAGGTCATCGGCGGCAGCAATCCCACCTCCAGCCGCGGCACGGAGGGACACGGGTCCAAGGGCGCCGAGCAGCACACGGCAGCGACCGAGGCCTACTCCCTCGCCCGGAGCGGTGATATCAAGGTGAAGCTCGTCATGGTCCAGTTGGCGGACAAGAAAGCGACCATCCCGGAGGGGGACGCCCGGGCCGCCATCCAGACCAGCAGCGAGTACTGGCAGGCCGTATCGAACGGCCGGCTGTCCATGAGCGTCGCCACCGTCGAAAACAGGTCGAGCAAGGCAACCTCCACCCAGAGCTATTCCTCCATGATGAACACGATCGCCGGCGAAATCGGGTGGGTCCCCAGTCCCTACACGGCGCTTGTGGTGTTCGTATCCACGCAGACGCTGTCCGATGGGGCCTATGGTGCGGGCTGGAGCTACAACGGCACCAGCGGACGCGTCCTCATGCCGCTCCCGGCACCGCTGACCAAGAGCGTCCTGACCCACGAATTCGGGCACGTCCTGGGGCTGATGCATGCCAGCCGGCTCAAGTGTGCGAACGGAGCCGTGGACAGCGCCAGTAACCCGGACGGATCGTTCACCAACGGCACATGCAGCATCGAGGAATACAAGGACAACCTTGACCTGATGGGGGTATCACAGACCAGCCAGCCGGTGATCAGCTCCCCCATTTATGAGTTTGGCGGATTCGGTTCCGGAAACGAGGTGAGGAACATTGGAAAAGCCGCGGGCAAGAACTCCTACCAGTTGAAGGCTTGGGGAAGCGCGGACGACTACCGTGCCCTTAGGTTCGCGGATCCCATCAGCGGCGAGGACTACTACCTGGAACTTCGCCTTCCGGTGGGCAACGACGCGGCCACGGCCGTGAACGGCAACCGCGGGGTCAAAGTTGTCCAGGGTTACGGCGCAGGCTCCATCGCGTTGCAGCCCAGCACCACCACTTTCAGCGGCTACTACAGCTCCAACCAGGCATGGCAGGCCGGTCAGACGTTTACCACCCACGCCGGCACCCGGGTGACGATCGACTGGATCTCGAGTTCGGCTGCCGGGGTCACGATTGAATCAATGGCCGCAACGGCGGCGAAAGCCATCGAGTCTGTCGCGTCCACCACAACATCGCTGGGAAGCGCCACGTCTGGCGTCATCTGTGGCTTGCGGGATGGCGGCTGCTATCAGTCGTTCCAGTCCGGCAGTATCCACTACGCTCCGGGCACCGGCGCTTACGCCACACTGGCGGGAATCCACACCGCGTGGGGCGCCCTCGGCTACGAAAACGGCAAACTCGGCTACCCGACCACTAACGAAATCTGCGGACTCGCCAGCGGCGGCTGCTACCAGGGGTTCCAGGGCGGCACCATCCACTTCACCACCGCCACCGGCGCCTACGCCACCTGGGGCGGCATCCGCACAGCGTGGGGAGCCCTTGGCTACGAAAGGGGCAAACTCGGCTACCCGACCACCAACGAAATCTGCGGACTCCCCGACGGCGGGTGCTACCAGTCCTTCCAGGGCGGCGACATCCACTACTCCCCCGCCACCGGCGCCCACGGCACCTCCGGACCGGTCCGGGCCACGTGGGGGTCCCTCGGCTACGAAAGGGGCAAACTCGGCTACCCGACCACCAACGAAATCTGCGGGCTCTCCAACGGCGGGTGCTACCAGTCCTTCCAGGGCGGCGACATCCACTACTCCCCCGCCACCGGTGCCCGCGCCACGTGGGGCGGTATCCGCGCCACCTGGGGCACCCTGGGCTACGAGAACGGCAAGCTCGGTTACCCCATTACCAACGAAATCTGCGGACTCGCCAACGGCGGCTGCTACCAGGGGTTCCAGGGCGGCACCATCCACTACTCCCCCGGTGTCGGCGCCTACGCCACCTGGGGCGGCATCCGCGCCAGCTGGGGCACCCTGGGCTACGAAAACGGCAAGCTCGGCTACCCGACCACGAATGAAATCTGCGGACTCGTCAACGGCGGCTGCTACCAGGGGTTCCAGGGCGGCACCATCCACTACGCCCCCGGCATCGGCGCCTACGCCACCTCAGGGCCCATCCGCGCCACCTGGGGAACCCTCGGCTACGAAAACGGCAAACTCGGCTACCCCACCACCAATGAGACCTGCGGCCTCGCCGACGGCGGGTGCACCCAGAGGTTCCAGAATGGGGCCATCAACTGGTCCCCTCAGCGAGGCAGCGTGGTCGTTCCCTAGTCCATGCGAACAAGTTTCGCCTTGGCTTAGAGGATTCGGGGTTTTACCGAATCCCCTTGATCTGCAGGCTCGCTTGAGCTGTGATTGCGGGACAGCCCGCGCAGGCGCAGGTGTTTGAAATGCCGCGGGTTCAGATAGCCGGCCGCAAGTAAGAAGGAGTCCGCTCCCGCCACATTCGCTGGCGGGGGCGGACTCAACCGTTTCAGGGTCTGGCGGCGCCGCCCTGTCCTCAGGGCAACCGCGTCGGGGTTACAACAACCCGCGAAGAAGCGAGGAGCAGTTGCTCGGAATAATCAGGCCGCCCTCCTTTTAAACGCTTGGTCCGCCGGCAGTGGCGGCCCGGCGGGCCGGGGCCTGTCCCGGCTCCGACGAATCCGCCAGCCGGATCACATCCGCGCACATCCTGCCCGGCAACAAATACCTCAAAGCCGCCCTGGGCACGGCGGCGCTCTCCGCGTCCCGGAGCAAGGACACCTACCTGTCCGCCAAATACCGGCGCAGCGCTGCCCGCCGCGGACCAATGAAAGCCATAGTCGCCATCGAACACGCGATCCTCACCGCAGCCCGGCACCTGCTCGCCGACGGCGAAGGCAACGCCGACCCCCGCGCCGGACTACTTCGCCAAACGCCAACCCGCCCGAACCCGGGCACGGGCCGTGCAACGGTTCGAGTAACCCGGCTTCACCGTCACCCTGGAACCCCTCAGCCAAGCCGGCTAAGACCGTGGTGAGGCCCTGTTTTCACGCTAGCTCACGGGCTCCAGGGCGGCCGCCAGAGGCAGGGTGCCGTCCCGGAATTCAATGGTGCGCCCGGCCGTGGAGGGCAGCCCCAGCACTGCCGCGGCGACGAGGGCCACGTTGGCGCGGGCCGTCTCCGAGCCGTCGGAAGTGTCCGCAGGGTTCACCTCGATCAGGCCGTTGCCGGGACCGTCAGTGAGGGCTCCGGGACCCAGGATGGTCCAGTCCAGGTCCGTTCCGCGCAGGTACGCGTCCGCGGCGGCCTTGGCCTCGGCATACACGAAGAAGCCGTTGTCCTCGGGGACACCGTGATCCGGCCCCGCGCCCAGGTAGGAGACCATGATGTACCGCCCGACGCCGGCCGCGGCCGCCGCGTCCATCGACCGGATGGCGGCATCCCGGTCCACGGCGTAGGTCCGCTCGGGGCTTCCGCCGCCGCCGGCGCCGGCCGACCAGACCACGGCGTCGTGGTTCCCGAACGCCTCGGCGATCTCCGCCGTCGTCGAATGTTCAACATCCAGAACAACGGCAGTGGCGCCCGTTGCCGCGACGTCCTCCCGGTGGTCCGGGTTGCGGATGAAGGACGTCACGTCCATTCCCTCCCCGGAGAGGATGCGGGACAGTTCCAGAGCCACCTTGCCGTGGCCGCCAATGATTGCGATTCGTGTCATGGACCTATTCTGTCCCACAAACCCGAAGCTGCAACCGTTGCGCTACCACTTATCGCGGCCAAGAAGCCCGTTAGGGCACCCGGAGTGATAGGGCAACGGGGGTTAAAACAAAAGGACCCCGCAGGCTGGGCCTGAAGGGTCTTTCTGTAGCGGCGGGGAGGCTCGATCTCCCGACCTCACGATTATGAGTCGTGCGCTCTAACCAACTGAGCTACGCCGCCATAAATGAGGAAAACCTGCGCTAAGCCGGTCAAAAACCGCCTTGACACAGGCCCTCATTCAGAGCCCCCCACCGGAATCGATCCGGTGACCTCGTTCTTACCAAGAACGCGCTCTACCACTGAGCTAGGGGGGCAACGAGTAAATACTTTACCGGAAGATTCCGCTCCCAACAAATCGGGGCCTCGACGGTCCCTGCTGCGTCACAATCGGCGGAAATCCGGGGTCACGGAGGCCCGTCGGGGACGCGCGGGGCAGCCCGGCGCCACCGCCGGACGTGCCGATGTGACCAAGGGAACTTAACGAGGAACGGGCCGGCTGGTGGGCCGGCCCGTTCCTCAGGGTGCTGCAGAGCCTAGCGGCTGATGGTTACCACTTGGTGCGGGGCTTGAAGCCGCCCTCGGTGCGCGGCTTGCGGGCCGCGTCGGTGCCTACTCCGCGTTCGTTGCGGTCGCTGAAGGAGCGTCCGCCACGGTCAGCGGAGGACCGCTCGCCGTCGCTCTTGCGGAATTCCCGCTTGAAGCCGCCGTTGCCCTTGAAGTTTCCTCCACGGTCGCCGCCAGCGGCGTAACCGCCACGGTCGCCGCCGCGGCTGCCGCCCTGGCCGCCACCCTGGTAGCTGCCGCGCTCCCCGGAGGGCTTGCGGCCGTTGTCCAGCTCGAGGTGGATCAGCTCGCCGCCGATCCGGGTGCGGGACAGGGCCTTCAGCTGGTCGGCGCTCAGGTCCGCCGGGAGCTCCACGAGGGAGTGGTCGGCGCGGATGTCGATGCCGCCGATCTGGGCCGAGGAGATGCCGCCTTCGTTGGCAATGGCGCCAACGATGGAACCCGGCATGACGCGCTGGCGGCGTCCGACGGCGATCCGGTAGGTGGCGTTGCCCTCGGTCAGGGTGCGGGTCGGGCCGCGGGAGCCGAAGCCGTCCTTGGCGCGTTCGCGCTTCTGGAATTCAGGAGCAGCAGGCAGTTCCTTCACCAGCAGCGGCTGGCCGCCCTGGGCCATCACTGCCAGTGCGGCAGCGATTTCCGCGGCCGGCACGTTGTGCTCTTCCTCGTAGGAGGCGATGAGGTCGCGGAACGACGAAACATCCTCGGAGGCGAGGGTCTCGGTGATCTTCTCCGCGAACTTGCCCAGGCGCAGGGTGTTGACCGACTCGGCGGTGGGCAGGTGCATCTGCTCCACCGGCTGGCGGGTCGCCTTCTCGATGGACCGCAGCAGGTACTTCTCCCGCGGCGTCATGAACAGGATCGCGTCGCCGGAACGGCCTGCACGGCCGGTGCGGCCGATGCGGTGCACGTAGGACTCGGTGTCGTGCGGGATGTCGTAGTTGACCACGTGGCTGACGCGCTCAACGTCAAGGCCGCGGGCCGCGACGTCGGTGGCGACCAGGATGTCGATCTTGCCGTCACGCAGGGCCTCGACCGTGCGTTCGCGCTGCTGCTGCGGGATGTCGCCGTTGATGGCGGCGGCCTGGAAGCCCCGTGCACGCAGCTTGTCGGCGAGGTCCTCGGTGGCCATCTTGGTCCGGACGAAGGCGATGACGCCTTCGAACGGCTCGACCTCGAGGATGCGGGTCAGTGCGTCGAGCTTGTGCGGGCCCATGACCTGCAGGTAGCGCTGGCGGGTGTTGGCGCCCGTGGTGGTCTTGGACTTGACCTGCACCTCGGCCGGGTTGTTCAGGTACTGCTTGGACAGCCGGCGGATCTGGCTCGGCATCGTGGCGGAGAACAGTGCAACCTGGCGGCCTGCGGGGGTCTGCTGGAAGATCTGCTCCACGTCTTCGGCGAAGCCCATGCGGAGCATCTCGTCAGCCTCGTCCAGCACCAGGTACTGGAGTTCGGACAGGTCGAGGGAACCCTTGGAGATGTGGTCGATCACGCGGCCGGGGGTACCGACGACAACCTGGGCACCGCGGCGCAGGCCGTTGAGCTGGGGGCCGTAGGCGGAGCCGCCGTACACCGGGAGGACGGTGAAGTCGTCGATGTGCTTGGCGTAGGAGGTGAAGGCCTCGGCGACCTGAAGGGCCAGCTCACGGGTCGGAGCGAGCACCAGGGCCTGGGTCTTGCGGGACGGGCCATTGAGGTCGTGGAGCTCGGCCAGACGGGACAGCGCCGGTACTGCGAATGCTGCAGTCTTACCGGTGCCGGTCTGGGCCAGGCCCACGACGTCGCGGCCTTCGAGCAGCAGCGGGATGGTTGCTGCCTGGATCGGGGACGGCTTCTCGTAGCCAACGTCCTGCAGGGCTGCAAGGACGCGGGCGTCGATGCCGAGGTCCGCGAACTTGACGCCTTCATCTTCGGCGTCGTCTTCCTTCGCGGGGGCAGCCGGGGCTTCGGCCTGCGGAGCAGCTTCGGCAGCAGCCGGAGCGTCGGTGTTCGCAGGAGCCTCGGTGAATACCGGGGCGGAGCCGGCTGCGGGGGCAGCCGTTTCAGAAGTCTCGACGTCGGTCTGGACAGTTTCGGTTTCGACGGAGTTGTTCTGATTTTCGGGCATAGGTGAAATATCCTCATCCATAGGGGCCAAGCGGCACAACCCGAGGTGAGCGGAGCCGCAGTACGCGTGACCGAAATCGCCGGACATATTTTGACCGGCCGGTCACATAGAAGCCCGGCGCTTTCGCAATCCCGTGGCAGGACTTCCCGCTGCATCTCTTGGCTGCTATCCCAGCAGTCTGTACAGCGTTTTCTTTAGCCGGCTCTCCCTATGAAAATGCCCGCATCTCAATTGCGCGGGCCCCAACACTTACCAGTCTTGCCTCAAGAATCGGGCAGGAAATAAGGGATTTCCGGAGTGGGGGATAGTTCAATTGTAGGGCATGGATCCGCCCATGGGTAATGCAGGGGCCCACAACGGCGGTGAGCTTGCGCACACGGGCACCCGGTCCGCTACACCCCGAGGCGGCGCTGAAGCTTCGCGAACTCCCCCTGGTACTCGGGCTGGAGGCGGATCTCCCCGTCGGCGTCGGCGTCCCGCAGGGCCTCCATGGCTCCCACCGTGGGGTCGCTGAACCATGTGCCGATGGTCACCCCGTGGGTGGGAAGGAAGATCTGGTGGATGTGGTCGCCCGCCTGGATACTGCCCACCCGAACCACCCGCAGATACGTCCCCACCCGGCCGGCGTCGCCGAATCGCTTGACCCAGTGCGGCTCATGCATCCGGCGCTGGAATGTCGCGCAGGGCGTGCGGGGGGAAGTCACCTCGACTTCGACGTCAAGTCCGATCTTCCAGCGTTCGCCGATGATGGCGTTGGTGGCGCTGATGCCGGCCAGGCGCAGGTTCTCCCCGAAGATCCCCGGCGGCAGTTCACGGCCAAGCTCCGCGGCCCAGTAGTCCGCGTCGTCCTGGGAGTAAGCGTAGAGCGCCTGGTCCTCCCCGCTGTGGTCGACCCGGCTGGCCTGGACGTCCCCGCGCAGCCCGAGCCTGTGCACCCTGACCGGCCCGGCCACGGGCCGTTTGTCGATCGCTGTCACGCCCACGCTTCCGGGGTCGGCCAGCAACTGGTGTACGCGGCAGACGGCAAGCACAGAAGCGGTGTCCATGGCACCAGTGTAGGCCTGGGCCCCGGGACCGCCCATGGGGCATGTCCCCCGCGCCGCGGAGACCGTGCGCCACCGAGACCATGTGCCGCCGAACCGTGCGCCACCGAGACCATGTGCCGCCGAACCGTGCGCCACCGAGACCATGTGCCGCCGAACCAGCGCGACGCTCCTGCCCAGTTACTTTCCCGCCCGGACACCGAATGCCCTGCGACACCGGCGTGTTGGCCAGGATCCGGGCACGTGTCCGGAAGTAACTGGGCGGGAAGGCCGGGCGGGCAGTTGCGCCAAGACCGTAGGATGCTGGAATGAGCAACGAAGCTGGTTTTCCCCATGGTTCTGAAGGAACAGACGTGTCCGACGTCCTGGCGATCGATTCCCTGCTGAGCGCCGGGGAACTCGCCGTCCGGGAGCGGGTCCGCGATTTCACCGAGCAGCGGATCCGTCCCGGCATCGCGGGCTGGTACGACGAGGGGGTCTTCCCGCTGGAGCTGGCCCCCGAACTGGGGGAACTCGGCGTCCTCGGAATGCATCTGGAGGGCTATGGCTGCCCGGGCCGTTCCGCCGTCGAATACGGCCTGGCCGCGATGGAACTGGAAGCCGGCGATTCCGGGATCCGGACTTTCGTCTCCGTGCAGGGTTCGCTGGCCATGACAGCCATCCACAAGTGGGGCTCCGAGGAGCAGAAACTTCAGTGGCTCCCCCGGATGGCCGCCGGCGAAGTGATCGGCTGCTTCGCGCTGACCGAACCAACTGCCGGCTCGGACCCTGCCGCCATGAAGACCTTCGCCCGCCGCGACGGCACCGGCGACGACGCCGGCTGGATCCTGGACGGCACCAAACGCTGGATCGGGCTCGCCTCGGTGGCCGACGTGCTGGTGGTGTGGGCGATGACCGAGGATGGCGTCCGCGGCTTCGTGGTCCCCGCCGGCACCCCCGGGGTCACCGCGACGCCGATCGGACAGAAGCTCTCAATGCGCGCCTCGATCCAGTGTGATGTCGCGTTCGACGGCGTCCGGCTGGGTCCGGAGGCCCTGCTTCCGGCAGCCCGGGGGCTGCGTGGCCCGTTCAGCTGCCTCAACGAGGCCCGATACGGGATCGCGTGGGGTGCGATGGGTGCGGCCCGGGACTCCTACGAGGCCGCGCTGAAGTACTCGCAGGAGCGGCTGCAGTTCGGCAAGCCGCTGGCGGGATACCAGCTGACGCAGGAGAAACTCGTGAACATGCTGCTCGAGATCCAGAAGGGCACGCTCCTGGCGCTGCAGCTGGGACGGCTCAAGGATGCCGGCAAGCTGCGGCCCGAGCAGATCTCGCTGGGCAAGCTGAACAACGTGCGTGAGGCGATCGCGATCGCCCGCGAGGCCCGGACCATCCTGGGCGGGAACGGGATCACCCTGGACTATTCGCCGCTCCGGCACGCCGCCAACCTTGAGTCCGTGCGCACCTACGAGGGCACCGACGAGGTCCATACCCTGGTCCTGGGCCAGCACATCACCGGACTGGCCGCCTTCCGGTAGCCCTGGCGCTCAGGCGGAGAAGCCGCCGTCGGCCTTGACCAGCTGGCCCGACACCCAGCGGCCATCGGGCGAAAACAGGAACGCCACCCTACCGGCCACATCCGCCGGGGTTCCGAGCCGGCCCCGGCCGGCGCGCGATGCCCGCCCCGCTTCCCGCCAGCCCGCCGACGCCGGTTACGATGACCGTGTTGCGGTGCGCCGGGGCCCGGCAGACGGGGCGGCGGACGGGGCGGCGGACGGGGCGGCTTCCATGCGGACCGGCCTGGCGGCGGGCAGGGTGGCTTCCATGCGGACCGGCCTGGCGGCGGGCAGGAAAGACGGAGTCGCTAGGACCCCTGGCGGAGCGCGGCGCGGGAAGGGCGGTAGGCCAGCGCCCAGTACACCAGCATGGCCATCCCGCAGAGCACGCCAAGGCTCGCCACGATGAGCTGCCACTGGGTCTGCGGATCCTTGCCCCACTCGGCCGCCCCGCCCATGACCGAAAGGTACTTGGGCGTCAGGTAGAAGGCCAGGGCCGAGAACGCCACGATGATCCACCCGGCGAGGCGCATCCGTCCGTTCCGGGACGGCACCCGGTGGATCGCGAAGCCCATGCAGGGCAGTGCCACGGCCATCCACACCCAGTGGTGGGACCAGGACACCGGGCTGATCAGCAGCATCAGCACGGCAGTGGCCGAGACCGCGACGAAGTTCTCGTCAGCGTCCACCGCCCACTTGATCACGAGCGCGGCCACCGCGGCCAGGGCCAGGGAGAGCACCAGCCACAGCATGCTGGTCAGGCCGGAGTCCGGGAGTCCCAGGTGCAGCAGCAGGCCTTTGACCGAGAGGTTGTCCACGTACGCCGGCCCGCCGATCCGTCCGGTGTCCGGCAGGATCTTGGTCCAGAAGGTGAGCGAGGCGTGGGGCAGCAGGGCCCAGGCCAGTCCGATCGAGCCGAAGAACCCCGCTGCCATCCAGCCGAGGGCCTTGAAATCGCGGCGGACCAGGAAATACAGCCCGAACGCCAGCGGGGTCAGCTTGATCCCGGCCGCGATGCCGATCAGCAGCCCCGCGGGCCAGCGGATCTGCCCGGCCCGGGCTTTCCCGTAAAGCGCGAAGTCAGCAAGGATCAGGCCCATCAGGATGATGTTGATCTGGCCGAAGTCGAAGGTGTCCCGCCACGGACCCAGGAGCAGGATCGCTGCCGTGCCGGCCAGGGCCACGGCCCGGAAGCGCCAGTCGGCGAACGCATTCCGCCAGCTTCCAAGGCGGAAGTAGTGCCGCGCAAGCCAGGCGGACACGGTCGCGGCGCCCAGCAGCGCCGTGCTGATGAACACCAGGCTGCCACCGCCCTGGCCCAGCGTCGCCATCGCCGCGAACAGCAGCGCCGCGAACGGCGGATAGGTGAACGGCAGCCCGTCCCGCGGCGCGTAGAGCTCGTTGACGCCGGCCTCTCCGGTCTGCAGCACCCGGCTGCCGCCGTAGTAATACACCTCGAAGTCGTTCATCAGCGGGATGTAGGCCGAATACAGCACCACCAGGGCGGCGACGACGGCGAGCGCGCCGGCCGCCGTCGCGAGCCGGCCGCGCATGGTGGAGGGTGTGGCCCTGACGGTGGTGGTCACGGGTGCTTAACTGCCTGACGTGCCGGCGGCAGAATCAAGCTGCGCGAAGGCCTGCTCAAGGTCGGCGATGAGGTCCTCGACGTCCTCGATGCCGCAGGAGAGCCGGATGAGGTTGACCGGGACGGCGAGTTCGGTGCCCTTGACCGAGGCATGCGTCATTTCCGAGGGGTAGTTCATCAGGGATTCGATCCCGCCGAGGGACTCCGCCAGGGTGAACACGGAGGTGGACTCGGCCACCTTGCGTGCTGCCGCCTCGCCGCCCTTGAACTGCACGGAGATCATGCCGCCGAACTTCTTCATCTGCTTTTTGGCCAGCTCGTGCCCGGGGTGGGAGGGCAGTCCCGGGTACAGCACGGCCTCGACCTCGGGGCGCTGCAGCAGCCATTCGGCCACGGCCTGCGCGTTGTCGCTGTGCCGGTCCATCCGCACGCCCAGGGTCTTGAGGCCGCGGGTGGTCAGGAACGCGTCCATCGGGCCCGAGATCGCACCGACGGCGAACTGCACGAAGCCGACCTTCTCGGCCAGCTCCGCGTCGTTGACGATGATGGCGCCGCCGACGACGTCGGAGTGCCCGCCGATGTACTTGGTGGTGGAGTGCACCACGACGTCGGCGCCGAGGGCCAGCGGGTTCTGCAGGTACGGCGAGGCGAAGGTGTTGTCCACCACGAGGAGGGCGCCGGCGTCGTGCGCCAGCGTGGCGAGGGCCGCGATGTCGGTGATCTTCATCATCGGGTTCGACGGCGTCTCCACCCACACGAGGCGGGTGTTGCCCCCGTTCGATCCACCAGCCGCCACGGCCTTCGCGACGGCGTCGAGGTTGGACATGTCCACCGGGGTGTTGCCGATGCCCCACTCCCCCAGCACCCGGCTGATCAGCCGGTAGGTGCCGCCGTAGGCGTCGTTGCCGAGCACGATGTGGTCACCGGGGCGGGTGAGCGCACGGATCATGGAGTCCTCGGCGGCGAGCCCGGAGCTGAAGGAGAACGCGGCGGTCCCGCCCTCCAGCGCGGCGAGCTGTTCCTGCAGCGAGTCGCGGGTGGGGTTGGTGCCGCGGCCGTACTCGTAGCCGGCGCGCAGCACGCCGATCGCTTCCTGGGCGTAGGTGGTGGAGAAGTGCACGGGCGGCACGACGGCGCCGGTGCGCGGCTCGAACTCCTGGCCGGCATGCACGGCGCGGGTGTTGAAACCGGGGGTTGGTGCGGAGGAGCTTTCTGGCAAAGACATGTGCGTTCCTTTCGGCCGGCGGACGGGCACCCCGGGGGCGGTCCGGCTGCCGGGTCAGTGGCTGTTGCAGATACTGAGGTCGGTTGCGGAGCTCAGTTGCTCAGGTAGGCGAGGAGGTCGTGCCGGGTCAGGATCCCCACCGGAGCGCCGACAAACGTCACCATGAGGGTGTCGGTGTCGGAGAGGAGTTCACGGGCCGTGGTGATCGATTCGAGCGAACCGATCACCGGCAGCCGGGCCTCCATGTGTTCGGAGATCTTGTCCGAGAGGGTGGCCTCGCCGCGGAAGAGCTTGGCGGTCAGGGTGCGTTCGTCAACGGCGCCGAGGACCTCGCCCATCACCACGGGAGGTTCCTGGGACAGCACCGGGATGTGGGAGACGCCGTACTCGTTCATGATGTTGATGACGTCGCGGACGCTCTCGTTCGGGTGGATGTGCACGAGATCGGGCAGTTCCCCGGTCTTGGCCTTGAGGATCTCGCCCACGGAGGCTTCGTCGCCGCTGGCCAGGAAGCCGTAGGAGCGCATCCACTGGTCGTTGAAGATCTTGGCCAGGTAACCGCGGCCGGAGTCCGGCAGGATTACGACGACGACGGCGTCCTCGGGCAGGTCCCTGGCAACCTTCAGGGCGGCGACGACGGCCATGCCGGAGGAGCCGCCAACGAGCAGGCCTTCCTCGCGGGCCAGACGCCGGGTCATCTCGAAAGAGTCGGCGTCACTGACGGCGATGACGTTGTCCGGAATGGACTTGTCGTAGTTGGAGGGCCACATGTCCTCCCCGACACCCTCGACGAAGTACGGCCGGCCGGTCCCCCCGGAGTAGACCGAACCGGCCGGGTCGGCGCCGATGATCTTGACCACGCCGCCGTCGGCCTCCGCGCGGTGGGCGGAGACTTCCTTGAGGTACCGGCCGGTACCGGTGATGGTGCCGCCGGTGCCGGCGCCGATCACGCAGTGCGTGATCCGGCCGTCCGTGTCGCGCCAGATTTCCGGGCCGGTGGATTCGTAGTGGCTGGTCGGGGCGGCCGGGTTGGAAAACTGGTCGGGCTTGTAGGCGCCGGGAATCTCGGTGACCAGCCGGTCCGAGACGCCGTAGTAGCTTTGCGGGCTGTCGGGGGGTACGGCGGTGGGCGTCACCACGACCTCGGCGCCGTAGGCCCGGAGCACGGCGCGCTTGTCCTCGCCGACCTTGTCCGGCACCACGAAGACGCAGCGGTAGCCCTTCTGCTGGGCCACGAGGGCCAGGCCGACGCCGGTGTTGCCGGAGGTGGGTTCCACGATGGTGCCGCCGGGCAGGAGCTTGCCTGTGCGTTCGGCCTCCTCGATCATCTTCACCGCGATGCGGTCCTTGATGGAACCGCCGGGGTTCAGGTACTCCAGCTTCACCAGGACCGTGGCCCCGATGCCTGCGGTGACGTGGTGCAGCTTGACGAGCGGCGTATTTCCGATGAGGTCCAGAACGGACTGGGCGTACTTCATACGTACAAAGTTACCGTCTCCGCCCGCTAGACGCGGCCCCGGGGCACGGCGGAGCCCTGGCCGGGGCGCTGGCGGAGCCGCCCACCGGGGCCGCCCGCCAGGGCCTAAGCCCCGATGTCGTCCCCTCCTGCAGACGCGCCGGCCGCCTCCCCTGCCGGCGCCGCGTCCTGCCACAGGCCCACAATGTTGCCCTCGGAGTCCTTGAAGTAGGCGTTCCAGCCAGACCCCGGAACCTCCATTTTTCCCGGTGGACGGAACCGCCCCGCGCCACGATTTGCTCCAGGGCGGCGCCAATGTCCTCCACATCCACCGTCACGACCGGGGCGGTGAGTTGGCCGGTGCGCAGGAACAGTCCGCTGTTGATGGATCCGGACACCGCGGGCCGGCCGTGTTCATCCACCGGTGTGGTCATCGCGAGGCTGTAGTCCATCTCCGGCAGCACCTGGAACTCCCAGCCGAAAATCGAACTGTAGAACTCCCGGGCGCGGTTCTCGTCGTCCGCGGGGATCTCGAAATGCACTACTCCACCAGCCATCACATGCTCCTAAGAACCCAGGGAATCGGGCCCGTGCGGCGGGCGCGGCCGGTGCATCGGGTGCCGCCGGTGCAGCCGCTGTCAGGCGTTCGTGGAATCATGGTCGGGTGACCATTGCAGAGCTCCCGGCCGGCGTCGCCGCTGCGGCGGACGCCTCCCTGCGGTGGCTCCCGGGCGGTCCCTATGACTTGATGCAGACCATCGGTACGCTGCTGCGGGGGCGCGGCGATCCGTCCATTCGCACCGCACCGGACGGCCTCTGGATGGCGTTCACCACGCCGTCGGGTCCGGCCTCGCTCCGGCTGACGGTGGCTTATCCGTCGGACTGTCCGCCGGCGGATCCCGCCGTCGAGGTCCGGGCGTGGGGGCCGGGTGCCCTCGATGCCGTCGCTTCCGCGCCGCGGATGCTGGGCCGCGACGACGACTGGTCCGCCTTTGATGAGCCCGCGTTCCACGCCACCCTCCCGCGGATGGTTGTTCAGGCCCGGCGCCGGAACCCCGCCGTGCGGCTGCCCGCCACCGGCCGCCTGGTCGACGCCCTCGTGCCCACGATCCTGGAGCAGAAGGTCACCGTGATCGAGGCCCGGCGCGGCTACCGCTACCTGATGTACCGCTTCGGAACCCCCGCCCCCGGCGCCGGCACCGTTGCCCCGGCGAATCTGATGGTGCAGCCCACTCCCGGGCAGTGGCTGCGTATCCCGTCCTGGGAATGGCACCAGGCCGGGGTGGGTCCGCAGCGTTCGGCGGCCGTTATGCGCGCGCTGCGCTCCGCCGACGCGCTGGAACGGCTTGCCGTGCTCCCGGCCGCGGAGGCCTCCGCGAAGCTGCAGACCATTCCCGGAATCGGCGCGTGGACCGCCGCGGAGGTCGTGCAGCGCACGCACGGCTGCCCGGACTCGGTTGCGGTGGGCGACTACCATCTTGCGGCGTACGTGGGGGCGGCGCTGACCGGACGCCGCACAGACGACGCCGGGATGCTCCGGCTGCTGGCCCCGTGGGCCGGGCACCGGCAGCGCGTGGTCCGGATGATCGGCCTCAGCGGCTTCCGCAAACCGACCTTCGGCCCGCGGATGACCATCCAGGACCACCGCAGCCACTAAGCGCGCCCCCCTCCGAAAAGCAACGCGGGGTCACATAGCGCCCGTCCGGGGCCCCCTTTTGGGCGCTACGTGACCCCGCGTTGCTGTGGGCTGGTCAGCCGCGGCGGAGCCGGGCCCTCTTGATCCGGGCGACGACTCCTTCGAAGTCCTCGGCCAGGTCGTCGGCGTTGACTTTGAAGTACGCCCAACCGGCGCTGCGGAACGCCTCGTCCCGCCGGTTGTCCCGGGACTGCTGTTCGCGAGAGAGGTGGTGCGCGCCGTCGTACTGCAGGGCGATCCGGTACCTCCGGTAACCCAGGTCAGCGGCCGGCGAGCGCTTGTCGTCCGGGTCGAGCTGCAGTTGCAGCTCAGGCTCCGGCAGCCGAGCATCGACCAACGCCAGCCGGAGGAAGGTCTCCGGGAAGGAGTCTGCCCCCACGCGCATCCCGTCCAGGGCAAGCCGGGCCTTCTCCACGCCCTTCATATTGGGATGCTGGCGAATGAGCAGCCGCAACCCTTCCTTCTGTGCGTACGGTTCGGACCTCTGCTCGAGCCCCGGCCGGGGTATCCGGATGATCTGGTCACCAAGGGCGATCAGGTAGTTGAGCGGCAGGACCGCGGCCAGATCCAGCCAGGTCCGGGGCGGGGCCGTCACAGGGACGCCGTCGACGTCGGTCAGCTCGCCCGGTATGCACCGCACGCGGTGGCCGGTGACCCCGGCCCGCCGGACCCGGGGCAGTTCATGCGGCTTGCTGAGGTGGATGCTGGCACAGCCGCCCAGCCACGGGGGCAGGCCCAGCAGGGTCAGGACGGCGGCGGATTCGTGCGACACCCAGGCGCCGGGTGTGGCGGCGGTCAGCACGCGGGCACGTTCGATGATCTCCAGATGCCGGCCGGCGGGAAGGTAGATGAGCCGGCCGCCGTCGGACAGGTCCTTCGCCCGCAGCCGCTTGGGCGGGATGCCCAGCACGCGGGACTCATAGACGGTGAACGGCGTCTGGGCGAGGCTTTCGGGGAGCGGCGCGATGCGGACCATGTGCCCCATTGTGGCCGCCTCCCGGCCCCGGCGCAGAGGTTATCCACAGGCCCCCCGGCATCACTACAACGCGGGGTCACATCCGGCCCATCCCGGAGGCTTTTATGGGCCGGATGTGACCCCGCGTTGTGGTTAGAGGCTCAGCCGGGCCATTGCTTCCTGCCGCATGTCCACCTTGCGGATCTTGCCGGAGACGGTCATGGGGAAGTCCTCGCGCACGTCCACGTAGCGCGGGATCTTGTAGTGCGCCAGCTTCCCGCGGCAGAAGTCCGCCAGGCTGCCGGCATCCAGCAGTGCGGCGCCGGGCTTGAGGATGACGCAGGCCATCAGCTCCTCGCCGTACTTGGCGTCCGGCACGCCGATCACCTGGACGTCCTGGATGTCCGGGTGGGTGTACAGGAACTCCTCGATTTCTCGGGGGTAGACGTTCTCGCCGCCGCGGATCACCATGTCCTTGATCCGGCCCTCGATCACGATATAGCCGTCCTCGTCCATCCGGGCGAGGTCCCCGGTATGCATCCAGCCGTCGGCGTCGACTGCCTCGGCGGTCTTGTCCGGCTGGTTCCAGTAGCCCTTCATGACGGAGTACCCGCGGGTGCACAGTTCGCCGATCTCGCCGCGCTGCATCACGTCACCGGTCATCGGGTCCACCACCTGGCTCTCCAGGTGCGGCATGGTCCGCCCCACGCTTTGGGTGCGCTGGGCCATGGTGTCCACGCTGCGGGTCATGGTGGACACCGGCGAGGTCTCCGTCATGCCGTAGCAGATGGCCACATCCGCCATGTTCATCTCCGAGATGACACGGTTCATCACCTCGATGGGGCACAGCGAGCCCGCCATCACCCCGGTGCGCAGGGTGGAGAGGTCGTAGGAGGCAAAATCCGGCAGCGCGAGTTCGGCGATGAACATCGTCGGCACGCCGTACAGCGAGGTTCCGCCGAAGTCCTGCACGGCTTCCAGCGCCGCGGCGGGAGTGAACCCCCGGCCCGGGATGATGGTGGCGCAACCGTGGCTGAGAGCGGCCAGGTTTCCGATCACCATGCCGAAGCAGTGGTAGAAAGGCACCGGAAGCACCACCCGGTCGTGTTCGGTGTACTCCAGCAGCTCTCCGATCGAGTAGCCGTTGTTCAGGATGTTGTAGTGCGAGAGCGTGGCCCCCTTGGGGAAGCCGGTGGTGCCGGAGGTGTACTGCAGGTTGATCGCGTCGTGGGGGTCCAGTTCGGCCATGCGCGCCTTCAACGCGGCATGGGCGACGTCGTCGGCGCGCTTGAGCAGCTCCGCGAACGTCCGCTCCGCCGGGGCATCTGGGACGCCGGCGGTGAGGCTGGGCAGGCCGCCGTCGGGCAGGAACACGAGTTCGCTCAGCTCCGGACATTCGGCCAGCGCCTGCCGCGCCATGCCGGTGTAGTCGCTGTTGCGGTCCGACGGCGCCGCGACGAGCATCCGCATGCCGTTCTGCTTGACCACAAATTCCAGCTCATGGCTGCGGTACGCGGGATTGACGTTGACCAGGACCGCCCCGACCTTGGCGGTGGCGTACTGCAGGATGGTCCACTCGGCACAGTTCGGGCTCCAGATGCCGATCCGGTCACCCTTGGCCACGCCCAGGGCGAGCAGCGCGCGCCCCAAACGGTCGACGTCGTCGTTCAGCTTGGTGTAGCTCCAGCGCCGGGCTTCTTCCCCCGGCACGGCAGCGGCCTCGACCAGGGCGTCGTGAAAGGGGAACCGGGCCACGATCCGTTCGAAATTGTCGCCGATGGTTTCCTGGAGCAGCGGGACGTCAGTGTCCCCGGCTGTGTATGCAAGCATGATGTGACGCTACCAACACTCCGCCCGCAAAAGAAGAGTTAAGCTTGGATGTCCTACAAAATTTTCGGGAGACGATGCCGCGGCCCGGTATTGTGACAACCATGAGCGCACCCATTGACCTGCAGGCCATCTTCATTCCCAACGACGGCGAGTTCTTCCGTGTGAAGCTCGCGCTGGAGATCGCGATTGACGAGGTGGTCAACGAACCCGGCTGCATCCGGTACGAGCTCACCGAGGCCAGCGAGGACAAGCTGGTCCTGACCGAACAGTGGGCCACGCAGGAGGACCTGGACAAGCACTCGAAAGGCACCGCCGTCCAGGACCTCAATGAATCCCTCAGCGCCCTGCTGGCCGAGCCGGTCCAGCTTGTAAAGCCCTAGCCGAGCCCCAGCACAAGCAACGCGGGGTCACTCCGCGCCCATTAATCCTGGGATTATGGGCGCGGAGTGACCTCGCGTTGCTGTCTGCCGGGGGTTGGTGTCTGACGGCCAGGGAGGCGCCTAGGCCTCGGGGATCTGGCTGCCGTCCTGCTTGCCGTCCGTCGCGGCGGCCTCGGCCTGGGACCGGGCCACGTGCGCGTGGACTTCTTCCATGTCGAGGGCCTTGACGGCGTCCACGACCTGCTCCAGCTGCTGGGCATTCAGCGCGCCCGGCTGGGAGAACACGAGCACCTTCTCGCGGAACGCCATCAACGTCGGGATGGACGTAATGCCGGCCTCGGCGGCGAGCTGCTGCTCGGCCTCGGTGTCCACCTTGGAGAAGACCACGTCCTGGTGCTTCTCGGAAACTGCGGCGTACGTGGGTCCGAACTGCTTGCACGGGCCGCACCATTCGGCCCAGAAATCAACGAGGACAATGTCATTGTCCTCGACGGTAGATGCGAACTGTTCACCTGTAATGTTTACGGTAGCCATGGCTCAACGGTACGCGAGCAGCCCCTGATTGTCCCCTGCATTTCGCTGTTGGCACATCCAGATGACGGCCCTCCGGCGCACCCTGCCATTCGGCCCGGGGCCCTCAGACCCTAGCCCGCACGGCGGCCACCGCCTAGCATCGGCGCCATGCCCCCCGACGAGGTAAAAACCCCCGGCCAGGCCATCACGGTCGACTCCCTGACCAAGAAGTTCGGCCGCCGCGAAGTCCTGCACGGGGTCAGCTTCGGCATCGAGAGGGGCTCCGTCTTTGGCGTGATCGGGCCCAACGGTGCGGGCAAGACCACAGTCATGAGGTGCCTGCTGGACATCATCCGGCCCACCGCCGGCACCTCGGCGGTGCTCGGCGAGAACCCCCGGACCGCGGGCCCGGCGCTCCGCCGCCGGATCGGATACCTGCCCGGTGAACTGTTCCTGGAGGGGCGGATCACCGGCCGCAAGCTCTTGTCCCATTACGCGGACATCAGCGGACCCGTCAGGCCGGGCCGGGTCGATGACCTGGCCGAACGGCTGGGCCTGGACCTGGACCGGCACACCCGCAAGCTTTCCAAGGGCAACAAGCAGAAACTGGGGCTCGTCCAGGCCTTTATGCATGATCCCGAGCTGCTCGTGCTGGACGAACCGACGAGCGGACTGGACCCCCTCGTCCAGCAGGAATTCCTCACCATGGTCCGCGAGGCCCAGGCCAACGGGCAGACGGTCTTCCTCAGTTCCCATGTGCTCAGCGAAGTCCAGCACGCCGCCGACACGGTCGCGATCCTGCGCGACGGCCGCATCATCACGGTCGCCACCGTGGACAGCCTGCGGGAAGGCGCGGTCCGGCACGTGCGGTTCACCGCCACCGGGATTTCGGCGGCCGACGCCGGCGCGCTGCTGGCAGCGGTGCCCGGGATCGGTCACCTTGAGGTGCTGCCGGCGGGCGACGGCGTCGAGCTCTCCGCCACGCTGGGCGGCGCGATCCAGCCGCTGCTTCAGGTCCTGGCCACCCTCAAGCTCACCGAACTGGTGCTGGAGGACCCGGACCTTGAGGAATCGGTTCTCGAGCTCTACGGCACCATCCGCGGCAGCGGGACCGGCGGCAACGGACGCCGCAGGCGCAAAGGACACGGCGCATGAGGAAGCCACTGCCGCTGTTCACGCGGGCGTTCGTGGACTCCTGGCGTTCCACCCTCGGGTGGGCGGCAGGGCTCGCAGCCACGATCTTCATCTACCTGCCGCTCTATCCCTCGATCGGCGGAAGCCCGGAGATGCAGGGCGTGATGGATGCCTTCCCGCCGGAAATGATCAAGGCCCTCAACTACGACCAGATCACCTCGGGACCCGGCTACACCCAGGCCACCATGTTCGGGCTGATCGGCTTCCTGCTGATGACCATCGCCTCGGTGGTGTGGGGAGCGGCGGCGGTCGGCGGGGACGAGGAATCGGGCCAGCTGGAACTCACCCTGGCACACGGTGTGACCCGCGCGCAGGTGGTCCTGGAACGGGCGCTGGCCATCCTGCTGCGCGTGCTGCTGCTCGTGGCCCTTGTGTTCGTGCTGATCCGGCTGCTGACCGATTCCGCCCAGCTGAACATCAGGCCGGAGAACCTTTTTGGCGCCTCGGTGCTGTTCGCGGGGCTGACCATGCTCTCGGGCAGCACGGCACTTTTCGCCGGTGCCGTGTCGGGGCGGAAGACCTACGGGCTGGCCGCCGGCGCCGGCGTCGGCGTCCTGGGCTATGTGTTCAACGCCGTGGGCCGGCAAAGCAAGGACGTCGACTGGCTCCTGAACCTCTCACCCTACAGCTGGGCGTACGGCAACAACCCGGTGGCCAACGGGGCGGACTGGGGGGCCGCGGGCTTGCTGTGGGGAATTTCGGCCGTTCTCGTGGCGCTCAGCGCGGTGGCACTAAGCCGGCGCGACGTCGGAACCTAGGTCCGGACCGGCTCAGGCCCAGACGTGGGGCGCCGGGCGCCGCGCGCCGGGCAGGGCATTGGTTTCGCGCCATTCGTGGATCCATTCGGGCAGTTCCAGGTCCGCCGGCGGCGCCCCGAACTCGCGGATTATGTCCTCCTGGCTGACCGGCTTGCCCTTGCTGACCATGCGGGTGGCGATGAAGGCGCGGGCGTAGATTTCCCCGTCCGCCACCATGCGCTGCTCGAAGTAGACGGCTTTCTCGTCGAGGCCGATGATCTTCGTTTCGATCGTGTAGCGCTGCCACAGGTGGAGCGACCGGCGGAAGGCGATGGTCTCCCCGGCCGACACGGGGCTCCATCCCCGGCGGCGCATGGCCTTCCAGATTCCGCTCCGGGCCATCAGGTCGAACCGGCCCAGGTCCATCAGGGAAAAATACATGCCGTTGTTGACATGCATCGCGATGTCAATGTCCGTCGGCAGGACCTTCAACGGCAAGGACGAAGTCTCCCAGATGCTCAGCGGGGAGCGGCGGGAGGACGTGAACAGCAGGACAAGCGTGCGGAGAAGCAGATGCATGGGGACTATGTTACCCGCGAGTAACAACACTGCCAAGAACCGAGACCGTGGCTTTCTGTCCGGGACCGCGGATCACCCAGCAGCCTGCGCGGCGTGGACATCGACAGCGAACGATACAAGGCCCAGACCCTCACGGAGCTCCACCTCCTCAAGCCCCTCGGACGCTTCCTCGGGGCACACCTCGACCCCGCGGACCCGGTAGCCGCCGAACGCCCGGGATCCACGGTTCCGCCGCTGCGGAGCAGGACCGTGGTCACCTCGCTCTGCGTCCGGCGGTGCAGGGGATCCAGATAGGCCGGCGGGAGAAACGGTGGCGCGGGATCATCACCGCCGCCGTCTCGGACATCCGGGTGGCCTGCGCCGGGATGGACATTGTCGGCTGGGCGAGTGCGGGTGCCGGCCGCGATGACGGCGGGCCCCGGCACAGGGAATTGGAGGGCATCTACGTGCTCGCCAGCCACTACGGTTCGGGGGCGGGTCAGATGCTGCTGGACGCGGCCGTGGGCGACGGCGGCGCGTACCTCTGGATTGCGGAGGACAACCCCCGCGCCTTCGCCTTTTACCGGCGCAACGGCTTCGTCCCCGACGGGGCCACCACGGTGCACGAGCTGGCCGGGACCCCGGTCCGGATTCTGCGGATGGTGCGCTGAGCGGAGCCGTGCGGGCGCGGCGTCAGTCCGTGGCGATCAGCTCGGCTTCGAAGCCGTCCGAGTTCACCAGGTACGCGGCAAAGTGGTCCGGACCTCCGGCATGCGGATACTTCTCCGGGAACAGCTCACGCCAGCCGTGCCCGACGGCGGCCGTGGCCAGGGCGTCGACCTGCCGCCGGGTCCCGGCGCTGAAAGCCAAATGGTTGAGGCCGGGAGCGGTGCGTTCGTGCTTCCGGCTGCTGAGGGCCGGGGATTCCTCGACAACGATGTACGTCGGCCCCCGCCGCCAGCTGCACCCGTCCGGCCAGTCCTGGCAGTCCTGGTAGCCCAGCCGGGCCAGGAGCCAGCCCCATTCGTCCCTGGCGCGGCCAAGGTGCGGCACCCACAGTTCAACATGGTGCAGGGCCCCGAGCGATTCATCAGTCACCCAGAAAGTCTCGCACGCCCGCGGCCGCCGGCTTCCGCCGGCTTCCGCCGGACTCCGGCACCTCAGTAGAGGATGCGCTGGAAGAGGATGTGGTCCCGCCAGCCGCCGGCAATGTTGAGGTAGGCCGGCGCCACGCCGATTTCCGTGAAGCCCGAGCGTTTGAGGATCGTCTGTGAGGCGGCATTGTGCTGGAGGGTGGCGGCCTGCAGCCGGTGCAGGCCCAGCTCGTCCCGCGCCGCGTCGACGGCAAAGGCGACGGCCGCAGAGCCGATCCCCCGCCCGTTGTAGTCCTTGTCCACCCAGTACCCGAGGTGGGCGCTGAGGAACGGCCCGCGGACGATGCCGCTGAGGGTCATCAGTCCCACAATCTTTTCCCCGTCGGTCAGCACCCACGGAACGTCAGATCCCGCGATGAACAGGGCCAGCTTGGACTGGACACCCATCATCTGGCCGTCAACGGTGAAGAACTCCTCGGCCCGCAGCGGTTCCCAGGGCGCGAGGTGTTCGCGGTTGCGCAGGTAGGCGTCGCACAGGGGTTCTGCGTCGGAGGATCTCAACACCCGGATCCGGACGCTGCCGGCCAGGGCCGTGCTGGTCCCTGTCATCCGGGAGCCCCGCTAAGCGCCTCAGTGTTCATCGTCGTCGTCCTCGCTCGGATCGGCACCCCGGACAATCACGTTTGCGACGCCGTTCAGGTCCATCAGGGGAAGGACGAGAGTGCGCAGCGGATGGCGGCCGTAGAACCGTACCTCCATCGGGACCATCGGCTTCTGTCCACGGTGGGAATTCTACGGACTGTAGGGGCAATCACGAAAGGCGAAGCCGTAAGCGGACACGAGGGTGAAGGCATACGAGCCGAGTCCCCCGGGCATATGGGTCCGGCAGCCCGCATTTTTCTGCCGGACCGGCCCGGATCACTTCCCATTGCTGACTCCAGCAAGCGGCAGTCAGCCGTCGTCGGACTCATATCGGGACCCGTCGACTGGCCCGTCGTCTGGCGCTTTGTCGGGGGAATCGACGCTGTACGGGGCCCGCGGCGCCTCGGAGTACAGCTCGTCCAGGCGTTCGTTCAGTGCGTGGGCGAGGATGTCGCGCTGCAACGCGGGCAGAGCCATGGCGCCGTGGATGTAGGCCTCCGTCTCGAACTGTCCGGCGTGGCCGCCGAGGGTGAAATACCTCAGCCACAACTCTTCAATGCTGACGTCGGCATGGCGCAGCGATTCGCCAAAGCGTCGCCGCTGTTCGCTCTCCTCGTCGCCCAAGGCCATGGCGTCGTCCTGCGCTAGTTTTCCAAGGGTCTGGCCGCAGCCAGCAGTTCTGCCGCGACAAGGGCCAGTGTCTTCCCTGTCTGCCGCGACAGCATCATCAAGTCCCGGAGTGCCATGTCATCATTGGTGCCGTTCCGGGCCATCAGCAGGCCCTTTGCCATGCTGATCGTGTCCCTTTGCGCCAGGGAGTCCTGCAAACGGTCGCTCAGCGTCCGGGCAGCCTCACGGGCGTGGGAGTGGATGACAAAGAGCGTTGCCTGTTCGGCAAAGAGCTCGGCCAAACGGACCGTGCCATTGCCGGCGAACTGTCCGCCGTCGGAGTAGACCTTGACTGCACCCAGCGCAAGACCGCCGGACAACAGGGGGCAGCTCACCGCGGACGAAATTCCCAGGGCGGCCGCGGCGGGAGACCAGTGCCTCCAGCGCCGGTCCGAGGCCAGATCCTCGACCAGGACCGTTTCCCCGCTCGCCCAGGCCGTGATGCACGGGCCCTCCCCCAGCTCGTACTGGAGTGCGTCTGCTTCAGCCACGACGGCGTCGGACGCGGCAGTCGTGTGCCGCAAACCCGAACGGTTGATCAGGGATACGCCGGCGCCGATCGCACCGGGAATCGCCACAGTCGCGGCGTCGGTGATGAGCCGGAGGGCGTGGGCAACCGTCTCTTCGGTCAGCAAGAGCTTCGTGGCTCGCGCGAAAACAGCGGTGATCTCGTCAGCCAGCGGCAGTTCCACGCTCATTGTCACCTCAGAAGTCCATACCGGCAGGAGGCCAGCCGGCGCGCATCGCCGCAGGATTCAAGCATACGGCGGGCTGGCCGGGGCGCCCACATTCATCGTCCCCCGCACGGCGTAGTGTCGGTGGTAGCTGGATGTTGGCCTTGACAGGTCCGGGTTTCGCTATTTGGGTGGCGGGCGATCAAGAGTCCGCCACCGCTAAGCCGGCGCGTCACAAACGTTCAGGCGTTCGTAGGATTGAGGCCGGCATGCTTTCCGGTACCGGCGCATCTCCGACACCCGAGCAACTGCAGGATCTTCTGCTGGAAAGCCCGGGGTTCACCGATTTTCTTCTGGGCCTGACCACTATCTCCGCGACCCGCCTTGGCGGTCCGGAGCCCATGCTCTGTGCGATCACGGTGGAACGGAACGGTTCCCCGGCCACTGTCGCCAGCAGCGGCAAGGAAGCGAAACGGCTGGACGAGAAGCAGTACGCGTTCGGCGACGGCCCCTGCCTGACGGCCCTGCGGCACGGAACCACCATCCTGGTTCCTGACGTGGCGGCTGACGACCGCTGGGCGCACTACGCCTTGGAGGTCTCCGGCGAGGGCATCCGGTCGGTGCTGGCCGTGCCGATCGCCACGGATCCGGGTTCAGCCGCTGCCCTGAACTGCTATTCCCGCACGAGCGGCGTTTTTGACAGCGCCACAGTCGCGGAGGTGGAGCGCCACGCTGTCTCTATGTCCCGGATATTACGGCTGGCCGTCAAAGTCCATCCTGCGGAGATTTACCCGGAGCATCTCCGGTCCGCTTTGAAGTCCCGCGCCGTCGTTGACGCCGCCGTCGCCCTCATTATGGTTCAGAACAGGTCCAGCAGGGAGCAGTCCCTGGAGCTGCTAAATCTGGCCGCCAGGGCGACCGACACGAAGCTTCACACCATTGCTGCGGATATACTGCAAAGCGTTTCCCTACCTTCCGCGGATCCTCCGCAAGAGGATGGGAGCAGCCGCCGCTTTGTCAGCGTGCGGCTGGGAACTGGGGGCAACCATGCGTGAGAACCGTGCCGGTTCGTCTACGGCGCACGGCACCAGAGGCGGCGCCAGCGCACTGCTGGGTCTTTTGCTGGAGAGCACCCGGCCGGGGTCCGGCATCGATGATTTCCTGGCCGAACTGGCCCGTCTGGCGGCGGCGGAACTCTCGCACCCGGGAACCGGGGTGTCCTGCGGCATCACTGTCGACCGGCGGAAGCAGGCTTCCATCGACGCGGGCAGCACCGGCGAGGGATCCGCCAGTACGCTTCGGATCCCGCTCGTTCTCGACGGTGATAGCTCGGCCGTCGTCACCTTCTATTCGCCGCGGACTGAGGCATTCTCCACCGAGGATGTCGAGCACGCACGTGAGTTTACCGTCGAAGCCTCCCGGGCCCTCCTGCTGGCCTTGAGGATCTCCCAGCTCAGCGACTCCCGGGATGACCTTGCCGCCGCCATGCAGTCGAGGACCATCATCGACTTGGCGATCGGGGCGATCATGGCCCAGAACCGGTGCGGGCGGGAAGCCGCCTTCAAGGTCCTTCGGAATACCTCCAACAACAGGAACCTGAAGATCCGCGACGTCGCGGCGGCCGTCGTGGCCTCCATCGCCGGCGATACCGATCTGACGGCCCGGTTCGAGGAGTGATGTCACCCGGCACCGGGGAGGACGCCGTGGCGGATCCTTTCGATCTGGAACGGTTCGTTACAGCCCAGGACGCGGGCGGCACGTACCGGCACGCCCTCGACGAACTCCGCGCGGGATCCAAGCGCAGCCACTGGATGTGGTTTGTGTTCCCGCAGATCGCCGGGCTCGGGCAGAGCCCGACCGCCCGTAAGTATGCCGTGACCTCGCTCGATGAAGCGACGTCTTATCTGGGGCACCCCGTGCTTGGTCCACGGCTGGCCGAATGCGCCGGTGCTGTGGCAGGCCTCGAAGGCCGTACCGCGAGGCAGATCTTCGGCGGCACCGATGAGCGGAAGCTGCACTCCTCGATGACCCTCTTCCACCGGGCGGACCCCGGGCAGGGCATCTTCCAGGAGGTCCTGGCGAAATATTTCGACGGGCTGCCCGATGCCGCCACAGACCGGCTCCTCGGCAGGGATTAGGGCGCCGCGTACAGCAGCGTCCGGAGCATTAAAGGCAGCCACGGTGAGGAGGTCAGCGATGTGCTGCCAGTACAACAGGGTGCTCCGGCGGGACATCACGAAGGATGAATCAAAGGACACTCAGGTACTCCCGGAGCGGAAGACTCCTCCCGAGGGGTCTTCCGCTCCGTCAGGCCCCGCCGTGCGAGCGTTCCGAAGAACGTGCGGGACACTGGAAGTCCCCCCTACGAAGGCAGGACCGCATTGATCAATCTCCAGCAGGACGCCGAAGGCTTCATCCGCATGAAGAGGCACTTTCCCGGCAGCACCGTCGTTTCCGTCACTTTCAATGATGGCTCCTCGGAGCAGTTCACGGGCCAGCAGCTCAACACCCTCTATGACCAGGCCCTGGCCGTGTACCGGGCAGAGAACCACCTGGACGCGAAGGGATACTCCCGGGCACCGAAAAAGACGGTCCAGCCCGCCAACGCGATCGAGTTTGTCGCGGTGCACCCCGGCATGGCCAAGCAGCCCTGACCCGTTGACACCGCACTACGGGCGGACTATTCTACAACCAAATGGTTGTAGATGAGCTGAGGGATGCTGACCTTGACCGCCTGTTCCAGGCGTTCGCCGATGCCACCCGCCGGGACATCGTCACCCGTGTGACGGCCGGCGAGTATTCAGTATCAGGGCTGGCGGAGCACTACGCCATGAGTTTCGCCGCCGTACAGAAACACGTGGCGGTATTGGAGCGCGCCTCCCTCGTGACAAAGGAACGGCGCGGACGGGAGCAGATCGTGCGGGCCCACCACGATGGCCTACAGCGGGCTCGACGGCTGCTCGATGAGTACGAATCGATCTGGCGGCAGCGGGCTGACCGGATCGCAGACATTCTCGCAGAGGGATAGGAAGAGAGTTCCGTCATGACCGTAATCAGTTCGCACAAGAATGCCGACACCCTGAGCTTCACCGTCGTCGCCGAGTTCGATGCCGGCGTCGAGCGGGTCTGGCAAGTCTGGGAAGACCCGCGCAAGCTCGAACGCTGGTGGGGCCCGCCCACCTGGCCGGCGACCTTCGACAGCCACGACTTCGTCTCCGGTGGGAAGGCCAGCTACTACATGACCGGGCCTGAGGGCGAGAAGAGCCGGGGCTGGTGGCGGTTCACCGCCATTGAGGCCCCACACCGCCTGGAGTTCGACGACGGTTTCGCCGACGAGAACGGCGACCCTGTCCCCGCGATGGGCACGAGCCACGCCGTCATGAAGCTTGAGGCAATCGACAACCGCACGCGGATGACCATGGTCTCGACCTTCGACTCCGCAGATGCGCTGGAGAAGGTAATCGCCATGGGCATGGAAGAGGGCATGAAGCAGGCCCTCGCCCAGATCGACGCCATCCTCGCCGAGACCAGGGTCAGCTGACCGGGACGGGTCTGCACCAAACCAAGTCCGCAAGAGAACACCCCCGCAGCTGCCTGCTCAGGCAGCGCGGGGGCGTTTCATCGGGTCAAGCGAGCTGGCCGGCGTCAGCCGCCGAGAATCTTCGCCTTCTGCACCCCGAACTCCTGTTCCGTGAGAATCCCCTGCTCCTTCAGCGCCGCGAGCTCCTTGAGCTGGTTGATGGCTTCCTCGGAGATTCCGCCGGAGGCGGCCGGGGGTGGAGCCGGTTGCTGGTACTCAGCTTGCTGCTGGCCCATTTGCGCATCGTAGGCCTCCTGCTGCTTCGCCGCGGTCGCGGCGTCCTTTTCGGCGAACTTCGAAGCCTGCCTGCGCTGGACGCGGCCGTTGACCGCAGATGCCGTCCCGGCGACGACCGCCGTCCGAGCCATACCCCTAAGCAATCCCATTGTTATTTGTCCTCTCGCATCGCGTTCTTGTGTGTCAGCCCACGGGCGGCATGGCATCGAGCGCTTCGAGCGCAGCCATGACGTCCGGGGCAGGGATTCTTGTACTCGCGACGAGCTCGCCCCCGCCGTCGCGGACGGCCGCCACGAAGGGTGCCGCCCAGACATTTTCGTAGACAATCAGCGCGGCAAGGGCCCCTGGCAGAATCGCGTCTGCCGCTTCGGCGATTTCCTCTTCGCCGAGCATCCCGGAATGCGCGCCGTCGAAATACGAGAAAGCCGCCGCGGGACCTCCTGGATCCGTGAGCTCGAGCACCTCGACCGTGCCGTCCTCGTTTTTCATGATGATGAGGAGGTCGAAGAGCCGGATCACACCCTGCTCGACGAGCCTTACGAGCTCTTCACTCGCCCGTCCGGTCAGTCCTGCCATGGGGAACTCGAGGAGCACAAAGTCGACCGGCCCGTGGGCCTCAGTCTCCGGTGTGGTTGTCACTGGCTTCCTCCGATCTGGTTCAAGCGCACTGTCCGGCACGCTCGTCTAAGTGTGGGCGTCGCCTTCCGGGGCGTCGCCACCCGCATCGGGTGATCCCGGGGGGGCGGGTCCTACAGTCCACTACACCGCCCGCGGCGGGGTGGCCGCATCATCCCTTTCGGGTGAGCCCACACGAACGGGCGGGACGCCCGCAGCGAAGGAAAGAGCGCGGTACGTTTCCCGGACACGACGACGGCCGGCTGAGACGTGAGGGACCCCGCGGAGACAACGGAGTGCAACTCGCAGTACCCGCGGGCCGGTCATTCAGGCGGCGAGGGGGTCGGCCGTTGGCGGCAGCCGGCCAGGCCGTCATCATCGGAGCCGTCGCCGGCCTCTGGACAGCCGCGACCATTCTGGTCTGAAGCCGGAACGCTGGGGCAGGTACCCGCTGACGGCGCGGCGGGACGGTTTCCCCCGGGGCAAAGAAAAAGCCTCCGGAACCTGGTGGTTCCGGAGGCTTTTCCAAGGGTGGCAGATGAGGGATTCGAACCCCCGTAGGCGTTGCCAGCTGATTTACAGTCAGCCCCCTTTGGCCGCTCGGGTAATCTGCCGAACTTCAAAAGAAGATCACTCGCGGCCTCCATCGCCAGAACGCCTGTTTCCAGTCCGTTCCGCTTCCAGTAACCGCGGGCAAGACAACTTTACAGAACTTCTGCCGAAGAATCGAATCGGCGCCTTGAGACCGGAAAAACCCCGGAAAATCAGGCTTCTCCGAGGATGCGGCCGGCGAGTTTGGACTCAAACCTCGCCGCTTGCTCCTCCGTGATCTGGTTCAGCTGGACGGCACGTGCCAGATCGGCGTGGACGCCGTCCAGCCGCGACGAGGCATCCGCGGCCGGGCTGAAGATGATGGAGGCCGCCAGCGTCGCGGCGGCTGCTGCCGTGGAGCGGATAACGTACCGGCCAGGCTTGTCCTGCATGAGCTGTACCTTTCGAGCGACTCTTCCAACTCCGGCAACCCTGCCGCCCGAACCTCCATTCCCGCCGTGACCCAGCTTTGAGCGGGCTGTGAAGGGTGTCTGTGAAGGCCACGACGCCCCGCCGGACTTCACATCCGGGGCATCCGTATTAGGCTGGATTGCAGACACCACGGCCTTTCACCGGGCACCCCCAACCACCAGGAGGACAGTCATGGCAGGCGAATCCACATTCGACGTCGTCAGCAAGGTCGACAAGCAGGAGGTCGCCAACGCACTGCACCAGGCGCAGAAGGAACTGGTCCAGCGCTACGACTTCAAGGGCGTCGGCGCCGAGGTCGATTTCAGCGGCGAGACGATCCTGATGAAGGCCAACTCCGAAGAGCGTGTCCTCGCGGTCCTGGATGTGCTGCAGTCCAAGCTCATCCGCCGCGGTATTTCCTTGAAGTCCCTCGACACGGGCGAACCCTACCCGTCCGGCAAGGAGTTCCGCCTCGAGACGACCATCAAGGAGGGCATCGCCCAGGACCTGGCGAAGAAAATCAACAAGCTCATCCGCGACGAGGGCCCCAAGTCCGTCAAGTCGCAGATCCAGGGCGATGAGCTTCGCGTGACCTCCAAGTCCCGCGATGACCTGCAGGAGACCATGAACCTGCTGAAGGGCTTCGACGAGGCCGACCTGCAGTTCGTGAACTTCCGCAGCTAGCCTCGCCTTCGCGGCGCAAAATTTCTGACGCTGCGCTAAAGGGCTGTCGCGCCGGTATCCCGGTGTCGACAGCCCTTTGGCGTGTCATGGAGGCGTTGGCGCGTCGCGGGGCCGTGGGCGCGTCGCCACCCCGGAACTGAGGGCCTGTCGCGGAGCCATCGCCGACCCGGCGGATCAGCCCGGCTGCCGGCCCGCCATCCGCTCCAGCCGGCCGATCCGATCGCTCATCGGAGGGTGCGTCGAGAACAACTTCGAGGCTCCCCCGCCGCGGAACGGGTTCGCGATCATCAGGTGCGAGGCGTTGACCAGCCGCTGGTCCTGTGGGAGCGGCGCGAGCTGCACGCCCTGCTCGATCTTGCGCAGGGCTGAGGCGAGCGCCAGCGGGTCTCCGGTCAGCCTGGAACCGTCCTCGTCGGCGTCGAACTCCCGGGTGCGGGAGATGGCCATCCGGATCAGTGAGGCAGCAAACGGGGCCAGCAGCGCCATCGCGATCGCGGCGATCGGATTGGCGTTGCGCCGGTCCCCGCCGCCGAACAGCAGGAACATCTGCGCCACCGAAGTGATGACGCCGGCGACGGCGGCGGCCACCGAGGAGGTCAGGATGTCCCGGTTGTAGACGTGCATCAGCTCGTGGCCCAGCACGCCGCGCAGTTCCCGGGCGTCGAGCAGCCGGAGGATCCCTTCGGTACAGCACACCGCGGCGTTCTGCGGGTTCCGTCCGGTCGCGAACGCGTTCGGTGCCATCGTCGGCGAGAGGTAGATCCGCGGCATCGGCTGCTGCGCCGTGGCGGAGAGCTCCCGGACGATCTGGTGGAGCTGGGGCGCCTGGGCCTCCGTCACGGGGTAGGCGTGCATGGCCCGGATGGCAATTTTGTCACTGTTCCAGTAGCCGTAGGCCGTCGTGGCGACCCCGATCAGGGCCATGATCCAGATCGGCGCGGCACTGCGCATACTGGAGGCCATCAGCGCGCCGGGGGCCAGCAGCACGGCCCACAGCACACCGAAAAGGGCCGCGGTCTTCAGTCCGTTGTAATGCCGATGCACTGTTCCTCCTGAAGTCGCCCTGTGGACACTCACCCGGAAAACGTCCCGCTACGGCACCGGGTTCCGCGCGTCGTACGCCAGGAAGCCCGACTGCCAGTGCGCCACGGCCCAGGCCACCGCGATGCTCAACAGGCCACCCAAAAGCAGGACCCAGCCTTCACTCAGAATTTTAGTCCCACCGCCCGCGAGCATGTCCCCCACCCGGGGTCCGCCAGCCACCACCACAATGAAGACGCCCTGCAGCCGGCCGCGCAGGTGGTCCGGCGTGGAGGCCTGCAGGATCGTGGTGCGGAAGACGGCGCTGACGGAGTCGGCGATGCCGGCCAGCCCGCAGCACAGGGCCGCGGGCAGCAGCCACCACGTCACGCCGCCGGCGCCGGAGTCCCCGGCGAGGACGACGACGAGGCCGAAGCCGGCAATCGAGGCGCCCCAGCCCATGACGGACCAGACGACGGCGGCCCCCTGCCGCCGCACCGCCCCGAGCGGGCCGGAGAAGAGGCCGGCCAGGAACGCCCCGACGGCGGTGGAGGCCAGCAGGATTCCCACCGTGGTTTCGCCGCCGCCGATCATCACGGCGCCGATCGCGGGCAGCAGCGCCCGGGGCTGGGCGAAGATCATGGCGACAAGGTCGATGAGGAAGGTCATCCGCAGGTTGGGGCGTGTGCCCAGGAAACGGAAGCCCTCGACGACGGAGCGCAGCCCCGCGGGCCGCGCATGTTCCCCCGGAGGCATGGCGGGCAGCTTCAGCAGCGCCCACAAAGCGAAGGCAAAAGTGGCGACGTCGATCGTGTAGGTCCAGGCGAAGCCGACCGTGGCCACCAGCAGCCCGGCCAGCAGGGGCCCGGCGGTCAGGGTAAGGCCGAAACTGATCATGCTCAGCGCGTTGGCGGCCGGCAGGAGCTCCTTGCGCACCAGCAGCGGGATAATGGCGCTGCGGGCCGGCTGGTTGATGGCCTGCGCGCCGCTCTGCACCGCCACCAGGACGTACAGCACCCAGATATTCCCCAGCTGCAGCCAGGCCTGCAGGGCCAGGCAGGCGGTGGTCAGCCACAGTACCGAGGAGGCCAGCAGTGCCACCGTGCGGCGGTCGTGGGCGTCCGCGATCGAGCCGCCCAGCAACCCGCCGAAAACCAGCGGGACAAGGGCAAAGATGCTCAGCAGTCCCACGTAGAGGCTGTCCTGGGTGAGCCGGTAGACCTCAAGGCTCACGGCAACCAGGGTCAGCTGGCTGCCCAGGGCTGCGACGGCGGATCCCAGCCACAGGCGGCGGAACGCCGGACTCTCGCGCAAGGGCGTGATGTCCGCCAGATATTTTCCCACCCGGATACTCTAGTGGCGCCTGGCCGCCGGCCGGCGCACCCGGTGCCCGGCGCGCATCCTGTTGTCGGCCTCCCATGAAGGCGTCAGAGGCGCGCCTTGTTATGACGGGCCTTATTAAGACGGGCCTTACTATGACGAGCCTTATTATGATCGCCTCATAATAGATGCTTGAATGGGGGCATGACGGTTACAACGGGCACCCACGAGGCATGGGCTGCGGCCCTGCGTGCCCACGGCCGCCGGGTGACCAAGCAACGGCTGGCCGTGCTCACCGCCGTCGAACATCACCCGCATTCCCCCGCCGAGCACATCCTCGCCGCCGCCCGCCAGGATCTCCCCGAGCTGACCGCACAGTCCGTCTACGTGGTCCTGGGCGATTTGACCGACCTGCAGATGCTGCGCCGCTTTGAGCCCCCGCACTCCCCCGCCCTGTACGAGACGCGGGTGGGCGACAACCACCACCACGCCGTCTGCATCAGCTGCGGCCGGGTGGAGGACGTCGAATGCGCCGTCGGCCACGCACCGTGCCTGACGCCGAGCTGGGACGGGAACGCCCGGCCGATGACAATCCAGATCGCCGACGTCATGTACCAGGGCATCTGCCAGGACTGCCAGCGCACCCAAAAACTTCCCTCCACATCTGAACAGCAAGAAATCAACAAAGGAGAATGATGACTGCGAACCTTTCCGCGCCCATCTCGCATACCGCGACCACGACCCAGACCGGCGCCCCCGTGGCGTCCGACGAGCACTCGCTGACCACCGGTGCCGACGGAGCCACCGCGCTGCACGACCGCTACCTGCTCGAGAAGCTCGCACAGTTCAACCGCGAGCGGATCCCGGAGCGCATTGTCCACGCCAAGGGCGGCGGGGCCTTCGGCACCTTCACGGTGACCGGCGACGTTTCCCGCTACACCCGCGTGGCTGCCTTCCAGCCGGGCGCCCAGGTCGGCACGGCCACCCGCTTCTCCTCCGTGGCCGGCGAGCAGGGCTCCCCCGACACCTGGCGCGACGTCCGCGGTTTCGCGACCCGTTTCTACACCCCTGAGGGCAACCTGGACATCGTGGGCAACAACACCCCCGTGTTCTTCATCAAGGACGGCATCAAGTTCCCGGACTTCATCCACTCCCAGAAGCGCCTCCCGGGCTCCGGCCTGCGTGACGCCGACATGCAGTGGGACTTCTGGACCCTCTCCCCCGAGTCCGCGCACCAGGTCACCTACCTCATGGGCGACCGCGGCCTGCCCCGCTCCTGGCGCGAGATGCACGGCTTCTCCTCGCACACCTACCTGTGGACCAACGCCGAAGGCGCCCGCTTCTGGGTCAAGTACCACTTCCGCTCCAACCAGGGCGAGCACAACATCACCGGCGAGCAGGCTGAGCAGCTGGCCGGCGCCGACGCCGACTACTACCGCCGCGACCTGTACGAGGCCATTGCCGGGGGCAACTTCCCCAGCTGGGACCTGCACGTCCAGATCATGCCGTACGAGGACGCCAAGACCTACCGTTTCAACCCGTTCGACCTGACCAAGGTCTGGCCGCACGCGGACTACCCGCTGGTCGAGGTTGGCCGCTTCGAGCTGAACCGCAACCCGGAGAACTTCTACGGCGAGATCGAGCAGATCGCCCTGTCTCCCGCGAACGTCGTTCCGGGCCACGACATCTCCCCGGACAAGATGCTGACGGCACGGGTGTTCTCCTACCCGGATGCTCAGCGTTACCGCGTCGGCACCAACTACAACGAGCTGCCGGTCAACCGCCCGGTCTCACCGGTGAACAACTACTCGCAGGACGGCTCGCTGCGCCACGGCTACAAGCCGGCAACGGCCCCGGTCTACGCACCGAACTCCTTCGGCGGCCCCGTGGCCGACCCGGCCCGCGCCGGTGAGGGTTCCTGGGAGTTCGACGGCGCGCTGGTCCGCACCGCCGCGACCCTGCACTCCGAGGACAGCGACTTCGGCCAGGCCGGCACGCTGTACCGCGATGTCTTTGACGAAGCAGCCAAGGCCCGCTTCCTCGACACCATCACCGGTGCCGTGGGCGGCGTGCAGAACGCCCAGATCAAGGAACGCGCCATCCAGTACTGGACCAACGTCGACGCCGAACTCGGCGCCAAGCTGCGGGCCAACCTGGGCGCAGCCCCTGCCGTCTCCGACGCCGAGGCAGCCAACAAGTTCTGATCAGCCTCAAACGAAATCACCCCGCCACGGAGCATCCGTGGCGGGGTGTTTTGTCTGGTGCTGTTAGTGCGGTGAGACTGCGGCCTGGCCGCCGGCAGCGGCCGGGCGGTGGCCCTTTTTGGCGAGCTGGATCTGCTCGTAGACGTGGTGGCGCAGTTCGGTGAAGCGCGGCAGGGACCGGGTCTCGAGCTGGTCGCGTTCCTCCGGCAGGTCGATGGTGATGTCTTCCTGGATCACTGTCGGGGAGCTGGAGAGGATAATGACCCGCTCGCCAAGGTACACGGATTCGTCGATGTCGTGGGTGACGAAGAGGACGGTGATGCCCAGCTTCTTCCACACGGTGCGGATCAGGTCCTCCAGGTCCGCCCGGGTCTGGGCGTCCACGGCGGCGAACGGCTCATCCATCAGCAGGACCTCGGGCTGGTACGCGATGGCGCGGGCAATGGCCACGCGCTGCTGCATGCCGCCGGAGAGCTGCCAGGGGTAGGAGCGCGGGACGTGGGACAGGCCCACGGCCTCCAGCGCCTCGTCCACGAGCCGGTCCCGTTCCGCCTTCGGGACACCCTGGTTTTTCAGCGGCAGTTCGACGTTGTCCCGGACCCGCATCCAGGGGAACAGCGAGCGGCCGTATTCCTGGAAGACGACCGCCATCTTCTTCGGCGGGCCCACGACGCGTTTGCCGTCCAGGAGCACCTCGCCCTCGGTCGGGGCCATCAGCCCGGAGATGCACTTGAGCAGCGTGGTCTTGCCGGAGCCGGAGGGCCCCACCAGGCAGGCCAGTTCGCCCGCGCGCAGGTCGAAGGTGAGGTTGCGCACCGCCTCGACGTCGCCGCCGTCGCTCTGGTACACCTTCTTCAGCCCGCGGACGGACAGCATCGCCGCCGGGGCCGCTTGCGTTGAGTCAGGCTGCATTTTCTACCTCTTTCTGGCCGTGGTACCAGCGCAGGATATTCCGCTCGGCCCACTGGAAGATGAATGACATGCCCACACCCAGCAGGCCGAGCACCACGATGCCGGACCACATCTCCGGGATGGAGAAGGAACGCTGGAACTGGACGATGGTGAAGCCAAGCCCCGAGGACGAGGCGAACATTTCGGAAATCACCATCAGGATCAGCCCGAGGGACATGGACTGTCGGACGCCGGCCATGATCTGCGGGCTGGCCGAAGGCAGCACCAGGTACCGGACCCGGGCCCAGCCGTCGATGCCGTAGGTGTGGGTGGAATCGGAGAGCACGGGATCGACGGCGCGGACGCCTTCGATCGTATTCAGCAGCACCGGCCAGACACAGCCGGAGATGATCACCGCGACCTTCATGGAGTCGGTGATGCCCATCAGCAGGATCAGCACCGGCACCAGGACGGGCGGCGGGATGGCGCGGAAAAACTCCAGCGTCGGTTCCAGCAGTGACCGCAGCCACCGGATCGATCCGATCAGGACACCGCCGACGACGCCGATCACGATCGCCACGGCGACGCCCACCACGAGCCGCCCGACACTGGGCAGCACATCCGTGAAGAAACGCTCACTGAACCAGACCTCGCCGAACGTTTCGACCAGGCTGGCGGGCGTGGGGACGAAGAAGTTGACCTTCCCCAGCGTGGCGACCCACCAGATCAGGATCAGCAACACCGGCAGGCCGAGGAGGTAGCCGAGATTCTTCAGGGTCTTCATACGATCACCTCGGAACGGACCGACGAGTGCCAGGACAGGGTCTTCTTTTCGATCAAACGCATCAGCATATTGATCAGCACACCGATCAGGCCGGTGGCGAGCACCAGGGCGTACATGCCGGAGATGGCGCCGCCGGACTGGGCCAGGGCGATTTCGCGGCCGAGCCCCGGGGAACCGATCACGAGTTCCGCGGTGATCGCCAGGACCAGCGCCACCGCGCCGGCGAGCCGGACACCGGTCATCAGGTAGGGCAGGGCGGTGGGAAAGACGACGTAGCGGATCCGGGCCATCCTGCCCAGGCCGTAGGTCTTGGCCGTGTTGTTGGCGACCATGTCGACGTCGGCCACTCCGTAGAGCACCTGGATCAGGATCTGCCAGAAAGAGGCGTACACGATCAGCAGCAGCGAGGATTCGATTTTCACGCCGAAGAGCAGCACGGCCAGCGGGATCAGGGCCACGGACGGGATCGGGCGCAGGAATTCAATCGTGGAGTTGGTGGCCTTGCGCAGGAAGGTGCTGGAGCCGATGATGAAGCCCACCAGCACGGCAGCCACCACGGCGATCAGCAGGCCCAGGAACCAGGCCTTCATCGTCTCGCCCACCGACACCCAGAAGGCCGTGAGTCCGAAGTCGGCCACGAGCGCGGCGATGACCTCACTGGCGGGCGGCAGATAGCGTGCGTCGATGATGCCAAGCCGGGGAATGAGCTCCCAGGTGAGCAGGAACCCGAGGATCCCGGCGAGGCCGAGCAGCTGTTTGGTGGGTAACTTGCGGACCTGCCGGCGGTGCTGCTCCACGCTGGGAGCGGCACCGCCGGAGGTCAGGGTCTTCGAACTCACGGGAGGAGTTCGTCCGCGTTCGGTGCCTTGGTCAGCGTGCCGTACTTGGCGGCGGCTTCGCCGAGGGTGCTGAATGCGTCCTGGTTGAACTCGACGCGGTACCGCGGCAGCACGATCTTGGCGCGGGCTGCCTCGTCGATTTTGGTGTAGGTGCCCACGATGTCGCGGACTGCCTGCGGGTTCGCCTGCGCGTATTCAAGCGACTTGTTCATGGCGCGGGTGAACTTCTGCGTGAGTTCGGCCTTGCCCTGGATGGTGTCTGCCTTGGTGAAGTAGCCCGCAATGTCCAGCTCCGGGTGCATCTCGACGAAGTTCCACGACACCACCTTGCCGCCTTCAGCCACCGCCTTGGACAGGAAGGGCTCGAGGATCCATGCCGCGTCCACCTGCTTGTTGGCCAGTGCCGCCGGGGCGTCCGGGAAGGCGACCTCCACGAACTTGACGCTCTGCGGGTCTCCACCGTCCTTTTCGATGACCGATTTGATGGTGGTGTCGCCGATGTTGGAGAGGTTGTTGACCGACACGGTCTTGCCGGCGAGGTCCTTCGCGGACTGGATGTCCGAGCCTGCCGGAACGACGACGCCGCCGATGTCCTTGCCGACCTCACCCGTGGTGGACGCACCATTGGCGACGAACTTCAGGTCAAGGCCCTTGTCTTTGGCGACCATGACGGAGATCAGGTTCGAGAAGGCGAAGTCGAAGCTGCCGCTGACGATGCCGGGAACGATCGCCGCGCCGCCCGTTGCGGTCTGGATGTCCAGCTGGAGTCCCTCTTCCTTGAAGAAGCCCTGCTTGTCACCGAGGTAAATGGGTGCGCAGTCGACGATCGGGATGACGCCGACGCTGACCTTGGTGAGATTCGCGCCGTCGGCGGCTCCGCCCGAGGCCGTACCGCCGCCGGTGGAACTCGGCGAGCCGCTGCCGCAGGCCGAGAGTCCGAGAACGGAGGCGGCTGCCAGGACGGCAATAATACGTCGTTTCATGTTCACTCCTATGTGCCCATTGGCAGGGGAGTGACAAGCCCCCAAGCCTGTAAATGTTCGCTCTTCGAACTAAGGTTCATTTTAAGTCTTATCTAAACGTAGTGTGAGGTCAACCACAGCTGGTGCATTGTTACAGCTCTGAGACTGGCCGTCCAGAGGTGCCCTCTAACGCCGAAGTCGCCGGAGCCATGCCAATTCGCGGGAAGGTTCCAGCGAATTCGCACGGCTCCGGCGACTTCGGTATTCGGTTGCCGGAAAGGCTCCCGGTTAGGGGCGGGTGAGGGTGGCTTCCTCGTCCCTGGCGGCTCCGGCGCGGGCAGCCCCGGCGGGACCCTGGACGGAAGCCCTGGCCTCGGCGAACTTCTCGTTCAGCCGGGAGTGGCGCTGGCCGTAGGAGAAGTAGATGACGACGCCGATCACGAGCCAGACGGCGAAGAAGATCCAGGTCTCCACGGCCAGGTTGGTCATGAGGTACAGGCACAGCACGGCCGAGACGATCGGGAGCACCTTGCCGAACGGCACCCGGAACGCGGGCTTGAGGTCCGGGCGCTTCTTGCGCAGCACCAGGACGCCGATGCTGACCGTCACGAACGCGGACAGCGTGCCGATGTTGATCATTTCCTCGAGCAGGTCCACGTTGGTGAGTCCGGCGACAACGGCCACGCCGGCGCCGCAGATGATCTGGAGCCGGACCGGCGTCGCACGGATGGTGCTGGTCTTGGACAGCGAGCGCGGCAGCAGGCCGTCGCGGCTCATCGCCAGCACCACGCGGGAGAGGCCCATAAGCAGCACCATGATCACGGTGGTCAGGCCCACGAGGGAGCCGAAGGCGATGATCTTGGCGGCATCGGTGTTGCCCACGGCCTCGAACGCCGTGGTCAGGGTGGGGTTCTCGGCCTTGGCCAGCTCGGTGTAGGGCACCATGCCGGTCAGCGCCAGGGACACCAGGATGTAGAGCACCGTGACGACGGCGAGGCCGCCGAAGATGCCGCGGGGCAGCGTTTTCTGCGGGTCCTTGACCTCCTCGGCCGAGGTGGCGACGACGTCGAACCCGATGAAGGCGAAGAAGACCAGGGCGGCGCCGGCGAAGATGCCCAGCGTGCCGTACTGCGCCGGGGCGGCACCGGTGAGGAAGCCGAAGAAGGACTGCTTCATGATGTCCGCGGCGCCGGTGCCCCCGGTGGGTTCGGACGCGGGGACGAACGGGGCGTAGTTCTCGAACTTCACGTAGCTGAAGCCCACCACAATCACAAAGAGCACGACGCCGATTTTGACCAGCGTGAAGATGTTGCCGACGCGGGCGGACAGCTTCGTCCCCAGCACCAGCAGCACGGTGAACACGGCGACGATCAGGAAGGCGCCCCAGTACAGGTCCACGCCGCCCAGGGAGATCGACGGCGGAATGTCGACGCCCATGAGCGCGAAGACCTTGCTGAGGTAGATGCCCCAGTACTTGGCGATCACGGCGCCGGCGGTGAACAGCTCCAGGATGAGGTTCCAGCCGATGATCCAGGCCAGCAGCTCACCCATGGTGGCGTAGGTGAAGACATAGGCGGAGCCGGCCACGGGGATGGCCGTGGCGAACTCGGCGTAGCACATGATCGCCAGCGCACAGGTGACGGCGGCGATGGCGAACGAAAGGGTCACGGCCGGGCCGGCGAAGTTTGCTGCGGCTTTGGCGCCCACCGAGAAGATGCCGGCGCCGACGGCAACGGCGACGCCCATGATCATCAGGTCCCAGGAGCTCAGCGAGCGCTTGAGCTGGCGTCCGGGTTCATCGGCGTCCGACAGGGACTGCTCGATCGATTTGGTCCGGAAGAGGTTCATAGGAAAATCCACAATCTGGGTAGCTTGTTGGAAACAGACCTATCCATAGTAGTGTCCATCCACCGGACGGCCATTTTTATCCCACACTGTGAGACGCAAAAGCGGGCCGTGCAGGTCTCCCTGCACGGCCCGCCCGCGTGTGGTGCGCTCCGTTTTAGACCGGCCAGTCCATCAGCGTTGACCGGATCAGGAACCGCTTGCCCTCGGGCGCCTCCACCGAGAAACCGCTCCCCCTGCCCGGAACCACATCCACGGTCAGGTGGGTGTGGCTCCAGTAGTTGAACTGTTCCTTCGACATCCAGAACCCAATCGGCTGCGGCTGCAGACCGTCGGAAATGTCGAACAGGCCCAACTGCACGTCCGAGTCCCCGGTGATGAACTCCCCCGCGGGGTAACACATTGGCGAAGACCCGTCACAGCACCCGCCGGACTGATGGAACATCAGCGGTCCGTGCTGGAGCCACAGCTTGCGCAGCAGTTCCACCGCAACGGGGGTGAGTGCCACCCGGGAGAAGTCCTCCCCGGGAAGGGTGGCGGCGGCGTCGAGCTTTGTCGGTGGCATCAGAGTCCTTTCTTGTTCAGTACTTGATGACCACGCGGCCGTCGATCTTGGCGTGCTTCATTTCGTCGAGGACGGCATTCACCTCGGAGAGCTCCCGGGTGGAGACCGTCGGGTGGATCTTGCCCTCGGCGTAGAACTCCAGCGCCTCCTCCAGGTCCTGCCGGGTGCCCACGATGGAGCCGCGGACGGTCAGGCCCTTGAGCACAATGTCGAAGATCGGCGCCGGAAAGTCACCCGGCGGCAGGCCGTTGAACACAATCGTTCCGCCGCGGCGGGCCATCCCGATCGCCTGCCCGAATGCTGACGGGTGCACCGCCGTGACCAGGACTCCATGGCAACCTCCGGTTTCGCGCTGAATGACTTCAACGGGATCTTCGTGCAGGGCATTGACGGTCAGTTCCGCACCGTGCTTCTTGGCCAGGGCGAGCTTGTCATCGGCGATATCCACGGCAACAACACGCAGGCCCATGGCCACCGCGTACTGGACCGCGATATGGCCGAGCCCGCCAATACCCGAAATGGCGACCCACTGGCCGGGGCGAGCCTCGGTCATTTTGAGGCCCTTGTAGACGGTCACTCCGGCGCAGAGCACCGGGGCGACCTCTACGGGGTCGGAGCCGGCGGGGATCCGGGCCGCGAAGCGTGTGTTCACCAGCATGTACTCGCCGAAGGAGCCGTCAACGCTGTAGCCGGCGTTCTGCTGCGCTTCGCACAGGGTTTCCCAGCCGGTGCGGCAGTACTGGCACTCGCCGCAGGCGGACCAGAGCCAGGCATTGCCGACGAGGTCGCCGACGGCCAGGTCGGTGACGCCCTCGCCGAGTGCAACCACTTCGCCGACACCTTCATGGCCGGGAATGAACGGCGGGGTCGGCTTCACCGGCCAGTCGCCTACCGCGGCGTGGAGGTCGGTGTGGCAGACGCCGGTGGTCAGCACCTTGACGAGGGCCTCGCCCCGACCCGGCACGGGAACGGGGACGGTCTGGATCTGAAGGTCCTTGCCGAATTCGGTTACTACTGCGGCCTGCATGGTCGTCGTCGTCGTTGTCGTTGTCGTCGTCATCATAGCGAAATCCTTGCTTCATCAAGCGTGGGTGGGGCTAAAGGGCGTGTGCAGTGAGGCGGCGTCCTCCCCGTAGGTGCACAGGTGGGGCGGGCGGGGCGGATCTTTTCTGATCCGCCCCGCCCTGGTGTGCTGCGGCTTAGAAGAAGCCGAGCTTGTTCTCGTTGTAGCTGACCAGGAGGTTCTTGGTCTGCTGGTAGTGGTCCAGCATCATCGAGTGGTTCTCGCGTCCGATGCCGGAGGACTTGTAGCCGCCGAACGCAGCGCCCGCCGGGTAGGCGTGGTAGTTGTTCACCCACACCCGGCCGGCCTGGATCTCGCGGCCGGCGCGGTAGGCGACGTTGCCGTTGCGGGACCAGACGCCTGCGCCGAGGCCGTACAGGGTGTCGTTGGCGATGCCCATGGCGTCGTTGTAGTCGCTGAAGCGGGTCACGGACACCACCGGGCCGAAGATTTCCTCCTGGAAGATCCGCATCTTGTTGTGGCCTTCGAAGATGGTCGGCTGCATGTAGTAGCCGCCGGCCAGGTCGCCGGGCATTTCGGCCCGGGCGCCGCCGGTGAGGATCTTGGCGCCCTCCTGCTTTCCGATGTCGATGTAGGAGAGGATCTTTTCGAGCTGGTCGTTGGAGGCCTGGGCGCCGAGCTGGGTGTCGGTGTCCAGCGGGTTGCCCTGGATGATCTTCTGGACCCGGGCCACGGCGTCGGCCATGAAGGAATCGTAGATGTCTTCCTGGACCAGGGCACGGGAGGGGCAGGTGCAGACTTCGCCCTGGTTGAAGGCGAAGAGCGTAAAGCCTTCCTGTGCCTTGTCGTAGAACGCGTCGTTGGTGTCGGCAACGTCGTTGAAGAAGATGTTCGGGCTCTTGCCGCCCAGTTCCAGGGTGACCGGGATCAGGTTCTGGCTGGCGTACTGGCTGATCAGCCGGCCGGTGGAGGTTTCGCCGGTGAACGCAATCTTACGGATCCGGGGGCTGGAGGCCAGCGGCTTGCCGGCCTCGACGCCGAAGCCGTTCACGACGTTGAGGACGCCCGCCGGCAGCAGGTCGCCGATGAGTTCCATCAGGACCAGGATCGAGGACGGCGTCTGCTCGGCCGGCTTGAGGACGACGGCGTTGCCGGCGGCGAGGGCCGGGGCGAGCTTCCAGACCGCCATCAGGATCGGGAAGTTCCAGGGGATGATCTGGCCGACGACGCCGAGCGGCTCGTGGTAGTGGTACGCGGTGGTGTCCTCATCAAGCTGGGACAGCCGGCCTTCCTGGGCGCGGACGGCGGAGGCGAAGTAGCGGAAGTGGTCGGCTGCAAGCGGAATGTCCGCGTTGAGGGTTTCGCGGATCGGCTTGCCGTTGTCCCAGGATTCGGCGACCGCAAGCATCTCGAGGTTCTCGTCGATCCGGTCGGCGATCTTGTTCAGGATGGCGGCGCGCTCGGCGACGGATGTCTTGCCCCAGGAGGGTGCAACCTTGTGGGCGGCGTCCAGCGCCAGTTCAATGTCCTCGGCGGTGCCGCGGGCGACCTCACAGAAGACCTTGCCCGTGACGGGGGTGATGTTCTCGAAGTACTGGCCCTTGACCGGGGCGACCCATTCGCCGCCGATCCAGTTCTCGTAGCGGTCCTTGAAGGTGACCTTCGAGCCCTCGGTGCCGGGCTGTGCGTAAACAGTCATTGCTAGCTCCTTTGCTGTGCAAGATAGGTGGCGGACAGATGCCGGCGCCACCGTTGCGTTCAGCCTAGGAGCAAGGAGGTTGCAGTTAGGTTGCAACCGAGTGACCCGGGTCACTATTTAGGTCACCCCCTGCGGTAGCTCCTGCGGGGGGCGGGTCAGGCGCTGAGTTCCGCCTCGAGCCGTTCCAGGTCAGCGACGATGGCGGCCCGCTTGGGCGAACGCGGCGGCAGCAGTTTCAGCGCCGCGATCCGGACCTCGACGTCGTCCCTCGCCTCGGGAAGCTCGGCGTACCTCAGGAGCGACTCGGCACTGCCGTCGGTCAGCACCGCGTCGCGGAGCAGGGAGGAGACCCGGCTGCGCAGCTCGGCGACGCCGGGTGCCTCGGAGCGGGGCAGGACGGCGCCGCGGTAGATCTCCAGGGCGATCCGGTGGGCGCCGCGCTGCAGGCAGTTCAGCACCTGGCCGGAGTCCGGCACCAAATCCAGCGGCAGCCGGTAGGGCCGCGACTCCGGAACAGCGGCCGGGTTGAGCTGCTGGAGGACCTTGCGCAGGCGGACCATCTCGGCCCGCAGCGTCATGGTCGAAGCATTCCCGGGGTACAGCAGGGCACACAGTTCCTCGGCGTTGAGCCCCTCGGGGTGGGTGCTGAGCAGGGACAGGATCTCGCTGTGCCGGGCGGACAACGCCACGGTGCGGCCGTCGATGCTGAGCAGCGCCTGGTCCCGGCCCAGGATCTGGAGGCTGTTGCGGTAGAGGCTGCCGGCCGTCCCGCCCCCGTCCCGCCCCGCCCCGGACGTGGAGGACGTGGCGGTGCCCCGGCGTCGGGCCGGCGAGGACTGCTTGGCGGCCGCGAGCTGGAGCCGCTCCACGCGGAGGTGCGCCTGGGCGGCGGCCACGGTGGCCTCGACCAGGGACAGCGTGTGCGGCGCGACGGCGGACTCGGTCCCGGTGATGTCCACAACGCCCAGCACGGCGCCGGAATCCGGATCATGGAACGGAACGGCAGTGCAGCTCCACGGGTGGACGGAGCGCTTGTAGTGTTCGGCGCCGGAGATCTGGATACCGCGGCCCAGGGCCAGGGCGGTGCCGGGGGCGCTGGTGCCCACGGTGGCCTCGGACCAGTCGGCCCCGGGAACGAACATCATGCCCTCGGCCCGGCGGCGCATTTCGGCATCTCCTTCGACCCAGAGCAGGCGGCCCACCTCGTCCCCTACGGCCACCAGCATGCCGCTGTCGTGGCTGGGCAGGACCAGGAGTTTGTGAATGACCGGCATGATGGCGGCAAGCGGGTGCTGCCGCCGGTACTCTTCGAGTTCTTCGCTGTCCATCGCCAGCGGGGCCTCGGGGTTGTCCGGGTTGGCCTGCATCTGGGCCGAGCGCCGCCAGGACTCCTGGATCAGGCTGCTGAGGCCGGGCAGCTGCAGATCGGCCGGGAACACGAGTCCCCGGGAGTCCAGCAGCTCATGGCCGGCGCTGGCATACTGCTGGCGCAACGCTGCGGGGACCCCGCCGGCTGGCGGGAACAGCGTTGCCGGATGGATCGGATTCCTCATTGAACTCCCACCGGACGGGCCCGACGGCGTGCCGGAGGCAGCCATGTGTGGGTAAGTCTAGTGCGCGTGACGAGAGCCCGCCAGAGCTCGCGCCGGTCGGAAATCTCCAGGCTTGCCGGGGCTGGCGCGCGCCGCGTGCGGGCAGGGTTTGTGCCGGCCGCGCACGGGCAGCGACGCGCAAAAGGTCCTGCGATGCGCCGACTGTTCCGCGATGCGCCAGTTGTCCCGCGCTGCATCATGACGCTGTCGATGCCGGAATACGGGCGCGCCAGCGTTTTTGCGCGTCGCAAGAAAAGCTGCGCCGCCGATGTAGGAGGCGGGCCGGCTCCACGATGCGCGAACGGTCCTGCGCTGCACCGACTGTTCCGCGATGCGCCAGGTATCCCGCGACGCACCATGGCGCTGTCGATGCCGGAATACGGGCGCGCCAGTGTTTTCGCGCATCGCGGGACAATCCGCGCCGCGCGATCGGTCCGGCACTCAGCCGCGGGAGATCTGCACCATGTCCCCGCGGGGAACCACCTTGATGCGTTCGCGCACAATCCCGTTGGCGTCCCCGGAGGCGGACCACTCCGCGCCGAGGGCCAGCTCGTGGGCGTCGAGCCTGTTCCAGCCTTCCCAGGTGGTGTATTCGACCCCGCGCTCCGCGAGGAGGTCGATGATCGCCTGCGGGTCCGGGTTCTGCGCCGGGGGCAGGCTCAGCCGGTCCTCGAGGAGGAAGCCGATGGTCTCCAGCGCGTCGCCCTTGGTGTGGCCGATCAGGCCGACGGGGCCGCGCTTGATCCAGCCGGTCGCGTAGATGCCGGGGACGGGGTTGCCCTCGGCGTCGAGCACCCGGCCGCCCTCGTTGGGGATGACGCCGCGGCGGGCATCGTATTCCAGTTCGTCCAGCGGGGAGCCGTGGTAGCCGATCGCGCGGTAGACGGCCTGGACCGGGTAGTCGAGGTACTCCCCCGTGCCTTTGACGCTGCCGGTGCCGTCCAGCTGCATGCGCTCGAACCTGATGCCGGTGACCTGGCCGGGGTGGGCGGCGTCGCCCGTTGTGCCAAAGATTTCCACCGGACTGTGCAGGAAGTGCAGGTGCAGCCGGCGGGAGGACGGTTCCTCGGCCTCAGCGTGCTCTTCGACGAGCCAGTTCGTCAGGGTGTTGACCATGGTGCGGATCTGGTTGTTGCTGCGGATCGCCTCATCCGAGGCCTCGTCGAACTCGAAGTCCTCCGGGTACAGGACGATGTCGACGTCCCGGGCGTGGGAGAGTTCGCGCAGTTCCAGCGGCGTGAACTTGACCTGGGCGGGGCCGCGGCGGCCGAACACGTGGACGTCCGTGACCGGGGAATTCTTGAGCGCCCGGTAGACGTTGTCCGGGATCTCCGTGACCAGCAGGTCGTCGGCGTGCTTGACCAGCATCCGGGCCACGTCGAGGGCGACGTTGCCGTTGCCGATCACCGCGATCTCCTTGGCCTCCAGCGGCCAGTCGCGCGGAACGTCGGGGTGCCCGTCGTACCAGGAGACGAAGTCGGCCCCGCCAAAGGACCCCTCCAGCCCGACGCCGGGAATGTCCAGGTCCGCGTCCTTGATGGCACCGGTGGAAAAGATCACGGCGTCGTAGAAGGCGCGGAAATCGTGCAGTGTCAGGTCACGACCGTAGGTGACGTTGCCAAGGAAGCGGATGTCGCCGCGGTCCAGGACTTTGTGCAGCGCATTCACGATCCCCTTAATCCGGGGGTGGTCCGGGGCTACGCCGTAACGGATCAGGCCGTACGGGGCCGGGTATGCCTCGAAAAGGTCGATGCTGACCTCGAAGTCGCCGTCCTTGACTTCGTTGGACTTGGTCAGGATGTCCGCGGCGTAGACGCCGGCCGGTCCGGCGCCAACAATCGCAACGCGGAGCGGACGGTTGGACGAGCTGTTGGACGTGCTCTTGGACGTGGATTCGGCCGAGTTGGACACCGGAAGCCCTTCTGAGTCTTAGCGACGGCGCCGGCTCATGCAGCGCATAAACCCCCATTCTAAATGTCCGCCGGAGAGTATGGGCGCCCCGGTGACCGACATCGCAGGGATCCGCGGCCGGCGCCGGGCGTCCCGGAGCCGAAAGGCTGGAATAGGGGTCCCGCAGGTGGTGTTATTGATCTTGTGCCTACCTCTGACCGTTCCCCCTCCCCCGCCGCTCTGAGCACTCCGGGCACCGCAGCTCCCGGCGGAAGCCCGTCGAAGCGCCCGCCGGCCGTCCTCAAGGCCGTGGACGCGGACACGACGGCGGGAATCATCTTCGGGATCGGCGCTTACGGCCTGTGGGGGCTGATGCCCCTCTACTTCTTCCTGCTGCAACCGGCCGGTGCGGTGGAAATCGTGGCCAACCGCGTGCTCTGGTCGCTGCTGTTCTGCACCTTGCTGATCACCATCACCCGCTCCTGGCGGGTCCTGGGCGCCGCATTCCGGAACCGCACGCTGATCCTCCCGCTGTCCATCGCCGCGGTCCTGATCGCGGTCAACTGGCTGACCTATGTGTACGGCGTGACCACCGGGCAGGCCGTCGAAGCCTCGCTGGGCTACTTCATCAACCCGCTCGTCTCGGTCCTGCTGGGCGTGGTGGTGCTGAAGGAAAGGCTGCGTCCGCTGCAGTGGGCCGCCGTCGGAATCGGCTTCATTGCCGTGGGCGTCCTGACCGTTTCCTACGGCAAGCCGCCGTGGATCGCCTTGACCCTGGCGCTGAGCTTCGGCCTCTACGGCTTCGTCAAGAAGCGCGTCGGCCCGCGCGCCGATGCGATCACCAGCCTCACCGTCGAGACGATCGTGCTGGCGCCGGTGGCGGCCGCCGCGATGGTCATCCTGGCGCTCACCGGGGCCGCGACACTGGTTGCCTACGGCACCGCGCACTTCTGGCTCCTCGCGGCGTCGGGCATCATCACCGCCGTGCCGTTGCTGTTCTTCGGCGCCTCTGCCCGGCGGCTGCCGATGACCACGATCGGCCTGCTGCAGTACTTCGCCCCCGTGCTGCAGTTCATCGTGGCCCTGGCCGTATTCCACGAGCCAATGACGACGGACCGCTGGATCGGCTTCAGCATCGTCTGGTTGGCGCTGCTGGTGCTCACCGTGGACATGCTGCTGATCACCCGGAAGAACTCCGTCACCCGGAAACTGGCCCGCGCCGCCGCCTGAGGCTGACCCAGGCGGCGGGCGCAGCGCCCGGCGGTCAGTCCTTCGGGCTGGTGTCAATCCGCACGTAGTCGCGCGGGACCACCACCATGGGTACCGGCAGGGCCAGGAGCACCTTGTGGGCCGTGCTGCCGATGAACATTTTGTTCTTTTCCGCGAGACGCGACGAGCCCACAATCAGGACCTCGCCTTCGTCCCAGTCGAGGTCGTCGATCGCTTCCTCGATGGTGCGCCCGTGGGCAACTTCGACGGTGACGTGGTGCCCGGCCGGGAGCCGGTGCGCGGCTGCCGTCAGGACGGTATTGGCGTGGACGTGTGCAGCGTTGATGTTCTCGCCGCTCTCCCCGTGGGCGTCGAGTTCCACGAGGGAGACCAGCCGCAGCGGTACCCCGCGGCGTTCAGACGATTCGATCGCGACGTCGATCGCCGCCTCCGAGCCGGCGCGCTGGCCCACCGCGAGGGTCAGCCGCGTAATCGGCTCCGTGCGGTGGTAGCCCCGGGGGGCCAGCGCCACCGGAACGGGCGAGGCATGGAGCAGGGCGTTGGCCGCGCTGCCAATCGTGTACCGCTTGAACAGCCCGGCGCTGGCGGCACCCACAACGATCAGGCCGGCCTTGTATTCCAGGGCCGCCTCGATGAGGCCAGCGGCGTGCGAGTCGGCCTGGCGGACATGGAACCGGGCCTCGAGGTCCTTGGGGATGAGGGACAGGCCCTCGCGTTCGGCGGTGAGAACTTCCTGCTCCGCGGCGCTGACCCGGTTTCCCTCCGGATTCATCGCGACGTAGGGGGTTTTCCGGTCCACGACGTAGACAAGGTCAAGGTGCGCGCCCTGGGCGCGGGCCATCGCGGAAGCCAGGGCGACGGCGTCGGCGCCGCGGTCGCTGGGGGTGTAGCCAACTACGTATCGCATGTATGAACCCCTTATGGGTCTGTGGCAGAAGCCAGCTTTGCTCCGGGGGCTCCGGGCGACGTCGGCCGGTCTGCGTTCCTGCAGTGGTAGGAACGACTCTAGCCCAGCGGGACCCGGAATTGGCGGTGCCGGTTCGTGACTTTCGGCCCTGCGCAGGGCAACCACCCGCGCCTATGCTGGCGGGGTCGAGGGGAACTCATCATGGGTGCGAATAATCCCGGGAAGAACCACAGCAGTGCACGGAGCGCCGGGGTCGGGATGCTGGCACTGTTGCTGGCCCTCACCGCCTGTTCGCCGCCCGCACCACCATCCGGCGGAACCAGCCCGCCCGCTGCCACGTCCACCACTTCCTCTTCCACCCCTGCCACGTCGATGCCGGCTCCCTCCGCGTCCGCCACCGTTCCGGCTGATACTGACGCAACCGCCCCGCCGCAATCGGGTGACAAGGTGATCTCCTCGAGGATCACCCACGACTGGGCCTGGCCCGGACCGGGCCGGCCTTTCACCGTCACCCATGACGATCCGCCAACCCCAGGCTCCAAGAGCCTGGTCGCCATTGGCGCCGGGCAGCACCCTTCGGAATCGCCGGCCTATGACCAGCTCAGCTTCCGGTTCGAAGGGACGTTCCCCAGCTACACCATTGCATTCGTGCCCGAGCTGATCCAGGACGCGAGCGGCTTCCGGCTCCCGATGCCCGGCACCGGAGCAATTCTGCAGGTGGTGTTCCAGGGAACGGGCGCCCACACCTCCGACGGCGCAGCGAGCACCATCAAGACCCAGCCGCCGGAATACCTCGGCTACACGGCCTTGACGAGTTACGTTCCGGCCGGGGACTACGAGGGGTTCCTCAGCTACGGGATCGGCGTCGGCCAGCCCAGGGAGACAGTTCCGGAGACCAAGGTGCGGGTCTACGAAGTGGAGAAGATCGAGCAGGGCCAGCACGTCTACGTCGTTGCGGTCCAGCTCGACGCCACCTACTGGAAGTAGCTCCCGGGAGACAGCGCGGGTAGCGCAGCAGGGCAGCTTAACGCAGTAAAGCCGCGGACGGTTTCGTCCGCGGCTTTACTGCGTTCTTACATGTCGGGCGGCCGGCTGGCCGGGTGCCAGGCCCGCCGGCTATGTCAGGCGTTCGCCTTGATGGCCGCGGCCAGAACCTGGAGGCCGTCCAGCAGCAGCTCGTCGCTGATGACCAGCGGCGGCAGAAGCCGGATGACGTTGCCGTAGGTGCCGCAGGTGAGGATGATGACGCCCTCCTTGAGGCATGCCGCGGCGACAGCCTTGGTCAGGTCCGGGTTCGGTTCCTTCGAGCCGGCCTGGACCAGTTCGATCGCCAGCATCGCGCCGCGGCCGCGGACATCGCCGATCACGGTCTGTTCGGAGGCCAGCTCGCGCAGCTTGCCGAGGGCAACCTCCTCGATGTGCCTGGCACGGGCGTTGAGGCCGTACTGCTCCATGGAGCCGATGGATGCCAGCGCCGCGGCGCACGCCACCGGGTTGCCGCCGTAGGTGCCGCCGAGGCCGCCCGGGTGGACGGCGTCGAGCAGCTCCGCGCGGCCGGTGATGGCGGAGAGCGGCATGCCGCCGGCGATGCCCTTGGCCATCGTGATGATGTCCGGGACGACGCCCTCGTGGTTCACGGCAAACCATTCGCCGGTGCGGCAGAAGCCGGACTGGACCTCGTCGGCGATGAAGACGATGCCCTTGTCCTTGGCCCACGCGGCCAGCGCGGGGAGGAAGCCCTCGGCGGGGACGATGAAGCCGCCCTCGCCCTGGATGGGTTCGATGATGATCGCGGCCACCTGCTCGCCGCCGATCTGCTTCTCGATCATGGTGATGGCGCGCTTGGCGGCCTCGGCACCGGTGATCGCCGGGTTTTCCTCGCGGTAGGGGTAGCTCATCGGCATGCGGTAGACCTCGGGCGCGAAGGGGCCGAAGTTGGTTTTGTAGGGCATGGCCTTGGCGGTCAGCGCCATGGTCAGGTTGGTGCGGCCGTGGTAGGCGTGGTCGAAGGCGACGACGGCGTCCCGGCCGGTGGCCAGGCGGGCCACCTTGACGGCGTTCTCGACGGCTTCGGCGCCGGAGTTGAACAGTACGGTGCGCTTCTCGTGGTCGCCCGGGGTGATCCGGTTCAGCTGCTCGGCGACGGCGACGTAGCCCTCGTAGGGCGTGACCATAAAGCAGGTGTGGGTGAAGTGCTCCACGGCTTCCTTCACCGCGCCGACGACGGCGGGGTCGGAGGCGCCGACGCTGGTCACGGCAATGCCGGAGCCGAGGTCGATGAAGGAGTTGCCGTCGACGTCCTGGATGATGCCGCCGTCGGCGTCGGCGACGAACACCGGGACGCTGGACGCGACGCCGGCGGCGACAACGGCCTTGCGGCGCGCGGTCAGGGCAACGGACTTCGGGCCCGGGAAATCGGCCTGGACGCGGCGCTTCTGCTCAAGACGGTAGGTGATGTCATTCGCGGTGGTGGTCATGGAAAAGCCTTTCTAGCGTGCTGGTTAGGCGGCGGAGCTGTGCATTTGTGCGGTGCCAGCGGGTGATGCGTTGGCGTTAGGCGTCCAGCGCACTCATCACGTGCTTAATGCGGGTGTAGTCCTCCACGCCGTACATGGAGAGGTCCTTGCCGTAGCCGGACTGCTTGAATCCTCCGTGCGGCATTTCGGCGGTGAGGAGGATGTGCGTGTTGATCCAGACGGCGCCGAAGTCCAGGTCACGGCTCAGGCGCATGGCCCTGCCGTGGTTGGCGGTCCAGACGCTGGAGGCGAGGGCGTAGTCGACGTCGTTCGCCATCTCCACGGCTTCCTCCTCGGTGCTGAACTTCTGCACCGTGATGACCGGGCCGAACGCTTCCTTCTGCACGATGTCGTCGCTCTGCTTGGCGCCGCTGACGATGGTGGGCTCGAAGAAGAACCCCTTGTCCCCGGCCTGGTGGCCGCCGGTCTCGATCCGGCAGTTGTCCGGGAGGGACTCCACCAGGGTCTTGACCGTGTTGAAGTGGTTGACGTTGTTCAGCGGGCCGAAGTAGTTGTCTTCGTCGTTCTGCGAGCCGGTGCGGAGGGTCTTGGTGTGCTCCACCAGGGCCGCCACGAGATCGTCGTAGGCGGTGTCCTGGACCAGCACCCGGGCGATCGCGGTGCAGTCCTGGCCGGCGTTGAAGAAGGCGAACTCGGCGATGGCTGCGGCGCTCTTGGTGATGTCGGCGTCGGCGAACACCACGGCGGGGGCCTTGCCGCCGAGCTCGAGGTGGGCGCGCTTGAGGCCCTTCGCGGCGCCGGAGGCGACGGCGATGCCGGCCCGGACGGAGCCGGTGATGGAGACCAGGCCGGGGACCTTGTGGTCCACCATCAGGGCGCCGGTCTCGCCGGTGCCCAGGACGACGTTGAACACGCCGGCCGGGAAAATCCCGCCGGCGAGCCGGGCCAGGACGAGGGTGGATTCCGGGGTGGTGTCCGAGGGCTTGAGGACCACGGTGTTGCCCGCGGCCAGGGCGGGGCCGATCTTCCAGATGGCCATCAGGAACGGGTAGTTCCAGGGCGCGACCTGGGCGACGACGCCGATCGGTTCGCGCCGGACGTAGGAGGTGTGGCCCTCGAAGTACTCTCCGGCGGACTTTCCCTCCAGAATGCGGGCGGCGCCGGCGAAGAAGCGCAACTGGTCCGCTCCGGCGGCAACTTCCTCGGAGGCGATCAGGGACCGGACCTGGCCGGTGTTCCGGTGCTGGGCCTGGACGAGTTCGTCGCTGTTCGCCTCGACGGCGTCGGCGAGCTTGAGCAGCATCAGCTGGCGCTGCCCCGGCGTCGTGTGCTTCCAGCTCTTGAAGGCGTCCTTCGCGGCGGTCATGGCGGCGTCGACGTCGGCCTGACCCGAGACCGGCGACTTCGCCACGACCTCGCCGTTGGTGGGGTTGACGATGTCCAGCATCCCGGTTCCGGCAGGGGTGACGAACTCGCCGTTGATGAAGTTCTGCAAGGTTTGAACCACGGTGTACAACCTCTTTCGCGCTGAAAAGGACCCAATGAGACTGCTCCGAGCCTATGCCAGCCGGTCAACCCCGGGGAATAGTCACCTGCACACCGTTGCCGCCAATTTTTAGTGCGCTTGCCCAGCGCCCGGTATCCTGACTCCATGGCCATTTCACTTGCCGCCCTGCTGGCGGTGCCATCCCTCAAACTCGCGAAGGCCGGCCTCGCTGAGACCACCTGGCACCAGGACATTGCCTGGGTGGCCGTCACCGAGCAGGAGGACCCGCAGCGCTTCCTCAACGGCGGCGAACTGGTACTCACCACCGGCATGCGGCTCAGGAGCGCCCCGGAGCAGCGCCGCTTCGTCCGCCAGGTCCAGCGCGCCGGGGCGGTGGGCATCGGCTTCGGGATCGGCCTCACGCACGACGCCGTGCCGCCGGCCCTGATTGCCGAGGCCAACCGCTGGGGGCTGCCGGTGGTGGAGGTGCCGTATGAGACGCCGTTCATCGCGATCGGCAAGCTCGTCTCCGACGCCCAGGCCGCGGACCACTTCACCAAGCTGGAGCGGCTCATCGCCGGCCACCAGGTCCTGGCCCGCGCCCTGCTCACCGGCGGCGGCCTCGCCGAACTCCTCAAGCACCTCGGGTCCATGCTGCGGACCGAGATCGTGCTGACCCAGTTCACCGCCCAGCTCTACAACAGCGGGCCCGACCATCCCGCGCCGGGCGCCGGGGGCTGGGCATCCTTCCCGATTCCCACCGGCCGCCGCGACGCGTGCACGCTGTGGGTGAAGCAGCCCTTCGAGGACTCGGGGATCGTGGGCTACGCCCAGAACCTGATCAGCGTCGAGCTCAACAACATGGTCAAGCAGCGCCAGTCCCAGCGCGCCCTGGCCGGGCAGGTTCTCGATGACGTGATCCACGGGACCCTGGAGCCGAGCGAGGCCACCCGTCGGCTCGCCGGCATCGGCGTCACCAGCACCCGCAGGAACGTCGTCCTGCTGGCCGAGTCCGCCGCGCACGCCAAGCAGCTGGGCACGTCCTCGCTGCCGCAGCCGCTGGAAGAGTCGGTGAGCGCCGTCGTCGGCAAGGACCTGGTGGTGGTGATCCCCGACGACGGCAGCGGCGCCGGCGCGCTGGCCAGGAGCCTCAGCGACCATCTGGCCGAAGCCGGGATCCACGCCACGATCGGGATCGGCGGCGCCTACACGAAACCCAACGGGCTGCGCTGGAGCTATTTTGAGGCCCGCGACGCGGCGAGCCACGGCCTGCCCGTGAACGCGCCGGAGCGGCTGAGCCTGACTTCGCTGCTGCTGGCCAGCGAGGATGTGCCGCTGGCGGACATGGCGAACGAGTCCCTCAATCCGCTGCGGAGCTTCGATGCCGCCCACGGCGCGGAGCTGCTGGCGACGCTGGAGAGCTACCTGAACAACAACGGTTCGGTGGCGGCCGTGGCCGAGGAGCTCACGCTGCACCGGAACACGGTCCGCTACCGGCTGGCCCAGATCACCGAGCTCACCGGCTACGACCCGGCCCAGACCGCGGACCGGGTGCAGCTGTGGCTCGCACTGGCCGTGCAGCGCCTCGGCGCCCGTAACCCGCACTGACCCCATCCCACCCAAAGCAACGCGGGGTCACATCGCGCCCATCCCGGGCCCCATCTTGGGCGCGATGTGACCCCGCGTTGCTTGTTGGAGGGCGCCGCAGCCACGCCCGCGCCACGTCCGCGTCGCGTGCCGAGATGTTCGCCACTAAAGGTGAAAGCGCAAACATCAAACGTCTAACCTTTAGGGATGGCTAGCAGCACGGCGGCGTCCGCCCCACCCCAGACAGCACCTCCCGCCGTCACAGCACCTCCCGCCGTCGTGCGCGCACCGCGCGGCGTGGTCATCGCCGGAGTCGTCGCGATTGTGCTGATCGGCCTCAACCTGCGCGCCGGAATCACCGGCGCCGCCGCGCTCCTGCACGACCTGCAGGCGGTCCTGGGCTACGGGCCGCTGATCGCCGCCATCATCCCCTCGATTCCCACACTGTCCTTCGCCGTCGCCGGTGCCGCAACCTCGTGGCTCACCCGGCGTCTGGGGCTCGAGAAGGCGATCCTGCTCTCCCTCGTGCTGCTCGCGGCCGGGCTGCTGCTCCGCGGGATTCCTTCCACCGGCATGTTGATGGCGGGCACCGTCGTCGGGATGTCCGGGCTGGCGGTCTGCAACGTGGCGATGCCATCCTTCATCCGGGTCTATTTCGCGCACCGGACGTCGCTGATGACAGCCCTGTATACCGTGACCATGACCACGGGAGCGACCGTCGTGGCCGTGCTGATCGTCCCGGTCGCGCAGCAGCTCGGCTCGCCCTCCGCCGGTGTCGGAGCGATCGGCTTCCTGGCGCTGGGCGCCTGCCTCGGCTTCCTGCCGATCGCGCTGCATGCCCACCGCAATGCGCCCGCCGTCAAGGCCGGCCGGGTGTCCCCCTGGCCCCTGCTGCGGACCCGCACGGGCGTGCTGATCACACTCGGCTTCACGGTCCAGGCCTTGCTGGCCTACGCCGTGCTGAGCTGGTTCCCCTACATGCTGGTCACCCTGGGCCTGACGGCTTCCGAGGGCGGGCTGATGTTCGGCCTGATGCAGCTCGTCTCCGTCCCGGCCGGCATGGTGCTGGTCGCGATCGGTTCACGCCCCCGGATGCTGCGCACCGCTTTCTACCTGGCCACGGTCACGATGGCCGCGGGCGTTTCCTCCATGCTGGTCCTGCCGGTCTCCTGGGCGCCGCTGACCGCGGTGCTGCTCGGCTTCGGCTTGGGCATCTTCCCGCTCGTGATGGTCATGATCAGCCGCAGCGGCCGCACCACCGCCGAAACCACCGCCCTGTCCACGGTCGCGCAGTCTGCGGGCTACCTGCTGGCGACGCTCGGCCCCTTCGGCATGGGACTGCTGCACAGCGCCACCGGCTCCTGGACGCTGCCGCTGATCCTGCTGCTCGCCGTGGCCCTGGGCCAGATCGCCGTCGGGCACCTCCTGACGGCCAGGCCCAAGGTCCCCCGCCGCCCGGAGCCGGGGGAACCGAGTACTGGAGAGCCGGGGCCCGCGAAGCCGCAGACTGCCGGGGCGGCCACCCTGGTCTCCGCCCGGGAGGGACAGTCATGACACTCACCACGTCGCACCGGGCGCCGCTGGTGGAGGAGATCACCGCCAAGCTGCGGGAGCTGATCCATTCGGGCGAATGGCCGCTGCAGCAGCGGATTCCGGCCGAACCCGAGCTCATGGCCGCCCTCGGGATCTCGCGGGGCACCCTGCGCGAGGCCATCAAGGCGCTCGCGCACAGCGGCATGCTCGAGGTCCGGCGCGGCGACGGCACCTACGTCCGCGCCACCAGCGAGATTTCCGGCGCCGCCCAGCGTATGTACCGGGACCACTCGCAGGTACACATCCTGGAGGTCCGGGTCGGGCTGGACACGCAGGCCGCCCGGCTCGCCGCCCGCCACGGCACCGCCGACGACGTCGAGGTGATGCGCGGACTGCTGGAGGCGCGCCGCCTCGCCTGGCTGGCCGAGGACTACGCCGGCTGGGCCCGGGCCGACTGGGACTTCCATGTCCACGTGGCGCAGGCCTCGGGCAATCCGCTGCTGCACGAGCTGTACGTCAGCTTCGGCGTCGTCTTCCACGCCGACCTGCTCCGGCAGCAGGGCCGCGCCGGCTTCAACGGCCTCCCGCACGAAGGCCACGGCGAACTCGTCGACGCCATCGCCGCGCACGACGAGACGGCCGCCGTCGAGAGCGTCCACCGGAACCTGAACTCCTGCGCGGAGTGGATCCAGCAGTAGCTGCAGCGGGCAACGCAAAGGCCTCCGCGCCGGAATACCGTTCCGGCGCGGAGGCCTTTGTGTTGCCGCTGACGGCCGCGCGGCTAATCCGCGGCTAGCGTTCGGCTAGCGTGCGAGGCCCGCGAAAACGTTCTTGGGACGCTGCATTTCGCCGTGCTTGGCGCCCATGACAATCACCGCGCCGGCAAAAACGGGGATGGCCCACTGGAGGATCTTCAGCTGCTGCTGTGCGGAGCGGAGTTCCTCGGAGGCGCCAGGCTTGGGCTCGGTGGCGCCCTTGGCACCTTCGCTGGCCAGCTTGTCCACCTTGGCGCCCTGAAGCCCGGCGTACAGGCTCACGCCGGCACCGGCGAGGGTGACGACGGACTTGATGACGCTGAGGCGTGTGACGCCGTCCTGCTTGGCCATCCGGTCCTTGTTTTCCCACATGATCGCGAGGCCGGAGAGGAAGTGCGCGCCGAAGGCCGCTGTCTGGACCGGGGCCCACTTCTTCCAGCCCAGGCTCGACAGCCGGGTGCGTTCGGCGGGGTCCTTGGCTTCCGCCGCCGCCCCGTTCAGCCCGATGGCGCCCATCAGCGAACCGCCGAACCAGGCACCCGCCGTCAGGTCGTGGATGGATCGGGCAACGAGATTTCCTGCCATGTTGAGCTTCCTATCGTTTGCGTTCGAATCCGGAAAAGTCGTGGCCCACGAATGGCCACGTCCCGGCTATAGTAAGCACACTTAGGAAAAAGTTGATAGTCCGGGCGCCGGAGTTGTAGCCCTCCGCACGCTGCCCGGCAGCTACCCCCGGGCCTTCCGCAGCGGAACGACGGCGCCTTCCTGGTACAGCAGGGCGCGGACCTCGGATTCGGCGGAGTCCGGCCGCTTCGGGTCGATGGTCTCCCCCGCGGCGAAATGGTCCAGGAGCCGCGGATCCACATAGCTCTTCCGGGTGATCGAAGGTGTGTTGCCGAGGACGCCGGAGGCGTCCAGCATGGCCCGGCTCACCGCGCGCTTGCGGGCCGACACCTTGGGCTGCGGGCCGCTCCGCGCCAGGCTGGCGGCCGCGGCCACGGTCCCGCGCAGGGTGCGGAAGTCCTTGGCGGTGAAGTCCTGGCCGGTGCGCTCCTTGACGTACTGATTGATGTCCGAGCTGGACACCGGCTGCCAGCTCCGGCCGTCCCTGTAGGCCAGCAGCCGGGCGTTGCCGCCGCGGCGCTTGAGCTGGCGGACGACGGCGGCAAGGTCGGCGTCGTCGATCCGTGATTCCCAGTTCTTGCCGCTCTTGGCGGGGAAACTGAGCCGGAGCTCGTCCTTGCGCACGCCGACGTGGGCGCAAAGCAGGGTGGCGAGGCCGTGGCTGCCGTTCTCATTCGTGTAGCGCTCGGACCCGACCCGCAGCGAGCCGCTGTCCAGCATCCTGAAGGCGGCGGCCAGCACCCGCTCCCGGGTGAGGCCTTCGGAGCGCAGGTCCACAGTGACGAGCCGGCGCGCGGCCGGGAGGGTTTCGGCGAGCTGGAGGGCCCGGTCGAACTTGAGCCGGTCCTTTTTCTCGCGCCAGCCCGGGTGGTAGATGTACTGGCGCCGGCCGACGGCGTCGAGCCCGGTGGCCTGGATGTGCCCGTTGTCGTACGGCGCAATCCATACATCCGTCCAGGCCGGCGGGATGCCGATGCGCTCGAGCCGCTCGCGCACCGGCCCGGGCTGCAGGGTGGAGCCGTCCAGGTCCCTGTAGCTGAAGCCGGTCCCGGCCGCGACCCGGCGGTACCCGCGGCCGGACGCGTTGCTGTGCCGGAGCCTCATGGCAGGGCTCCGACTCGGCGGGTTCCCGGTCCGGTCGTTCCTGGCATGTGCTGCTCATCCATAACGGTAAGCCTACTGACTAAACCCCCATTTCCCGCCCCCATGAAACAACGCGGGGTCACTTGCGGCCCATAATCCCCTCCGGGATGGGCGCGAAGTGACCCCGCGTTGCTGGTGGCGGTGGGGATGCGGGGCGGGGTCAGACCTCCGCGGCCACCCCGCCGCGGGAGATTTCCACCATGTCCTCGCGCGGTACCACCTTGATGCGCTCGCGCGGGATGCCGTCGGCACCGGCGTCGGCGCTCGCCTTCTCGCCGAGGGACCGCTCGTGCGCGTCCAGGGCCAGCCAGCCTTCCCAGCTGGTGAACTGCACGCCGCGGTTCTCCAGCAGTTCGACTATCGCCTCCGGGGCAGGTGCCGCGGCGAGCGGCAGGTTTGCGCGGTCCTCGAGCAGGTACGTCACGGTTTCCAGGGCGTCGCCCTTGGTGTGCCCGATCAGGCCGACCGGGCCGCGCTTGATCCAGCCGGTGGCGTAGATGCCCGGCACGTGGGCGCCGGCAGCGTCCAGGACGCGGCCGCCGTCGTTCGGGACCACTCCCTTGCTGTGGTCGAACTCGACCTCGGGCAGGGAGGAACCGAAGTAGCCGATGGCGCGGTACACGGCCTGGACCGGGTAGTCGATGACCTCGCCGGTGCCGCGGGCGCGGCCCGTGCCGTCCAGTTCGGTGCGCTCGAACTTGATGCCGGCGACGCGGCCGGGGGCACCGGCTTCGCCGGTATTGTCCCCGTACACCTCGACCGGGCTGTGCAGGAAGTGCAGGTGCAGGCGGCGGGAGGCGGTGAGCTCGGAGAGGTCCTCGGGCTGCCCGGCGATCCAGTTGGTGAGCGTGCCCACCATGGTTTTGGTCTGGTTGTTGCTCTGGATCTGCCGGTCCGATTCGGCGTCGAACTCGAAGTCCTCGGCGTACAGGATGATGTCCACGTCCTTGGAGTGGGACAGCTCGCGCAGCTCCAGCGGTGTGAACTTCACCTGGGCGGGGCCGCGGCGGCCGAAGACGTGCACATCGGTGACCGGGGAGGACTTCAGTCCGGCGTAGACGTTGTCCGGGATTTCGGAGACCAGGAGGTCATCGGCGTGCTTGGAGAGCATCCGGGCGACGTCGAGGGCGACGTTGCCGTTGCCGATCACCGCGATTTCCCTGGCGTCCAGGGGCCAGTCGCGGGGGACGTCCGGGTGGCCGTCGTACCAGGAGACGAAGTCGGCGCCGCCGTAGGAGCCCTCGAGTTCGATCCCGGGGATGTTCAGGTCCGCGTCCTTGATGGCGCCGGTGGCGAAGATGACGGCGTCGTAGTGCGTGCGGAGGTCCTCGAGAGAGAGGTCCGTGCCGTAGTCGACGTTGCCGAAGAAGCGGATGTCCCCGCGGTCCAGGACCTTGTGCAGGGCGTTGACGATGCCCTTGATGCGGGGGTGGTCCGGGGCGACGCCGTAGCGGATCAGTCCGTAGGGCGCCGGGTAGCGGTCGAAGAGGTCGATGCTGACCGTGAGTTCGCCGCTCCGAACGGCCTCGCTCTTGGTGAGGATGTCCGCGGCGTACACCCCGGCGGGTCCGGAGCCGACGACGGCGATGCGCAGCGGGCGGGCAGCAGTTCCTGCAGGGGTGTTCGTTGACACGGCTGTGTTCCTTTGTTCTGTCACTGGTCTTCGGGGCTACTTGGTCAGGACGCGGGTCTGGGTGGTGCGCGGCGCGTTCGGGGAGGTGGTGCTGTAGTCCGCGGTCCTGAAGTGCGACGGCGCAAACGGGCTGACGCGGACCACGTCACCGATCACGATCACGGCGGGGTTCGCGACGCCTGCAGCCTCCGCCTGGTCCGCGATGGTCCCGAGCGTTCCGATGGTCACCCGCTGGTTCGGCAGATAACCATTCTCTACGATGCCAACAGGCGTCCCCGCTGGCAAACCGGCGCGGCCCAGCGAAGCCGCGGAATCGCGCAACTGGCCCACGCCCATGAGCAGGATCACGGTGTGGTCGGCCCGGGCCGGGACTTCGGAGAGCTCCTCGTGGCCGGTGACCACGCTGAAGCCCTTGGCCAGGCCGCGGTGCGTGACCGGGATCCCGGCGGCGGCCGGGACGGAGATGGCTGAGGTGACGCCAGACACCACCTCGACCTCGACGCCGTGCTGCCGGCAGAACTCGGCTTCCTCGCCGCCGCGGCCCAGGACATACGGGTCGCCGCCCTTGAGCCGGACCACGCGGTGTCCCTGCAGGGCCTCGTCGACGAGGATCCGGTTGATCCCGGACTGCGGGACGGGGTGGTGGCCGGGGGTCTTGCCGACCTCGATCACGCGGACGTCGGGGGCGAGTTCGCTGAGGAGCTCGCGCGGGCCCAGGCGGTCCGCGACGACGACGTCGGCCTGGCCCAGCAGCCGCCGGCCGCGGACGGTGATGAGCCCGGAGTCCCCGGGTCCTCCGCCGACGAGCGCGACGGTGCCGGGGGTTGGATCGGCCGGGCTCCGGCGCCGGCGCAGCGGCAGGTCCCCGGTTTCCAGGGCGGTGGCGACGGCGTCCCGCAGGGCCATGGCGCGGCGCGGGTCTCCCCCGGCGTTCACGGCGATCTTGACGTCGTCCACGACGGCGACGGCGGGCGTCCAGGCGGCGGAGGCCTCGTGGTCGGAGGCGTTGACGCACCAGATCCGCTGCGCCTCGGCATCGGCCGATACCTGTGCGTCCACCGCGGCGTTGCCGGTGGCGGTCTGGACGAACCAGACGCCGTCGACGTCGGCCGTGCGGTAGGTGCGCGGCTCCCAGGCGAGCAGGCCGGCGTCGGCGAGGCCGGTCAGGGCCGGGCAGGCCAGAGGCGCGACGACGGAGACTTGGGCGCCGGCGTCGAGCAGTCCCTTGGCGCGGCGTGCGGCGACCGGGCCGCCGCCGACGACCAGCACGGGGCGGCCGAGGAGGCGCAGCGCCGTGGGGTAAATGTCCTGAATTGCCATGCATCGACGATAGGGCGGCGTCATATGGCGGGACAACGGTCCGGAAACACCCGTTCACGCGGGGTAATGCCACGTCACACAGTTGTGGCGGTTGCACGACACGGGGGGATGCCCTGGATGCCGAGGATTCCTTCATCACCCCGGCAAGCGTCCCGGATTCGGTGGCGATTTTCGCCGTGGGTGATCCCGTTCTGAAGCGGCACGGATTCCCTGCCTTCGAGGGCACGGACGCAGTACCCGCGGGCTGGGTGGTTACCCGAAGCACGGACGCCGCCGGTGCCACGCTGACCATCGAATCAAAGAGCCCGGCCTATCTGCGCATCAGCGTCCCGGTGGACTTCCCCATGTGCAGCGCGAACGAGATCCCGCCAAGCTGGCGGCGGTATCTCTGCCAAGAACGCGGGGTCACCTATCGCCCATAAACCAGTCAATTATGGGCCGTAAGTGACCCCGCGTTGCTTGGTGGGGGTGGGGTTAGCGGGTGCTGCCGGCGAGGAGGCCCCGACGGCGGAGCAGGCGTTTCTCGATCGGGCCAAAGACGAGCAGTTCAATCAGGATGCCAACAGCGAGGATCAGCAGGATCGCGGACATGACGATGGTCATGTCGGACAGGTCGCGGCCCTGGTTCAGCATGGAGCCCAGGCCGAATCCGATGGACCCGCCGACGGCGATGATCTCCGCGGCCATCAGCGAGCGCCAGGAGAACGCCCAGCCCTGCTTGAGTCCGCCCAGGTACCCCGGCAATGCGGCGGGAAGGATGATCTGCAGGGCCAGCTGGAGCCGGGACGCGCCCAGGACTTTCCCAACGCTGCGGTACTGCGGCGGGATCTGGTCGACGCCGGAGATCAGCCCGTTGATGATCGAGGGGATGGCGCCCATGAACACCACGAAGTACACGGTGGCGTCGGTGAGGCCGAACCAGATGATCGCCGCTGGCACCCAGGCCACGGAGGGAAGCACCTGGAGCCCGGAAATCAGCGGTCCGAAGGCGCGGCGCAGCGGGGCAACCTGGGCCAAGAGCAGCCCGACCGGGGTGGCGATGGCCACGCTGATCAGGAACCCGATGAGTCCGCGCTGCAGCGAGGTCCAGACCGCATCCTGCAGTTTGCCGTCGGCCCAGAGGTTGCCGAACTGGCCCAGCACATCCAGCGGGCCGGGGACCAGGTCCTGCCGTTTGAAGCCCATCGACACGTAGAGCTGCCAGATGATCAGCAGCACCACAATTGCGGCCACCGGCAGCAGGACCCGGCTCCAGTCGACGCGGGCCGTGCGCACGGCGTCGGACTGCAGTGAATCCAGCCCGGCCTTGAGCTCGCGCAGGTCAGCCGGGCCGGTCGGGGACCGGGTCAAGGCCGCGGTGATGTGGCGGGTCCCGGCGGGCTCCACCAGCGATGTTGGTTTATTTGGCATGGCGGCGGATCTCCTCGCGTAGCCGGGCGGTGATTTCGCCGGTGAGCTGGCCGGCCAGTCCGGCGTCGGTGCGGTGCTCTTCGCTGACGTGCCATTCGCGCACCACGCGGCCGGGCCGGGAGGAGAGCAGCAGCACGCGCTGGCCCAGCCGGACAGCTTCGCGCACGTTGTGGGTGACGAAGACGATGGTGCGCCCGGTTTCCTTCCAGATCCGCTCCAGCTCGTCGTGCAGCAGGTCGCGGGTGATCGCGTCCAGCGCCGCGAACGGCTCGTCCATCAGGAGCAGCTGCCGGTCCTGCGCCAGGGAGCGGGCCAGGGCGACGCGCTGGCGCATCCCGCCGGAGAGCTCGTGCGGGCGTTTGTCCCCCGCACCGCCCAGGTGCACGAGGTCCAGCAGCTCGCCGGCCTTGACCCGGCGCTCGGCCCTCCCGACGCCGCGCAGCTTCAGGGCCAGCTCGATGTTCTCCCGCGCGGTCAGCCAGGGGAACAGCGCAGCGTCCTGGAACATAAACGCGGCTCCGTCGCTCGGCACCTCCAGGGCGCCCGACGTCGGCACCTCCAGGCCCGCCATGATGTTCAGCAGGGTGGACTTGCCGCAGCCGGAGGCGCCGAGCAGGGCGACGAACTCGCCCTGCCCGATGGTGGCGTTGACGTCGTCCAGCACCGGAGCGCCGTCGCCGAAACGCTTGCCCAGGTTTTCCAGTACGACTGGCATGGTCACGTCCTTACTTCTGTTGGCACTTCTGTTGCCGGGCTGGGAAGGAACTGGTTAGTCCTCGCCCAGTCCCTGCGCTGAAATCTTTGTGCCGGTGGCGCCCTCGCCGAGGACGCTGTTCAGGGCCGCCAGGTCGAAGATGCCGGTGATGTCGGCCTGTCTGGTGGTGCCGGCGTCGACGCCGTCCTGGAGCAGTTTCGTGTACGTTCCGGCGAGCGGGTCGACGGTGAAGGCGATGTTCGTCAGCGAACGGTCCATCACGTCAGCGGGCAGGGCCGCGCCGGCGGAGTCCTGGAGCGCGGCGTTGAGGACCGTGGACTTCTCCGCCGCGGGGGCGGCGTTGAGCCAGTCCACGGATTCGACGTGGCCCTTCAGCAGCGCCTTGACCGTGTCCGGGTGCGCGGCGGCGAACTTCTTGTTGACGATCAGGACGGTGGTGATGAACTCACCCTTCTCCCACAGGTCGTTTTCGTCGACCAGGACCTTCGCGCCGGCCTCGAGCACCAGGCGGGAGGCCCAGGGCTCCGGCAGCCACGCGCCGTCGAGCTTTCCGTCCTGGAAGAGCTTCAGGGTCTGGGCGTTCTCGGTGGGGTTGATGGCGACGTCGCCGCTGCCGTCGGTGCTGGTTCGGTAGCCCTGCTGCCCGAGCCAGGCGCGGAGTGCCACGTCCTGGGTGCCGCCGAGCTGCGGCGTCGCGAGCTTCTTGCCTGCCAGGTCAGCGGCTGAGCTGATCCCGGGTTTGACCACCAGCTGCGCCCCGCCGGACGCGGCGCCGGCGATGATGCTGACCGATTCGCCCCTGCTCTTGACGTATGAGTTGAGAGCGGGGTTGGGGCCGATGTAGGTGGCGTCGAGGGCGCCGGCGTTGAGGGCCTCGATCGCGGCGGGGCCGGCGTTGAAGACCTGGGTGCTGAGCCTGGTGTCGCCGAGGCTCTTCGCTATCAGGCCCTGGCTGACCCCGATGAGGGCCGGGGCGTGGGTGATGTTGCCGAAGTAGCCGAGCTTGAGTTCGGCAGCCGGGGTGGCTGCAGGGGCGGCGTCGTTGGTGCGGGACACCGTGGACGCGACGGCGGCGCCGGTGCCGATCAGCAGCACGAGGCCGGCAGCCAGGCCGATCTCCAGGATGCGCCTGCGCCCGGGCGTGGCCGATTCACCGGCGACGATCCTGGTGGTTCCGGGGGTCTGGCCGGGGGTGGTTCCGGGGGTGGGGCTGTTCGGGCGGCGTGACATGCGGAAAGTCCTGTTCCTGGGGGTGCGGGGAGGCCGGGCGGGTAGTCAGCGCCGCCGACATCGCCCCGACGGTGCCCGGCTGCCGGGGCCATGGGAGAGCCGTTCCGTGGGTGTCATTGCTTCACCATAGGGAGTGTGTGGAGCCCGGTTCAACGGCCCGGAAACCCGGGGTCACGGGAGTTCATGCAGCGTCACATGCGGGCCCGCCGTCCGGGCCGCCATCCGGGCTTTGCCTCGGATTCAGGGCGGATTAATCGCCTTTAACGTTGACGAGCTGCCGGAGCTTGTGCCGTATCTTGACCAGGTCCGCGGAGTCGCGCATCACCTGGTCAATGGGTTTGTACGCCGCCGGGATCTCGTCGATGAAGGCCTTGCTGGGCCGGAATTCGATGCCCTGCATGGCGGTCTTCAGCTCGGCCAGGGTGAAGATCTTCTGCGCGGCGTGCCTGGAGTATTCCCGCCCGGCGCCGTGCGGCGAGGAGTTCAGGGACTCGCGGTTTCCCAGGCCCACCACAACGTAGGACGCGGTGCCCATGGAACCGGGAATCAGCCCGGGGTCCCCCGCCTCGGCCCGGATCGCTCCCTTGCGCGAGACCCAGACGGACTTGCCGTAGTGGTGTTCCTTCGCGGTGAAGTTGTGGTGGCAGTTGATCCGTTCGGCCTCCCGGACGGAGCCGCCGGTCCAGGATTCAAACTCCCGGACCACCCGGTCCATCATCTCCTCGCGGTTCAGCAGAGCCACACGGCGTTCGTCTCGTCCGCGCACACCTCGATGAAGTGGTTGCCCGAGCCCAGTGAGCCCAGCTGCAGTGTCCAGTTCGCGGCGTACTGGGCGGGGTCGAAGTGCGCCAGGGCTGCCAGCCGCCGCAGCTGGTCAATCCGGGGTGCGGCGGTGGCGCTGATCGCATGGTTGTAGTGGCCTGCGGACAGCGGAACGGCGTGCTCAATGCCCTCGCGCAGCCGTTTGCGGTCCTTGGGGAGATCCTTCACGGCGTACTGCGTGCGGACGGCGATCATGCCGCAGCCGATGTCAACGCCCACGGCCGCCGGGATGACGGCGCCGAGGGTGGGGATGACGGATCCCACGGTGGCGCCCAGGCCCAGGTGGGCGTCCGGCATCAGCGCCAGGTGCGGATAGATGATGGACAGCTGCGCGGTGGCCAGGGCCTGTTCGCGGGTCTTGTCATCCAGGATCGATGCCCAGTTGAACAGCTTGTTGTTGATGACTTCCACGGCGCCTCCCAGAACGATGATCGTGGCGCACCGGCCGGCTGGCAAGGGTCCTGGACGGCGACTTCGCCGCAAACGCGCGGGATCGCCGTAAGTTTTCCCCGCGAGCCCGCACGTGTCCGGCGACCCGGAGGCGATGAGGGGGCTTCCAGCGCATGACGCCCGCTCCCGCTCCCGAGATACCCCCTGGGAACGGCTACGCCCCGCATTACCGGCGTGGGACAAGGCCGGTACTGCGGGGCGGGGCAGTGCCAGCCACGAAGCTCAGATCGAGTAGCGCTCGTCCTCGTGGTCACCGGGGTGGTCCTTGACGAGGCCGGCGGCGAGGGTGTTGCCGTCCTGCGGGTCGATCACCAGGAACGCCCCGGTGCGGCGGTGGTGCAGGTAGTTCTCCACCGGCAGCGGTGCGGCCAGCCGCAGCTGGGCATGCCCAATGTCGTTGAGCTCCAGCGTGGTGGTGGGCTCGAGCTGGAAGGTGGCGAGGTCCAGCTTCCCGGTCACGTTCCGGACCAGCGCCTGGACCGTGCGGGTGCCGTGCTTGACCAGCACCTTGGCGCCCTCGCGAAGCGGTTTCGGTGAAAGCCAGCACAGCGCGGCGTACAGGTCGGCCGAGGCTTCCGGTATTCCGCCACCGGCAGGCCCGGCCGCCGCGATCGTGTCCCCGCGTGCGACGTCGAACTCGTCCGCCAGGCGCAGGGCCACGGACTGCGGGGCCATGGCCTCGGTGAGCCGCCGTCCCGCGAAGTCGATGCCGGTCACCGTGGTGGTGCGCGGCGCCTGGCCCGGAGTGAGGACGCTGACCTGGTCCCCCAGTTTCACAGAGCCCTCGGTGATCTGGCCGGCGTAGGCGCGGTAGTCGCGGTAGGCCTCGACGTCGAGTCCGCCGGCGACGGCGTCGGGAGCCAGCGCCCCCTGCGGCCGGACCACGAGCTGCACCGGGAAACGGAAGCTCTCCAGGTGGCTTTCGAGTTCGTCCGCGGCCGGCAGGGTCTCCAGGACCTCGAGCAGGGCCGGCCCGCCGTACCAGGGTGTGCGGTCCGAGCGGTCCACGACGTTGTCGCCGTCGAGCGCGGACACTGGAACCACGAAAAGATCGGTAATACCGCCTGTATTTGATTCGTCACGGCCGAGTCCGAGCTCGCGTCCCACCTTCTGCACGTCGGCCTCGATCCCGCGGAATATGGCCTCGCTGAAGTCCACCAGGTCGATCTTGTTCACGGCGACAATCACGTGCGCCACGCGCAGCAGCTGCAGCACGGACAGGTGCCGGCGGGTCTGTTCGAGGACACCCTTGCGGGCGTCGATGAGCACGACGACGGCGTCCGCGGTGGACGCACCGGTCACCGTGTTCTTGGTGTACTGCACGTGCCCGGGGCAGTCCGCGAGGATGAAGCTGCGGCGGTCCGTGGCGAAGTAGCGGTAGGCGACGTCGATGGTGATGCCCTGTTCCCGCTCGGCGCGCAGGCCGTCGGTGAGCAGCGCCAGGTCAATCCGCTGTTTCCCGCTGGGGTCCCCGGCCGCGCCGGCCCCGCCGAAACCGCGCTCCGCGGAGGTGCGGGCGACGGCGTCGAGCTGGTCAGCGAGGATCGCCTTGGAGTCGTGCAGGAGCCGGCCCACCAGGGTGGACTTGCCGTCGTCGACCGATCCGGCGGTGGCGAAGCGGAACAGGGTCCCCACCGGCTCCCTAACCTCGCTTCGCTCGGCCAGGGAACCCTGCCGGCGTGGGCCCACGCCCGATGCCGTGATTGAAGTGCTCATTAGAAATAGCCGTCCTTCTTGCGGTCTTCCATGGCGGCCTCGGAGATGCGGTCATCCGCGCGGGTGGCGCCACGTTCGGTGATGGTGGAGGCGGCAACTTCGATCACGACGTCGCGCACGGTGGCGGCGGCCGATTCCACGGCGCCGGTGCAGGACATGTCGCCGACGGTCCGGTAGCGGACGGTTTTGGTGATGACGCGTTCGGTGTCGCGGGGCTGGGAGACCTCGCCGACCGCGCGCCACATGCCATCGCGGGCGAAGACCTCGCGGTCGTGGGCGTAGTAGAGGTGCGGGAGGTCGATGTTTTCGCGCTCGATGTAGCGCCAGACGTCGAGTTCGGTCCAGTTGCTGATCGGGAACGCGCGGACGTGCTGGCCCACGGTGTGCCGGCCGTTGTAGAGGTTCCACAGCTCGGGACGCTGGTTGCGCGGGTCCCACTGGCCGAACTCGTCGCGCAGGCTCAGGATCCGTTCCTTGGCCCGGGCCTTGTCCTCGTCGCGGCGGCCGCCGCCGAACACGGCGTCGAACTTGTTGCGCTGGATCGCGTCCAGCAGCGGGACGGTCTGCAGCGGGTTGCGGGTGCCGTCGGCACGCTCGGCCAGCTCGCCGGAATCGATGAACTCCTGCACACTGCCGACGACGAGCCTGAGCCCCAGCCGCTCCACGGTCCGGTCCCGGAACTCGAGGACCTCGGGAAAGTTGTGCCCGGTGTCCACGTGCAGCACGGGAAACGGCACCCTGCCCGGCCAGAACGCCTTGGTGGCCAGGTGCAGCATCACCACGGAATCCTTGCCGCCGGAGAACAGCAGCGCAGGCTTCTCAAACTCGGCAACAACCTCGCGGATGATGTGGATCGCCTCGGACTCGAGCGTGTCCAGGCTGGAGAGGCGCGCCGGTGATGCGACGCCGATTGCCCGGTCCTCGATAATTTGTGTGCTCATACGTGAAGTCCGCATTCTGTCTTGTCGGTTCCTGCCCAGCGTCCGGCGCGGGGGTCATCGCCCGGCGCTACCTTGCGGGTGCAGGGCTGGCAGCCAATCGACGGGTAGCCCTGTGACAGCAGCGGGTTGACGGGGAGGAGGAAGTCGTTCGAGTACTGGACCAGCTGGTCAAAGCTCCAGGCCGCAACCGGGTTGACCTTGACCAGGGCGTTGGTCTCGTCCCACGTCACCAGCGGGGTGTTGGTGCGGGTGGGGGCCTCGTCGCGGCGGACGCCGGTGAACCAGAGTTCGTAGCCGGCCAGGGTGCGGCGCAGCGGGGCCACCTTGCGCAGCGCGCAGCACCGGGCGGGGTCGCTGGCGAAGAGGTCCTTGCCGAGCAGCCGGTCCTGCTGCTCCACGGTGCTCTCCGGCAGCACGTCGACGACGGTGACGCGCAGGTTCGCCGCGACCTCGTTGCGGGTCGCGAAGGTTTCCGGGAAGTGGTAGCCGGTCTCCAGGAAGAGCACGTCGACGCCGGGCAGCTGGTCGGCGACGAGCGCCGGCAGGACGGCGTCGGCCATGGAGCAGGCGACGGCGACGGCGGGCAGCTCGAAGTTGCGCGCCACCCAGGCGATCACCTCGCGGGCCGGGGCGTCCCAGCCGAGCTCGGCGGCGCCGGATTCGGCGACGGCCTTGAGTTCGTCGTGGGTGCGGAGCACGGGGTCCGCGCCCAGGGCGTGCCTGCTCACAGCAGGTCATCCTCGTCCGCCGCGAAGGCCCACTCGGCGAAGGTCTGGCCCTCGGAGTGGCTGGCCACGAACTTCCGGACCACGCGCTCCACGTAGTCGGGAAGGTCATCCGCCGTGACCTTGAGGCCGCGGACGGTGCGTCCGAGGCCCGCTTCCTCGCGGCTGTCGGAGGCCAGCCCGCCGCCAAGGTGGACCTGGAACCCCGGGGTGGGGCCGCCGTCGGGCGTGGGAAGCATCATGCCCTTGAGGCCGATGTCCGCGGTCTGGATCCGGGCGCAGGAGTTGGGGCACCCGTTGATGTGCAACGACAGTGCCTGCGGGAGCTGCCGGGTCTCGACCAGGTCGGCGAGGCGGCGTTCCAGCTCGGCGACGGCGGTGGCGGCCGTGAGCTTGGTTTCGACGATGGCGAGCTTGCAGTATTCGATCCCGGTGCAGGCGATGGTGCCGCGGCGGAACACCGACGGGCGGGCGGAGAGGCCCAGGGCGTCGAGTTCGGCGACGAGGGGTTCCACCTGGTCTTTGGGCACGTCGAGGACGACGAGCTTCTGGTGCGGGGTGGTGCGCAGCCGGTGCGAGCCGCGGGCTTCCAGGGTGTCGGCGAGCTTCACGAGCTGGCCGCCGGAGAGGCGTCCGGCCAGCGGGGTGGCGCCGATGAAGAACCTGCCGTCCTTCTGCTCGTGCACGCCGATGTGGTCGCCCGGGGTGGAGGGCTTGGGCGCGGCCGGGCCGTCGTCGAGCTTGTAGCCGAGGTATTCGTCCTCGAGGACCCGGCGGAACTTCACCGGGCCCCAGTCGGCCAGCAGGAACTTCAGCCGGGCCTTGGTGCGCATGCGCCGGTAGCCGTAGTCGCGGAAGATGCTGGTGACGCCGAGCCAGACGTCGGCGGCCTGGTCCGGTCGGACGAAGGCGCCGAGGCGCTTGCCCAGCATCGGGTTGGTGGAGAGCGCGCCGCCCACCCAGAGGTCGTAGCCGACGCCGAGCTCGGGATGGACCAGGCCCACCAGGGCGACGTCGTTGATCTCGTGTACGACGTCCTGGCTGGGGTGGCCGGTGATGGCGGTCTTGAACTTGCGCGGCAGGTTGGCCAGTTCCGGGTCGCCGATGAACCGCTCGGCGAGCTCGTGGATCAGCGGCGTCGGGTCAATGATCTCGTCCCTGGCGATGCCGGCGACCGGGGAGCCGAGGATGACGCGGGGCACGTCGCCGCAGGCTTCCGTGGTGGACAGGTCCACCGCTTCGAGGCGGCGCCAGATTTCCGGGACGTCCTCGACCCGGATCCAGTGCAGCTGGATGTTCTGGCGGTCGGTGAGGTCGGCGGAGTCGCGGCCGAAGTCGACGGAGATCTGGCCGATGACGCGCAGCTGCCCGGTGGTGAGGGCGCCGCCGTCGATCCGGACCCGCAGCATAAAGTATTTGTCCTCGAGCTCGTGCGGTTCGAGCGTGGCGGTCTTGCCGCCGTCGATCCCGGGCTTGCGCTGGGTGTAGAGACCCCACCAGCGGAAGCGGCCGTGCAGGTCCGTGCCGTCGATCGAATCGAAGCCGTGCTTGGAGTAGACGGACTCGATCCGCTCGCGGACGTTGAGGCCGCTGTCCTCCTGCTTCCAGGTTTCGTTGGCGTTCAGCGGCGCGGTGCCGTCCACTTTCCACTGCCCGTGCGGCTTGGCGGCGGGGCGGGAGGTGGGGCGCTTGGTGCGGGCCGGGGACCCCTGGTCCGCGGGCGCTCCGGCTAGAGCTGTATCAGTCATGGATCGACTGTAGGGGTGGCCGTAATGCCGTTTCAAAGGTCCGGAAACGCGGGGTCACCCTGGGCAACAAATCGTCACGAAGCGTCGGCGGGCCTTGAAGTGGCGGGGGCCGTGTGCATGGCGCGGGGTGCGGTTCAGGCGCCGGCCGCGCCCCAGGCGGATCAGGCGCCGGCGGCGAGGGCGCGCGTCAGGCGCCGGCGGCGAGGGCGGCGTCGTAGCGTTCCAGCGCGATTTCGGCGAGCACCGGGGACGGCAGCAGCGCCGCGGTGACGAGGTCCGCGCCGGCCTTGTGGAGCTGGTCGTGGAAGAAGCCCGGGGCCAGCAGGTAGGCCGCGATGACCACACGGCCGCCCGGGTCCACTGCCCCGGCGGGCTCCCCCGCGCCGGCGCCGCCGGCGGCCTCCTCGCGGAGCATGGCCACGGCCTCGGGCACCGACGGCTTCGCGGACGCCCCGTACGCGGCGACGATGCGGTTGGACCGCAGGGCACGCAGCTGGCCCGTGAGTTCCTCGACATTCTGCGCGGCGGTGGGGTCGGAGGACCCGGCAGCGGCGAGGATCACGGCGTCGTTGTCGGTCACGCCGGCCTCCCGGAGCCGGACGTCCAGCAGCGCCGCGAGCCGCGGATCGGGCCCCAGCGGGGCGGCCGCGCGGGTGTCCGGGCGGCTCGTGACGGCCCGGGCGATGTCCACCTTGACGTGGTACCCGACGCTGAGCAGCAGCGGGACCACGACGGCGGCCTCCCCCGCCGGCAGGCCCGCGACGACGTCCGGCAGCCCGGGGTCCTGGACGTCGACGTGGGCCGCGCGGACGTCGAGTCCGGGCCGCAGCGCGGCGATCCCGTCCCGGAGGGCGTTGACTTCGGCGGCACCCTCGGTGCTGGAGGTGCCGTGGGCGCAGGCGATCAGGATGGGGCTATTCATAGCCGTTAGCGTAGCCTTGGAGCCGCCCCATCCGCCCCCTGATATCCCACCGGGACCCTCCATGACTTTTTCCTTCAGCGCTGTCCTGCTCTGGCTGGACCTGGCCGGTGTCTTCTTCTTCGCGGTCTCCGGATCCCTGCTCGCGGCGCGGAAACAGTTCGACATCATCGGCTCCCTGCTGCTGGCCTCGGTGGTGAGCCTGGGCGGCGGCGTCATCCGCGACATCATCATCAACGCCGGACCGCCAGCGGCCTTCACCAACCCGGCCTACCTGGCGCCGCCACTGCTGGCCGCGGCGCTGGTCTACTTCCTGTTCTCCAGTGTCCAGCGCTACACCTCGCTGCTCATCCTGTTCGACGCCGGCGGCCTGGCCCTCTTCTGCATCACCGGAACCCTCAAGGCGATGGCCGCCGGGATGAACCCGATTTCTGCGGTGCTCCTTGGGGTCACAACGGCGGTGGGCGGCGGACTGCTGCGCGACATCACCGCCAATGAGGTGCCGCAGCTGTTCGACCCGAAGGACATCTACGCGCTGCCGGCGTTTGCGGGGGCGGCACTGACCATGGCCCTGTCCGTCACCGGCACCTTCAATGCGGTCACCGCGGGGGCCGTTGCGGCCCTCGTTTTCGCCTTCCGCGTCACGGCCTGGCGGCGCCAGTGGCACGTTCCGCTGGCGGTCCACGGCTGGCACCGGTTCGGCCTGGGCGCGGCGAATGGCGGGCCCCGGGATTAGCTAGGATAAGTACTATGACTGACATGTTCCTCGAGAAGTTCCGCGCGCTTGTTCCAAAGTATCTCGAAGACGAATGGCAGGAAGAGGATGGCCTCCAGACCGGGGAGCTGGACGAGGCTCTCGCCGAGCACCAGTTCCAGGTGCCGATGGTGCTGCGGGAGTTCTACCTCGCGGTCGGCGGCTGCGAGGACATCATGGAGGCGTACCACTACTTCTGGGACCCCGAAGAGCTGGAAGTCGATGACGAAGGCTTCCTCATGTTCCTCGAGGACGAGGAAGAACAGTTCACCTGGGGATTCCGGGTCGGCGACCTCAGCGTCCCGGACCCGATCGTGTACCGCCGCAACAACGCCCGCGGCCAGTGGAAGAGCGAAGAAGGCACGTTCTCCGAGTTCGTCTTCGACATGTTCGAGTGGGCGTTCAACGGCGAGGACGAGGACTAGGCTCCTCTGGCCGGCGGATTCTCCCCACCTTTGACTGGCGCAACCCGCGTGTTGCCCCGAACCGCCGGGGATTCCCGGCGTCGGGAAGCCACAAGTGGGGAATCTCAGCGCACCACCCGGCCCCGCAGAACCTGCCACACTTCCCGGACGATCTTCTGCGGGTTGTAGACAACGTCCTGGTACCCGTACCGGAGTACGGCGTAGCCGGTGAGTGTGCTGGCATTGTTCCTCAGGCGGTCTTTCTTGACCTGCCGGGCTTCCAGGTGTGTGCTTCCATCGATCTCCACGATAAGGAAGCCTTCCAGCAGGAAATCCACGATGCCGATTCCCGGCAGGTCCATCTGCGTCTGGGTGAAGATCCCTTCACTCCGGAACAGCAGCCTGGCCACAACTTCTATCGCGGAGTCCGCGGTTCCGTCGACCAGCCCCAGGACCCTGCGTGCCCCTCCGTTTCGGTTTCCCGGAAGACGTTCCCCGAGATAGCCGAGCGTGGTGCGGCCCTGAACCAGGGCGCTTTCGACCATGACCGCGGCTTCCACGGCTGGCAGGCATCGCACGGCATGCAGCAACGAGTCGGTCAACCCGGCCACCGGGCGGGGGAAATCCGGCGGCACCACACTGCCACGATGAACCACGACGCCGACAGCCGAGCCATGCCGGCACAGCAGATGCGGCCGCTCCGGGGCAAAAAGTCTCCAGAGCCCGTGGTGCGGGGCCGCCGAGGCGCAGCACAGCAGGCCGTTGGCCAGCACGGCGGCAACGAGGTCCGGCTGCGCACCGTGCAGCGCCACTACTCCGTGCCGCAACCGCACCGCCTGCCCGGCAGCCAGGGTGCTCCTGATGGTCCGTTCGGTGAATCCGGCCTGCAACAGCGTCGCCGTCCGGGCCACCGAGCCGGCGTATTTCAAGTACTCGGTGAGGTCCATGACTCCAGCAGACCCGGCGGTGACCACGTCCTAGACCCGGCGGTTGGACTATGTGGACAAACTCCCCGCCGGATTTCCCCACTTATCAGACACCCCCACGGCGTGCCGCAGCGACAGGCCAGGGGTTCGGTCATTGAAACGTTGATACGTGGGGAAAGTCCGCCGGGAATCACCCAACAATCCTGTGACAAGCAATTTACACAGACCATAGACAGCGTGACATTTCTGTCATATGCTCATTCATGGGTTCACCAAATGCCTCCGGTGGATCTGATGCGAACGGAGAAATGGCCCCGGTTCGACACAACGGATGACTGGAAACGTTGTAACGAACCGGGGCCATTCCGTTTAAGCCGGAGAACCCGCTATGGGGGAAGCGCCGGGAGTGCCGCCGCCGGCGGCCCGCGCCAGGGCAGCAGCTGCCAGGTGCCCCGCCTACCGAAGAAACCCCGCCAAGCTCAGCTGGCGCGGTCCACCACGGCCAGCGCGAAGTTGCTCAGCGAGGTCTTGACCACACCCTCGGGCAGCGGCGCGAGGGCGGCAATCGCCTCGTCGGCCCAGGCCCGGGCCACCACCCAGGATTCCGCCGTGACGGGGTGTTCCCGCAGGCCGGCGACGGCGGCTGCGAGGGCCTCGTCGGAGCTGAGGTCGCCGTCGATGAGCTTCAGGAGTTCGAAGGCGGACTGGTCGCCGGCCTCGGCCTTTTTGCGCAGCAGCAGCACGGGCAGCGTCGGCACACCTTCGCGCAGGTCGGTGCCCGGGGACTTGCCGGACTTGACCTTAACGCCGGTGACGTCGATGACGTCGTCGGCGAGCTGGAAGGCCACTCCCACCTTCTCGCCGTACTCGACCAGCATCGGCTCGTAGGCTTCGTCGGCGCCGGAGAAGATCGCGCCGAGCTGACCGGAGGCCGCCACGAGCGAACCGGTCTTGTCCGCGATGACCGAGAGGTAATGCTCCACCGGGTCCTCGTCCGGGCGCGGGCCCACGGTTTCGTGCAGCTGGCCCAGGCAGAGCCGTTCAAAGGTGCGGGCCTGGATGCCCAGCGCGCGGGACCCGAGTTCGGAGACCAGGATGGACGCGCGGGCAAAGATCAGGTCGCCGGTCAGGACCGCGACGGAGTTGCCCCAGACCTCGTGGGCCGTGGGGGCGCCGCGGCGGAACGGCGCGGAGTCCATCACGTCGTCGTGGTAGAGCGTCGCCAGGTGGGTCAGTTCAACGACGACGGCGGCCTGCACCACGGCGGGCCGGGAGGCATCACCGAGGTGGGCGCAGAGCAGCGTCAACAAAGGCCGGATGCGCTTGCCGCCGGCTTCCACGAGGTGGCGCGACGTCGCGTCAGCCAGCGGATCGGAGTTGGCAATGGCTTCGCGCAGCTTCTTCTCCACGCGGGCCAGGTTGGTGGTGATCGCAGGCCCCAGTTCGGGGTCCCCGGCGATCGCGGCAAAGCCGGCCGGCAGCTGCAATCCGGTGGCGATCGCGGTGGTGTTGAGGCTGGGCTCGGAGCTCGGCAGGCCGTGTCCGGCGTGCGTCCAGCTTTGGTCTGCAGAGTTGGTCACGGGTTAACCCTAACTTTTGTTGCGGAAACCGGGGAGTTGGTGCTGGTGTGAGAAGGGGCGCCCTGGTTGGACGTCGCCGGGACCAGCGATTCCAGCACCCGGATGACGCGGTCCTCGAAGCCCTTGGCCGCGGGATCGGTCAGGTTGGCCAGCAGCCGGACCACGAAGCGCATCAGGACAGGAATGGGCATGCCCGTCCGGAGGGCCAGTTTCATCACGGCCGGCTTGCCGATCAGGGCCGCGAAGGCCCGGCCCAGGGTGAAGTGCGACCCCCACTGGTCCCGCACGTAGTCCGCGTACCGGGCGAGGTGCGCGTCGGCGTCGGCCTCGCTCCAGCCGGCCGAGGCCGAGCGGGCGGCGCCGTCGATGATGAACTCGGCCGCGAACCGGGCGGACTCCATGGCGTAGGAGATGCCCTCGCCGTTGAACGGGGAGACCATGCCGCCGGCGTCGCCGAGCAGCAGCAGGCCGGGCGAGTAGTGCGGGGTGCGGTTGAAGCCCATCGGCAGCGCGGCGCCGCGGATCTCGCCGACCTGGTTCTCCGGGGTGAAGCCCCACTCGGCGGGCATGCCGGCGGTCCATTCGCGCAGGACCTGCTTGTAGTCCAGCTTGCCGAATTCCTTGGACGAGTTCAGGATCCCCAGGCCCACGTTGGAGGTGCCGTCGCCGACGCCGAACACCCAGCCGTAGCCGGGCAGCAGCTTTCCGTCGCGGCCGGGGAGTTCCAGCCAGCCTTCCATCCAGTCGTCGTCGTGCCGCGGGGAGGTGAAATAGGTGCGGACGGCGACGCCGAGCGGCCGGTCATCGCGCTTGCCGATGCCCAGCGACACGGCGGTGCGGCTGGAGTTCCCGTCCGCAGCGAGCACAACGTCGGCGGCGAAGTCCCGGGTCTCCCCCGTCTTGCGGCCGGATTCGTCCAGCAGGGCCGCGCGGACCCCGGTGACGCGGCCGTCGTCGGAGCGCAGTGCCTCGGTGACGCTGTGGCGTTCGAGCACGACGGCGCCCGCGGACCGGGCGTGCCGGGCCAGTTCCTCGTCGAAGCCCAGGCGGGTGCGGATCAGGCCGTACTGCGGGAAGTCGGAGACCTCGGGCCAGGGCAGTTCGATGCTGCGGCCGCCGGCCAGCAGTCGCAGGCCCTTGTTGCGGCGCCAGCCCTCAGCTTCGGGGTGCGGCAGGCCGAGCTTCTGGATCTCGCGGACGGCGCGGGGGGTGAGTCCGTCGCCGCAGACCTTTTCGCGGGGGAAGCTGGTTTTTTCCAGCACCGTGACGTCGATGCCCGCCTGCGCCAGGTAATAGGCGGCAGTGGATCCGGCCGGACCGGCTCCGACGATCAGTACTTTCACGGTGTCACTTTCACGGCGGCGACGGGCTAACGCGCGGGCCGGATGATGTTGCGGCGCAGCTTCGCCACCGGTCCGGTGTGGTTCGCCAGCGCCTTCGCGCCCGCGGCAGGGTCCGTTGCGGGGCCGGCCCCGGCGCCGGGCTTGACGGCGCGGTGCACGGCGACGATCCCGCCGCTGAGGTTGCGGTAGGAAACCTTGTCCCAGCCGGATTCCTGCAGCCAGGCGGCGAGGTGGTCCTGGTCCGGCCAGGCGCGGATGGACTCGGCGAGGTAGACGTAGGCGTCCGGGTTGGAGGCGACCTTGACGGCGATCGCGGGCAGGGCGCGCATGAGGTATTCGGTGTACATGGTGCGCCACAGCGGCACCACGGGCTGGGAGAACTCTGCGATGACCAGCTTGCCGCCGGGCTTGGTGACCCGCAGCATCTCGGCCAGGGCCTTCTTCGGTTCGTTGACGTTGCGCAGCCCGAAGGAGATGGTGCTGGCATCGAAGGTGTTGTCCGCGAACGGCAGGCGTGTGGCGTCACCGGCGATGAAGTCGATGTCGGGGCGGCGGCGCTTGCCGACCTTGAGCATGCCGAGGGAGAAGTCGCAGGCGATCACGTCGATGCCGGCGTCGGCATACGGTTCGCTGGAAGTGCCGGTTCCGGCGGCGAGATCGAGCACCCGCTGGCCGCTCTTCACCTCCATGGCTTCGACCACAATCTTGCGCCATCGGCGCGTCTGTCCCATCGACAGGACATCGTTGACGACGTCGTATTTGGGGGCGACGTCGTCAAACATCGTGGCTACTTCGTCCGGACGCTTATCCAAGGATGCTCGGTTCACCCTGTCATTGTCTCAAATGATCAGCACACGCCCTAACCGGCGCCCAACTCGCCCAACCACGCCCTGAACTGGGGCTGAACCGGGCCTCCGCGGCGCCGGGGCGGGTCCTCCGGCGGTGCGGGAGTAGTGTTGTCTCACTATGACGAGCGCGTTCCGAACCTTGACAGTCCCCCTCGATGCAGAATCATTCCCCGGGGGGCTGCCGTCGTTTCTGGTCCGGGACGACCTCCTCTGCTGGACCCGCCGCGAAGCCGGCCTGGTCGGCTTCGGCGAGGTGGCCCGGTTCACCGCCACGGGACCCGAGCGTTTCCTCGAGGCGGACATTTGGTGGCGCCACCTGGTCCTCGAGGCCGAGATCGATGATCCCGTGGGCTGGCCCGGCACCGGCCCCGTCGCGTTCGGCTCCTTCGCCTTCTCCAAAGCCTCCGCGCACGCCTCAAGGCTGATCGTTCCCGAAATCGTCGTCGGCCTGCGTGACGGCAAGGCCTGGCTCACCCAGATGACGTTCGACGACGGCGGCCTCACCGCAGCGGGCGCCCGCGCCGCGCTGGACCGCTGGCTGGCCGGTGGACGTGCTGCCGGCACGCCGGCGGACGGCCCGACGCCGGGATCCGGCACTGCCGCAATCGGCACCGCTGCGGACGGCACCGCCGGCAACGGCACCGCCGGCAACGGCACCGCCGGGAACGGCACCCAGGCCGGCGTCGCCACCCAGCCTGGCGCCGCCGTCGTGCGTCCTGTGCCGCTGGCCGCCGGGGCGACGCTGCACACCGGTTCCCTCAGCGAGGAAGACTGGATGGCGGCTGTGGCCGCGGGCGTGGCGGAAATCCGCACCGGGGCGCTGGAGAAGCTGGTGCTGGCCCGCGACATCGTGGCCACCGTCCCGGCCGGGGTCAATGCCGCCGAGATCCTGCGCCAGCTTGCCGTCCGCTACCGCGAATGCTGGACCTACGGGGTGGACGGGCTCGTGGGCGCGACCCCGGAGATGCTGATCCAGGTGGAGGGCCGCACCGCGCAGGCCCGCGTCCTGGCCGGCACCCTGGACCGCCGCGACGCCGACGGGATGGACGGCTCGCCGCTGGAGTTCGCCGAGCGCGTGCTGGCTGGATCCGAGAAGCAGCGGCATGAACACGACATCGCCATCGCGTCGCTGACCACGCAGCTGGCACCGTTCTCGGAAGCGATGAACGCCCACAGCGAACCCTTCATCCTGGAGCTGCCCAACGTCTGGCACCTCGCCTCGGACGTCAAAGCGGAGCTCGCCGAGGTGGAGGGCCATGTGCCCACCTGCCTCGCGCTGATTAATGCCCTGCATCCCACGGCGGCGGTCTGCGGCACACCGACCACCGTGGCGGGCGCGCTGATCCGCAAGCTGGAGCACCTGGACCGCGGCCCCTACGCCGGACCGGTCGGCTGGCTCGACGCGGCCGGCAACGGCGAATGGGGCATCGCGCTGCGCGGCGCCGTCATCGAGTCCCCGGACACCGTGCGGCTGTACGCCGGCTGTGGCATCGTCGAGGGCTCCGTGCCGGAAGCCGAACTCGCCGAAACCTGGGCGAAGTTCCGGCCCATGCTGGAGTCCCTCGGCATCAGCAGCTAGAGTCCGGGAATTCCGGTTCCTCAATCCGGGATTTCAGACACTCCAGCGTGTGAAAGTCTTGCGTTCAACCCCGAAACAGTTATCCCATAGTGAAACTTAGTTTCCTGTGACGCACATCTCTTGTTCGGCGATACACTATAAACCAACTCAGTTATGCACCCCTCCTGCGACGAAAAGGTAAGAAAATGCAGATCTCCCGTTCGCTCCTGGGCACCTCCACCCTCAAGGCAGCCACCATGCTTGCCATCGGCGCACTGTCTCTGTCCGCCTGCACCAACGCCTCCGAATCCGGAACCCCCGGCGCGGCGACGCCGTCCGGCAGCGCTGCGGCCAGTTTCGACCCCGGCACCGTCCAGAAGGACGACGCCCTGGCGGCCATGGTGCCGGAGGCCATCAAGTCCAAGGGCACCCTGACCGTGGGCTCGGATACCACCTACGCCCCCGCGGAATTCCTCGGCAACGACGGCCAGACCCCCGTGGGCTACGACGTCGACATCGCCAAGGCGATCGGCGCCACCCTGGGCCTGAAGGTCCAGGTCCAGACGTCCGAATTCACCGGCATCCTCCCGGCCCTGGGCCCGAAGTACGATCTCGGCATCTCCTCCTTCACGATCAACCCGGAGCGGCTCGAAGCGGTCAACATGGTCAGCTACTTCAACGCCGGCACCGCCTGGGCCGTGCAGAAGGGCAACCCGAAGAAGATCTCCCTCGATGACCTCTGCGGCAAGTCCGTCGGTGTGCAGACCGGTACCGTCCAGGAAGATCCGGACCTGACGGACCGGAGCAAGAAGTGCGAGGCCGAGGGCAAGCAGCCCATCAACATCGTGACGCTCAAGAACCAGACGGACATCACCACCCGGCTGGTCAACGGCAGCGTCGAAGCGATGGCAGCCGATTCGCCGATCATTGGCTACGGCATCACCCAGACCAACGGCCAGATCGAAAAACTCGGCGACGTCTACGATTCCGCCCCGCAGGGGATCGCTGTGGCCAAGTCGGACATGGCCCTGGCCGAGGTCATCCAGAAGACCGTCAGCAAGCTCATCGAGGACGGCTCGTACAAGAAGATCCTGGAAGGCTGGGGTAACGCCGACGGCGCCATCACCAAGTCCGAGGTCAACCCGGCGGTCGGCTCTTGAGTCTTCCCGCAACCGGCCACACACCAGGTGCACAGATGGACAGTGATCAGGGCAAGGACGAGGCACCGGTAGTACTAAACAAGCCGGTGCCCGTCCGGCACCCGGGCCGCTGGATCAGCGCCATCATCATCCTCGGCGCGCTCGCGCTGTTCCTGCAGAGCCTGTTCACCAACCCCAATTTCCGCTGGGACATCGTCGGGACCTACATCCTTGATACCAAGGTGATTCAGGGTGTCGGCTGGACGCTGCTGCTGACCGTGGCCTCCATGGTCCTGGCCATTGTCCTGGCCGTCCTTCTGGCCTTCATGCGCCAATCGGAGAACCCGGTGCTCCGCTCGTCCAGCTGGGCCTGGGTCTGGTTCTTCCGCGGCACTCCGGTGTACACCCAGTTGGTGTTCTGGGGCCTGATCTCCGTCCTGTACCCCAAGATCACCGCCGGCGTCCCGTTCGGACCCGAGTGGTTCAGCCTGGACACGAGCGCTGTGATCACAACCACGGCCGCGGCCATCCTGGGCCTGGGCCTGAACGAGTCAGCCTACCTGGCGGAAATTTTCCGGGCCGGCCTCAAGTCAGTGGACCGCGGCCAGGAGGAAGCTGCCGAGGCCCTGGGCATGGGCAAGACCAAGATCATGTGGCGGATCGTCCTGCCGCAAGCCATGCGGGTGATCGTGCCGCCTACCGGCAACGAGACCATCGGCATGCTCAAGACCACCTCCCTGGTCCTGGCCGTGCCGTTCACCCTGGACCTGACGTTTGCCACGAACACCCTGGCCAACCGGACCTATCTGCCGGTGCCTCTGCTGATCGTGGCGGCTATCTGGTACCTCGTGATCACCAGCGTGTTGATGGTGGGCCAGCATTACATTGAGGCCTACTACGGCAAGGGAGTGGACAACCTTGCTCCGGCCGCGATCAACCCGGCGGCAGCCAAGGCCGCCCGCGCCGGTGCGCCGAGCGGCACGGCCGGGCCCGCCGTGACGAAGAACTTTCCCGTGGAGGAGGCAAAATGACGATTACCACTGAGACACCGCTGGTGCGGATCGAGGGCCTCCACAAGTTCTACGGCCACCACCACGTGCTGCGCGGCATCGACCTGGAGGTGAACCGGGGCGAGGTGTCCGTGGTCATCGGCCCGTCCGGGTCCGGCAAGTCCACCATGCTGCGGTGCATTAACCTGTTGGAGACCATCAGCGCGGGCCGTATCTCCGTGGGCGGGAAGCTGATCGGCTACCGCGAAGTCAACGGCCGGCTTCATGACCTCACAACCAAGGAGATCGCCTCCCAGCGCCGCGAGATCGGCATGGTGTTCCAGCGCTTCAACCTGTTCCCGCACAAGACAGCCCTCTACAACGTCATGGAGGCACCGGTCCAGGTCAAGGGCCAGTCCCGGGATGCTGCCCGGAAGCGGGCCATGGAACTGCTGGACCGCGTGGGGCTCTCGGACCATTCCGGCCACTACCCGTCGCAGCTTTCCGGCGGGCAGCAGCAGCGGGTGGCCATTGCCCGCGCCCTCGCCATGGATCCGGAGCTGATGCTCTTCGATGAACCCACCTCCGCGCTGGACCCCGAGCTGGTGGGCGATGTCCTGAACGTCATGAAGGACCTCGCCAAGTCAGGCATCACCATGATTGTGGTGACCCACGAGATCGGCTTTGCCCGTGAAGTTGGCGACCGCCTGACGTTCATGGACGACGGCGTCGTGGTGGAATCCGGCGATCCCCAGAAGGTCCTGACCAACCCGCAGCATCCCCGCACCAAGGAGTTCCTCAGCCGGGTGCTGTAGTTCCGGTAACCCGCGCCGATTTCGGACAGCCGCTACGTGGATCCACGTGGCGGCTGTCCGTTTTCATAGCGGATTCACTCAGCCCGCGCCCCGGACCCTGGCCGCCGCCGCGGCACGCCCGCGGTGCGTGTGCACACCCTGACGCACCTCGACATCGCAGAGTAGCCAGCCGCGGGCGTACGCCCCAACCCACGCCGACATAGCAGAGTAGCCAGCCGCGGGCGTACGCCCCAACCCACGCCGACATAGCAGAGTAGCCAGCCG
>NZ_JBVAYY010000001.1:0-243 GCF_055412885.1 Pseudarthrobacter leeuwenhoeki | reverse complement strand
ATAGCAGAGTAGCCAGCCGTCCTCCTTGCTGCGTTGCGGATTTCGCCCCGCGCTGCGCAAAAGCCCCGCCGCTACCGGAATTCGGCCGCGCCGGCGCTTTTCCGTGTCATGTGCGGGATTGCGCGTCACCGTCACCGTCCCCGTCCCCGTCCCCGTCCCCGTCACCGTCACCGTCACCGTCACCGTCACCGCGCGGAGCGTGCACGACGGCGGGGCACGCCCGCCGCGGGCGTACGCCCTAAC